>JBHJOQ010000070.1:0-28978 GCA_050329555.1 Acidimicrobiia bacterium | reverse complement strand
CGCACCTACCTGGTCGATTCCGGGCCGCTCATCTTCAGCCAGGACCCTGCATCCCGTGCTGCGCTCTACGACGGGGACCGGCTGAAGGAAACCGGTGAACCGGTGAGATTTGTCGACCTGCCCGCCACTCTTCGCCAGATCGGGGAGGAAGGTGCTGCGACGTTCTACCGCGGTGATCTCGCCGCACGCATCGTCGCCGACCTCTCGTCACGGGGGTCGCAGGTCACAGCCCGAGACCTGGACGAGTATCAGCCCCTCATCAGAGAGCCGCTCCGAGCTGAGATCGCCGGATGGCAGGTGGTGGCCAATCCTCCGCCGGCGGTGGGGGGTGTGGTCGTCCTCGACGCGCTCCGCTCCGTGGCCGACAGCGCCGACCCGCTCTCGCACGCTGTGTGGCGGGATTCTCTTGTTGGGGCGCTCACCCATCGTCGCGAGTTCGAGGACACCCTCGGCTCCGACGTCGAGGGCCTGCTTGCCGCAGCTGGCCTCAAGTCGCCGTCGACGGTCACCGTCTCGGCAGTCGACAACGACGGGATTGCCGTCGCCGCAACCTTCTCGGCTGGTTACGGATCGGGCATCGTCCCGGCAGGAACCGGGCTGTTGATGAACAACTCGGTGGGCGAGATCGAGTTGATTCCCGGCGGGGTCGAAGCCCTGGTGCCGGGGGAGCGGATGATGTCGAACATGGCCCCGACCACGGTCCGCTCGGGGGACGACGTGATCGCGATCGGATCTCCCGGCGCCGACCGGATAAGTTCGGCGCTGCTGATCACACTGATCAGGTTCCTCCTCGGCGGCGACACCCTCGAGGCCGCAGTGGAGCATCCCCGACTTCACCCCGAGCGGATCCAACCCGTCGCGGTGGCGGCAGAGGCCGGGGTCGACCTGTCAGGGCCCGAAGTCAGGTGGTATGACGAGCCTCACATGTTCTTCGGCGGAGTCAACAGCGCCGGCAAGGTGGATGGCCGTCTGGTGGCCTGGGCAGATTCCCGCCGGGTGGGCGCAACCGCGGTCGTGTGACAGCCCCGATCGGGATGCATCATCGGCAGGGGTGCAGACTATTGGGTTCCCACAACCCCCTAGAAGTGATCGAGCCGTCGCCTTAGGTTGGAACCCATGTATGCGTCGGTGCTGTCGGTGGCGCTCGTCGGTGGGGATGTCCGTCCGGTCCGGGTCGAAGCCCATGTCGGAGGGACCACCAACTCGTTCAAGCTCTCGGGACTACCCGACACTGCGCTGCGGGAGGCGAAGGATCGAGTGAGGGCGGCGATCCATTCGTCGGGGATCGAGTTTCCCCACCGCGAGCTGACCATCAACCTTGCTCCCGCGGATCTGAAGAAACGCGGATCCGACTACGACCTGCCGATCGCGATCAGCATCCTCGCCGCCGACAGACAGATCCGCCGCGTGCCCCGGGTGGTCATAGTCGGCGAGCTTTCGCTCGATGGCAAGGTGAGGCGGGGAGGGAGCTCGCTCGGTGCGGCAGTGATGAGTGCCCGACTCGGGATCCCGTGTCTGGTCTCTAGGGAGCATTCGGCAGAGGTTGCACTTGTCCCGGGGTCGGAAGTGCATCCGGTTGAGACCCTGGCGGACGCCGTCGCCCTCCTTTCGGAGGGCATGGGACGCACGCCACTCCAGCCGGAGTCACCTTCCGCTGAAGACCGGGCGGTGCCGGACATGGCCGATGTGCGGGGCCAAGCGCTGGCGAAAAGGGCACTCGAAATCGCGGCTGCGGGGGGACACCACATCCTCTTCCACGGCCCGCCCGGCGGGGGCAAGACCATGCTGGCCCGACGCCTCCCCGGTATTCTGCCTCTGCTCGATGATCCCGCATCGATCGAGGTGGCCCTGATCCGGGCCAATGCCGGGCTTGGTGATGTCATCTCGCCGATCCCGCCTTTCCGCGCACCTCATCACACTGCGACTCGGGCGGCTCTGGTGGGAGGCGGGACCGGCATTCCGACGCCGGGAGAGATTTCTCTCGCCCATCGCGGAATTCTCTTCCTCGACGAGCTCGCAGAATTCCCCAGAGCCCACCTCGACGCGTTGCGGCAGCCTCTGGAGGAGGGTCGGATATTGATCTCCCGCCAGGGGGCGTCCCAGGAGTTTCCGGCCAGCTTCCAGCTGGTTGGCGCGACCAACCCATGTCCCTGCGGGTACTGGGGTGATCCCCGCAAGCCGTGCCGGTGCCCGGAGTCGGGGCGGCAACGCTATCGCCAGCGCATCTCCGGTCCGATGCTCGACCGCTTCGACCTGGCGGTCCACGTCAAGCGGGTTGATGGAGACGAGTACTGCTCGGTTGGTGGAGAGGCCACCGCAGCGATCCTGAAACGGGTGCTCACCGCGCGGGAAGCCCAGATGGCTCGGGGCGCTCTCAATCGTGATCTCTCCGACCGGGAACTGACCGGTCTCCCGATGTCCAACACAGCAGGTGCCCTCCTGGTACGTGCCCTGGAGTCGGGGGCGATCACCGCCAGGGGGACGGTCCGGGTTCGGAGGGTTGCCCAGACACTCGCCGACTTCGAGCATGCCCCGGTCGACGATGTCCACGTCGCCGAGGCGTTGTCGCTTCGGGGTGTCTGGTGAGCTCCGATACGACCATGGCGCCCGGGGCAGAGGGATACCCAACCGGTTTGATGGACCTGGAGAAGCCGCCCCTGGTCTATGTGAGAGGATCAGTCCCGTCCGGGATTCTTGTCGCCGTGGTCGGCACCCGAAAATGCACTCGATACGGCCTCGAGATCGCAGGGTCGATGGGGCGTCGGATCGCCACGGCAGGCTGGGTGACCGTGAGCGGGCTGGCCCGTGGTATCGATGCTGCGGCGCACCGGGGGACGGTCGAGGCGGGCGGACGTGGGGTGGCAGTCCTCGGGTCGGGACTCGACCACATCTATCCGACGGAGAACAAACCCCTCGCCGGGCAACTGGTCGAACTGGGTGGGGCAGTCGTTTCGGAGTATCCCGGTGCTACCCGACCGGACCGCTGGAGGTTCCCAGCGCGGAACCGGTTGATTGCTGCGCTATCGGTAGCCGTGGTTGTGGTCGAGTCGAAGCTCGCCGGCGGGGCACAGATAACCGCCGTGCTCGCGGCTGAGATGGGACGACCGGTATTCGCAGTGCCTGGCGACATCGGGCGGGAAGCCTCGGAGGGCACTAATCAGCTGATCCGCGATGGGGCGATCCCGATCTTCGGCGCTGACGACCTGATCGCCGAGCTCTCCCTCCTTACCGGCACTGTGGCCGCGTGCTCCCTGGCGTCATCAGATGGTGGGCTTCCCGAGTCGGGGGTTGATATCGAGGACCTCCCTGCGCTCTGGGAATGTTCGATCAAGGAGGCTCTGGCCCGGCTGGGACGCCTCGAAATAGCCGGTGAAGTGGTCCGGTCCGGCGACCTCGTCCGCCCGGTGACCCGTTACAGCGCCTGAATCCAATACCATGGACCTGTGAACCTTCCCCAGGTCCCGGAATGGGCGGCAGCCCCGGTCGACAGATACCTGACCCGCCTAAGGGACCAACGCGGCCTCTCCCAACACACGATCGACGCGTACCGTCGCGATCTCGCCCAGTTCTTCGACTTCTGCGACCGGTCCGGCATCGCCTCGGTCGCCGACGTCGGGCGAAAAGATGCCAGGCGTTACCTGGCGTTTCTCGACACCCGCAAGTATTCACGGCGCTCGATTTCGCGCAAGGCCTCTTCGGTATCGAGTTTCTACGTCGATGCCGGCCGCCGCGGCGAGCTCAGCGTCAACCCCTTCGAAACCGTCTCCCGCCCCAAGCTGGACCGGCCGCTGCCCCATGCGATCCCTTCCCGACACCTCGTGGCGGCGATCGAGGGAATCGACGTTTCCGAGCCGATCGGTGCGAGGGATGCCGCAATCATCGAGCTCCTCTACGCCACCGGGCTCCGGATCTCCGAGCTTGCATCGCTCACTGTCGACGGTGTTGGAGGAGACATCATCTCCGTCGTCGGAAAAGGGGGGAAGGGTCGCCAGGTGCCGGTCGGCCGGCCCGCTCAGGCCGCCCTGGAGAACTATCTCCACAATGGGCGACCTTCGCTTGTCCAGGGAACGGCCGGAAACCACCTGTGGGTGGGGGCAAGGGGCGGCGCCCTCGGCCCCAGAGGTCTGCGACGGGTGGTCAGCCGGCGCGTTGCAACCTTTCCTCACGCGTTGCGCCACAGTTTCGCAACCCACCTACTCGAAGGAGGCGCGGATTTACGCGTTGTCCAAGATTTGTTGGGTCATACTGACCTGGCGACGACGCAGATATACACTGCAGTAACCCGCGAACACCTTAGAGGGACCTATGACCGAAGCCACCCGAGAGCCTGACCAGAGCGTCATCGACGAACTCTGGGCTTCTTTCAAGGCTGACGGAAGCACCTCGGTTCGGGAGAGATTGATCCTCCACTACTCGCCGCTGGTCAAATACGTCGCCGGTCGTGTCGGAGCCGGGCTGCCCCGTTCGGTCGACCAGAACGACCTCGCCTCATACGGGCTCTTCGGTCTCATCGATGCAATCGACAAGTTCGAGCCCGAGCGCGGGTTCAAGTTCGAGACCTACGCAATCAATCGGATCAAAGGAGCCATCCTCGACGAGCTGCGGGCTCTCGACTGGGTCCCACGTTCCGTCAGATCCAGGAGCAGGCTCATCGAGACCGCCGTCGCCGAATTGGAACATCGCCTGCAGCGGGCTCCCACCGAGGAAGAACTGGCCAAGCATTTGGAGATGTCAGTCGAAGACCTGCAGTCTGCTCTTGCCGAGATTGGCAGGACCGGGATCGCCGCCCTCGATGAGATGGCCGGCTCGGAGTCGTCGACGACCATGGGCGACATGCTCGCCGACCCCCGCGGTATCTCACCCGAAGCAGCGGTCCAAACCGAGGAGACCCGGGAGGGCCTGGTCGAGGCGATCAACAAGCTTCCCGAGCGCGATCGGCTGGTCGTGACCCTCTACTACTACGAGAGCATGACGTTGTCCGAGATCGGCGAAGTCCTTGGTGTCACCGAGTCCCGGGTGTGCCAGATTCATGCAAAAACGATGATGTCACTGCGTAACCGTCTCGGCGAGCTCGCGATCGGCTGATCGCCGGATTACCCAACCGGTGCTTCCGGCCCTACAGTTCTCCCTACTAAGCACGTCTGTCCATCCTCCCTGGTCGGCCCATGCGCACGCTATGGCCGAGAGAGGATCACCCGGAAACGGAGTGGGAACACCGGCAGGCGGAAGTCAAACCAGAAAGGAAATCAACCGTGCCCACGGTGACAATGAAACAGCTGCTGGAGGCTGGCGTCCATTTCGGACATCAGACCCGGCGCTGGAACCCGAAAATGCGCCCGTACATCTATGGAGAGCGCAACGGCATCCACATCATCGACCTGCGCCAAACCGTGGATCAGGTGGCCGTAGCCATGAAGTTCGTCAACGAGATCGCAGCGCGCGGCGGGAGCGTCCTCTTTGTCGGGACCAAGAAGCAGGCCCAGTCGTCTGTGGCCGACCACGCCGAGCGGTCCGGAAGCCCCTATGTCAACTACCGTTGGCTCGGTGGGATGCTCACCAATTTTCAGACGATCCAGAAGCGGATCTTCTACATGCGCGAGCTTCGTCAGATGGAGGCCACCAATGAGAACTCCGAGCTCACCAAGAAAGAGCGGCTGAAGCTCAGTCGCGAACTGGCAAAGCTCGAGGCCAACCTCGGTGGTGTTGCTTCGATGGAGAGGCTGCCCGAGGCGGTCTTCGTCGTCGATGTCAATGTCGAGGCGACCGCGGTCAAGGAGGCTTCCCGACTCGGACTGCCGGTCATCGCACTCGTCGACAGCAATTGCGACCCCGACAACATCGAGTATGTGATCGCAGGCAACGACGATGCGATCCGCGCCTCTGACCTGATCGCAGGTGCCCTCGCCGACGCAATCATCGAAGGACGCGAAGCCTTCACCAAAGGCAAAAAGGCGGCCGCCGAGCCGGAAGCCTCCTAAGAGCTCAGGAGTGACATGTCCGAAGTAACAGCTAAAGACATCCAGAAGCTGCGGCAAACCGCCGGGGTGGGGATGATGGATGCTAAGAAGGCACTCACCGACGCTGCAGGCGATTTCGAGAAAGCGTTCGAGCTGCTCCGGGAACGTGGCCAGGCCCAGATGGCGAAGCGGGCCGACCGGGAAGCAAACGAAGGGACGATCGGCGCCTACCTGCACGAGCAGAACGGCCGCCCCGTCCTCGGGGTGATGATCGAGCTCGCCTGTGAGACCGACTTCGTCGCCAAGAGCGACGAGTTCCGCCAGGTGGCCGACGACGTCGCGATGCACATCAGCTGGGGAGCCCCGGGGTGGTTGCGCCGCGAAGATGTCGATTCGGACATCCTCGAAAAAGAGCGTGATTTGATTGCACGCCAGGCCGCCGCCGAGGGCAAACCCGAACAGGTGATCGAGAAGATCGTCGGAGGGAAGATCGAGTCGTGGTACGCCGACAACGTTCTCTACGACCAGAAGTTCGTCAACAGTGATAAGTTCGACGGGTCGGTAGGCGAGATGATCTCTCAGCTCGCAACCAGGATGGGTGAGAATATATCCATCCGCCGGATGTCACGTATAGCGGTCGGTGAATAGAGGAATTTTGACCAAAGGCCCACGACGAAGAGTCCTCCTCAAGCTATCCGGGGAGGCATTCGCCGACCCGGCTGTGGGCTACGGGATCGATCCGCTCACAGTCATCAGGGTCGCCGAGGAGATCGCAAGGGGCGTTGCCGACGGCACCGAGACCGCGATTGTGGTTGGCGGAGGCAATATCTTCCGTGGTGTCTCCTCTGCGGCGAAGGGAATGGATCCCGCTTCAGCCGACTACATGGGGATGCTGGCGACTGTCATCAACGCGCTTGCATTGCGCGACGCACTCGAAAAGCAGGGCGTTGACACACGTGTCCAGAGTGCGATCACGATGCAGGAACTGGCCGAGCCCTATATCAGGCTGCGGGCTATGCGACACCTGGAAAAGGGGAGGGTCGTCATCTTCGCCGCCGGCACCGGAAATCCGTTCTTCACCACCGACACCACTGCTGCCCTCCGCGCGATCGAGATGGACGCCGACAGCCTCCTCAAAGCGAGCAAGGTGGACGGGATATATGACTCCGACCCGGCGACGAATCCCGACGCGGAGCGGATCAACGATCTCTCCTACATGGATTTCATCTCCCGTGAGCTCAAGGTGATGGACACCACCGCAGTTACCATGTGCAAGGAGCACGGCGTCCCGATCATCGTCTTCGACATGACGGAACCAGGCAATATCCTTCGGGCGGTTCGCGGGGACGAGATCGGCACAATTGTCCACTGACTAGGAGAGGGAATGATTGACGACTTGCTTACAGAGGCCGAGTTGAAGATGGACGGCGCGATCGACCATGTCGCAGCCGAATTCTCCACCGTGCGCACCGGCCGGGCCAATCCCCAGCTCCTGCAACGCATCCAGGTCCAGTACTACGGCACCCCCACCCCGCTGCAGCAGCTCGCTTCGATCGGAGTGCCCGAGCCCAGGCTCCTGGTGGTAAACCCCTTCGATCAGAGCTCGATTGGAGAGATCGAGCGCGCCATCCAGCAGGCGGACCTCGGGCTCAACCCGACCAATGACGGCTCGGTGGTGCGGATTGCTTTTCCTCCACTCACCGAAGAACGACGCAAGGAATTGATCCGCGTCGTGAAGCACATGGCGGAGGAAGGCCGGGTCGCAGTGCGCAATGTTCGCCGCCACGCCAAAAGCGAGATGGAAAAGTTCCATGGCGAAATATCCGATGACGACATCCGAAGAGGCGAAGATGAGTTGCAGAAGTTGACCGACAGGTATATCGATCGCATCGACAAGCTGGTCGCGAACAAAGAAGAAGAGCTGATCGAGGTTTAAGTCTTGGACGAAAACGGCCCAAACGAAGGTGACGAGAAGCGTTTCGGACGCCCGTGGGAGGTGTCGCCCGGGGATGAGTCGGGCCGCGACGAGCCCGACGAGCCGGGGGCCGAACCGGAGCACGAGGCCGAAGTGGTCCAGCTGCCCGGAATCGTCGTCGACGACGGGGAAGATGACGACCTGTTCTTCTCCAAAGAGGATGACTCCGAGGCTGAAGAGTTCGGGTATGTCGCCCATTCGACCCAGGAATACGAAGCCCTGGCCGAGGATGTAGCCCGGGCGGCCTCCGAGGAGTGGGAACAGCAAGCAGTTTCGGCGTCTGTTGCCGGGGTCGATTCGGGAATGGTCGGATTCGACGATGTTGCCGGCACCACCGCCCGGGTCACGATGGAAGACCATGAGGTCACGTCACAGGCAGCCGCATCGGACTTCACGCTGCGGGTCGCCTCGGCTCTGGTCATATTCGGGCTCTTCCTGGGCAGCCTGGTCCTCGGCGGATGGTGGTTCACCTCTTTCGTGATTCTGGTGATGGTCGTCTCGCTCGGCGAGTTCTACGCCACGCTGCGCACCGTTGAATACCGGCCCGTGGCCTTGTTCGGGCTGGTCGGCGTGGTCCTGATGGGTGTCGGTGCCGCCCGCTCCGGCGCGTTGGCGATCGGGGGGTGGGCCGCACTGGCTGCAGTCACGACGGTTCTCTTCTTTTCTCTTGCCCCGCGCCGCGATCCGCTCGAGAACACCGCGGTGACGGTGCTCGGCATGGCTTGGCTCGGACTCCTCTCTTTCGCCATCCTCATCGCCCAGGGCCCACGGCCGGTGGCCTACATCCTATTTGTGGTCCTTCTCATCGCATTCAACGACATGGGGGCGTACTTCGTCGGCCGCTCCTTCGGCCGACGCAAGCTGGCTGCTCACGTCTCGCCGAACAAGACGTTGGAGGGTTTCTTCGGGGGGTTGATCGCCTCGATGGTGGTGGCGTCGATCCTCACGACATTCCCGGCGTGGGAGACGATCGGCATTGCTCGCGGTCTTGTGATTGCCGCCGTCGTCGGCCTGTTTGCACCGATCGGCGATCTGACCGAGTCCGCGATCAAGCGCTCGATTGGAGTCAAGGACATGGGATCGGTTCTCCCCGGCCATGGCGGGATGCTCGATCGAATCGATAGCTTCTTGATCGCTGTTCCCGCCGTTTACTTTGTGCTCCGGGGGTTCGGGCTTCTGTGACCCGTCCGGTAGTCGTCCTCGGCTCCACCGGATCAATCGGGAAACAGGCGCTGGAGGTCGCCGATCACCTCGGCCTCGAGGTGAGGGCGATCGCCGCCCGTACACCGGGCGAAGCTCTGGCCGCACAGGCCGCCCGCTACTCCGACGCCACCGTGGTCGCCACCGGTGGCGCATCGAGCGAACGGGAAGAGTTCCGAAGCTCGGTGGGTCGAGAAGTTGGCTTCGACATGGACGCCCTGGTCGAGATTGCCGCGTTACCCGGTGTCACGGTCATCAACGGGATAGTGGGCTCGGCTGGCCTCCGGGCAACTATTGCCGCACTCGAAGTGGGGAACCGGGTCGGGCTGGCCAATAAGGAGAGCCTCGTCGCCGGCGGACCGGTGGTGAAAAGGGCCTTCGACTCGGGCAGTGGGGAGTTGATCCCAGTCGATAGCGAGCACTCGGCCCTCTACCAATGCATGATCGGGGAGGATTCTGACGCGGTCCGCCGGCTGATGTTGACGGCTTCAGGAGGCCCGTTCCGTGGCCGTGACAGCCACTTCCTCGAGACGGTCACCCCCGAGCAGGCCCTCGACCATCCGACATGGGACATGGGACGCCGGATCACCATCGACTCCGCCACGTTGTTCAACAAGGGCCTGGAAGTGATCGAAGCGCACTACCTGTTCGACATCACCTACGACCGGATCGACGTGGTGGTTCACCCCCAATCGATCATCCATTCAATGGTTGAGTTCGTCGATGGGTCGTGGAAGGCGCACCTGGGCCAGGCCGACATGCGGATTCCGATCCAATACGCCTTGACTGCACCGGAGCGGTCTCCGGGCGTTGACGGAGAGAGGTTCTCCTTCGCCGGACTGTCACTCGACTTCGAAACGCCCGACCGTGACGCTTTTCCGGCGCTGGACCTCTCGTTCCGGGCAGGCCGGGAGGCGGGATCGTCCCCGGCAGTCCTCAATGCTGCCGACGAGGTTGCGGTGGAGGCATTCCTCCAGGGCCGTCTCGGCTTCGCCGGGATCCCACGGGTTGTGGAAGAGACACTCGACACCGTCGACTGGCGAGAGATCGATGACTTCGACAGTGTCGTCGCGGTCGATCGGGAAGCGCGCGGGGTCGCAGCGTCGTTGATCGCGGGCTTCTGCTGAACCCCTGGTTCGTCGTTGATTAGCGGCCGCCGGGCAGTACCGTGACTTCGATGCTTGGTGGAATCGCCGCTGCAGTGGCAATCGTGCTCTTTGTGACCGCCCACGAGGCGGGACACTTCCTCGCGGCCAAGGCCGTAGGCATGAAAGCCACTCAATTCTTCTTCGGTTTCGGGCCGAAGATCTGGTCCATCCAGCGGGGCGAGACCGAATATGGCTTCAAGTGGCTCCCGCTCGGCGGCTACGTCCGCATCGTCGGGATGAACCCTCTCGAAGAGGTGGCGCCCGAAGATCTCGGCCGCACCTACCGGGAGAAGAAGTTCTGGGAAAAGAGCTTTGTAGTTCTTGCCGGGGTGGGCACCAACTTCCTCATCGCGTTTCTCCTCTTCCTCGGCATCGCACTGACCCAGGGGGTCGCTGAGGTGACGATGGAGATCGATACGGTGGTCGCAACCGTCGAAGTAGACGGGGTCGAACGGCCTTCCCCTGCTGCCGCAGCCGGCCTCGAGTCCGGAGACGTGATTCTCAGTGTCGGTGGCTCTGCAGTCTCCGAGTGGGGGGATGTGCTCGCTGCGCTTCGGTCTGAAGGGGGAGGGCCCACCACCCTCGAGGTCGAACGCAATGGAGAGGTCCTCACTCTCACCCCTGACCTCATCGAGCAACCCGCCTCGGATGGCCCGGGAACCACCGGGTTTCTCGGGGTCACCTCGGTCGTCGAGATCGGAGACGTCGGCCCGATCCAGGGCGTTGGCCTGGCAGCCGAGAGCGTGTGGGCCGGCATCGAAGGCACCTTCTTCTCCATCGGTGAGTTGGTGCGTCCCTCCAATATCATCCAGTACTTCGGTGTCTTCGTTGGTGATACGGACATCGATCCCAACATTCGCCCGGTCAGCCCGATCGGGATCGTGAATATCACCACGCAGATGGATTCGGTTGCAGCCTTCGTCGGGATCCTCGCCCTGGTCAACGTGATCCTCGCCACGCTCAACCTGCTCCCGTTGTTCCCCCTCGACGGGGGCCACTTCGCCGTGGCGCTCTACGAGCGGGTGACTCATCGCGAGGCGAATTTCGAGAAGCTGATGCCGGTGGCGGCCGCCGTTGTCATTCTCTTCGTCTTCCTCGGACTCGTTGGTATCATCCTCGACGTCGTCGACCCGATCTCGCTTTAGCCACACCGGCTACCGTCTAAGGGCATGATCGAGCGCAAACAGACCCGTCTGCTGCATGTCGGCAAGGTCCCGGTGGGCGGAGGCTCCCCGGTGAGCGTCCAGTCGATGACAACCACCAAGACTGCGGACGTAGACGGGACTCTCGCCCAGGTCTACGCGCTGGCCGGAGCGGGTGCCGACATCGTGAGGATCACCTGCAACGAAGTGGAGGCCGCCCAGGGTCTGGCCGAGATTGTGCCCCGCAGCCCGGTCCCGATCATCGCCGACATCCACTACCAATACCGGCTGGCCCTCGCGGCACTGGAGGCGGGAGTGCAGGGGTTGAGGCTCAACCCCGGCAACATCCGCAAGGAGGACCAGATCAAGACGGTCGCCCGGGAGGCGAAGGATCGCGGTGTCCCGATCAGGGTCGGCGTGAACGCTGGATCGCTCGACAAGGATCTTCTCGCCAAATACGGGTCGGCAGTTCCCGAAGCACTCGTCGAATCGGCACAGATCGAGATCAGGTACCTCGAAGAGGTCGACTTCACCGACATCAAGATCTCGGTGAAGCACTCGAATGTCCCATCGATGATCGCCTCATACCGGCTCCTCTCCGAGACGGTCGACTATCCACTGCATCTCGGTGTGACCGAAGCCGGGCCGCCCCCTGCCGGGCTGATCAAGTCGGTGGCCGGGATATCCACCCTGCTCAACGACGGAATCGGGGACACGATCAGGTTCTCCCTAACCGCCGACCCGGTCGAGGAGGCGAAGGGCGGCAGGCAGTTGCTGGAGGTTCTCGGTCTCAGGGAGCGCAAGGGTCTCGACCTCATCGCCTGCCCGTCATGCGGTCGCGCCGAGGTCGACGTCATCGATGTCGCCACCCGGGCGCAGGCGGCGCTCGAGGCCGCAAACCTCCCGATCCAGGTTGCGGTCATGGGATGTGTGGTCAACGGTCCCGGAGAGGCCCGTGAGGCCGATATTGGGATCGCCGCCGGCAAGGGCAAAGGCCACCTGTTCATCAAGGGCCAGGTGGTGAGGGTTGTGCCGGAGGCAGAGATGGTCGAAGCGTTGCTCGACGAGGCCAAGAAGCTGGTCGCGGAGGGTGTCGAGAGCCGTCTCGCTCACGCCGATGCCAACGCCGAGGAGATCGCCCGGGCGACGAGACAGCAGTTGGTCGAGATCCAGGGCGACGCCAACCGTGTCAAAGACAAGCGGAAGCGGGTCGCCGATATCGCGAAGGCGGATTGAACATGCGCTGGTCCCAAACCTTTATACCCACACTCAGAGACGACCCTGCCGACGCCGAAGCCGTCAGCCATCGACTGCTGGTACGCGGCGGATTCATCCGCCAGCTCGGCGCCGGGTCGTACACGATGCTCACCATGGGCCAGCGGACGCGACTAAAGGTTGCAGCGATCATCCGCGAGGAGATGAACGCGATCGGTGGCCAGGAGATGATGCTGCCCACGCTTCATCCGGCCGAGATCTGGAAGCAGTCGGGAAGATTCGACCTGATGGGCGACAACCTCTTCCGGCTCCAGGACCGAAAAGGCATCGATCATGTCCTCGGGATGACCGAAGAGGAGATTTTCGGCATGCTCGCGTCCGAGCTGTTCTCGTACCGACAGCTTCCCCAGATCTGGTACCAGATGCACACCAAGTTCCGTGACGAGGCGCGACCCAAGTCGGGCCTGCTCCGGGTCCGGGAGTTCACCATGAAAGACTCCTACAGCCTGGACATCGACCTTCCCGGACTCGATTCCGGCTTCGACAAACATCGGAGCGCCTACAAGCGGATCTTCGCCAGAATCGGCCTCAACGCCTTCGACGTGGAGGCGTCTTCGGGGGCGATGGGGGGCTCGGAATCGGTGGAATTCATCGTCCGATCCGAAGCCGGGGAAGACTGGATCGTCACCTGTGAGAATTGCGGCTACCGGGCGAACCGGGAGAAAGCGACATCGGCCCTGGCGCCGGTCGACGACGGCGAGCCCCGGGACCTCGAGCGTTTCCCGACCCCGGGACTGCGGACCATCAATTCTCTTGCGGAAGCCCATCCGGACCTCGCCGCCCCGGCCCGACAGATCAAGAGCCTTGTCTACTTCCTCGACGAGCAACCGGTCCTGGTGCTGTTGCGGGGTGACCACGACCTCGAAGAGCAAAAGCTGCTCGACGCCACCGGAGTGGGGGAGGGGATCCGTCCCGCCCAGCCTGACGAGATCAAGCCGATTCTAGGTGCCGACCCGGGGAGCCTCGGAGCGGTTGGTGTCGACAACCTCCAGATCGTCGCCGATGAGGCTTTGCAGGGACGGCACAACATGGCCACGGGGGCTAATGAGAACGACTGGCACCTCTCCGGAGTCAGTCTCGACCGCGACATCGTCGTTTCGAAATGGGCTGACCTGCGATCGGTCGCGTCCGGGCAATCATGTGTCAATTGCGGCGGCCGGCTCGAGTTGTGGAAAGGAATCGAAGTCGGTCACATCTTCAAGCTCGGCACCAAGTATTCCGAGGCCTTCGGGGCGTATGTCCAGGACGAGGAGGGCGCGAGTCACCCGGTCATAATGGGCTCTTACGGGATCGGTGTCGAGCGGGCGATGGCAGCTGTCGTCGAAAGCTCCCACGACGAGAAGGGGATCATCTGGCCGGTCCCGGTAGCGCCGTTTGAGGTGGTGGTCACCATCCTCCGCGCCGACGACGCCGCCACGCTGGATGCAGCGGAGAAGATATATGCCTCACTGACAATGGAGGGAATCGACGTGATACTCGACGACCGGTTGGACCGCCCCGGCGTGAAATTTGCCGATTCGGAGCTTGTCGGCATCCCCTTCCGGGTAACCGTCGGCCCTCGCGGCGTCGAGAGCGGGACCATCGAATTGACCCGCCGTGCCGGGCTCGAAACCGTCGAAGTGAGCCTCGATTCCGTCGTCAGCGAAGTCGTCGCCGCCGTCAGATCCGGTCGCTCCACACCCAGCGACGACTGAACCGGCCGCGCTCCTGTTGGGGGAGCACGGCTATTCCCCTATAATCCGTATCCACAACAGGACGCTTTTCGGTCAGGTGGGCGCCTCATGCACCCACCTGTTTGTTGTGTATATGCGGACTGTTGGATTGAAGAATTCGGAGAAGTAGTGACAACGACGGCAGAAATTTGGGAGCTCATCGAGCCATACCTTGCGGCCGAGCATCTCGTCCTTGACGATATCGAGCTCACCGGAATCGGTAAGGGCCGGGTTCTGCGCGTCGCCGTCGACGGCGGGAATCTCGATGTCGACCGTCTCGCCGAGCTGTCCCGGGGGATCTCCCGCCTTCTCGACAACGAGGTCTCGATCGACGGGTCCTACCAACTCGAGGTGACCACCCCGGGTCTCGAACGCAAGCTTCGCCGCCCCGAGCACTATCAGAAATCGGTGGGTCTGGAAGTTGTCGCCAAAGTCGCTCTCGAAGGAGCTAGCAAGACGGTGCGCGGCGTGATTGCCGACGCCGGCGCCTCCACGTTCACGGTCGAAGGGGACAACGGTCCTGAGGAGTTCAGCTACGACACCGTGGTCAAGGCGAAGACAGTTTTTCGGTGGGAGAAATCTCCCAAGCCAGGTCATTAAGGAGAATTATGCAGCTCGACACGATGATGGAAGCCATTGAGGTCCTCGCCCGCGAGCGGGGTGTGGCCGTTGATGCAATTCTCGACGCCTTCGCCAACGCGCTGGTGGCCGCATACAAGCGGAGCCCCGGTGCAGCCGAAGAAGCGAGGGTGACAATCGACCCCGAGTCCGGAGAGGTCACCGTCTACGCGCAGGTCCTCGACGAAGAGGGCAACGTCGTCGACGAATGGGAGGACACCCCCGACGGTGAGGCATTCGGCCGTATCGCCGCCCAGTCTTTCAAGCAGGTGATGCAGCACAAGCTACGCGAGGCCAAGCGTGAGCTCGTCTTCGACATGTACGAAGGGCGTGAGGGCGACCTCATCACCGGACTCGTCCAGCAGGTCGATTACCGCTCGGTGATCCTCGATCTCGGCGACGCCGAGGCGATTCTCCCCGGATCGGAGCGAATCCCCTTCGAGCGCCTGGAGCGGGGCAACCGGGTCAAGGCCCTGATCATCGAAGTCCGCAACGAGGGCAAGGGCGCCCAGATCGTCGTCTCCCGGAGCCATCCCGACCTGGTCCGGCGTCTTCTCGAACTGGAAGTCCCGGAACTGAATGACGGCACCGTCGAAATCGTCAATATCGCCCGCGAGCCGGGCCACCGCACCAAGATCGCGGTGATCTCCCACGACCCCAACGTCGATCCCAAGGGTGCATGTGTGGGTGCGCGCGGCGCAAGGGTCCGCCAGGTTGTCAATGAACTGCGCGGCGAGAAGGTCGACGTGGTGCAGTGGCGCGATGACATCGGCCAGTTCATCGCCGAGGCGCTGGGACCGGCCAAAGTCCAGGAAGTGCGGATCGACGAGGAAACCAAGACCGCCGACGTGATCGTCTCGGAGCATCAGCTCTCCCTCGCTATCGGCAAGGAGGGCCAGAATGCCCGCCTCGCCGCCCGACTTTCCGGCTACAAGGTCGACATCCATCCCGACAAGACCAGTGAACCAGTCGAGCCCGAAATCGCGGTTGAGCCCGAGGTCGCGGTTGAGCCCGAGGTCGCTGCGGAAGCCGAGGCCGCACCTGAGCCCGAGCCTGCGGCTGAGGTCGACGACGAAGATGCCGGAGAAGAAGCAGTCAGCGGTGACACCGACGATGAGAGTGAATGAGAGAGTTTGATCTGTGAGGGTTTATGAACTTGCCCGCGATTTGGGCCTGGAATCCAAGGATGTCCTGGAACAAGCCAAAGAGTTGGGCCTGGATGTCAAGACAGCGTCGTCAGGCCTCGATGCCGAAGGCGCCGAGCTGGTCCGGATGGCTCTTGCCACCGACGAGGCTCCCGCCGCTGTTGAAGAGGTCGAGCCGGAGGTAGCTGCCGTCGAGGAGGAGGTTGAGACCGCCCCCGAAGCCGCCCCCGAGCCCGAGCCAGCCCCCGCCCTCGAGCCGGAGGTTGAGACTGAAGTCGACATCGCCTCGATCACCGCCGGAGCCTCCGTGGCTGATTTCGCAGAAGCGATCTCTCAGCCGGTACCTGAAGTGGTCAGAGCCCTGCTCGGCAAAGGTGTCGCCGCCGGGGCCAACCAGGAGATGCCCGCTGACCTCGTCGAGGAGATCGGTGAGGAGTTCGGCTTCATGGTCGAAATCGAAGAGGCGGCACCACCGCCTGCAGTTGCCGAACAGCCTGTATTCGATGACGCCGAAGCCGACCTGGTGGGCAGGCCACCCGTCGTCACCGTCATGGGCCATGTCGACCACGGGAAGACCACGCTGCTCGACAGGATCCGCGATGCCAGCGTCGTGGACGATGAGGCTGGCGGCATCACCCAGCACATCGGCGCCTACCAGGTAGACGTCAACGGCCACCCCATCACGTTTATCGACACACCCGGACACGAGGCATTCACCGCCCTCAGAGCGCGTGGTGCCAATATCACCGACATCGTGATCCTGGTCGTGGCGGCCAACGACGGAGTCATGCCGCAGACCGTCGAAGCCATCTCCCACTCACTCGCCGCAGGGGTGAAGCTGATCGTCGCAGTCAACAAGATCGACCTCCCTGGTGCTGAGCCGCTCCGGGTCAGGACCGAGCTGACCGAGCACGGCGTGATCGTCGAGGAACTCGGCGGTGACGTGCCCTCCGTGGAAGTCTCTGCACTCAAAGGCGACGGGATCTCCGATCTACTCGAAGTCATCGACCTCATTGCCCAACTCGAGGAATACAAGGCGAACCCGAAGCCGAAAGCGTCCGGTGTCGTAGTCGAGGCCGGTCTGGAAATCGGACGCGGCCCCGTGGCCACGGTCATTGTTCAGCGCGGAACCCTGAAACAAGGCGATGCCTTTGTTGCCGGAGCCATTTCGGGGCGGGCCCGTGCCATCACCGACGAGCACGGCAATTCACTGAAGAGCGCCGGCCCTGCAACCCCGGTCCAGATCATGGGATGGGACGACGTCCCCGTGGCCGGAGATTTCCTCGAGGTGGTTTCCAACGATCGCGAGGCGCGCAAGATCGCTGCGGTCCGACTCGAAGCGATGAGGTTCGAAGAGCAGGCAATGCCCACCGCCAGGGACCGTCTCCAGGGCCTTCTCGAACAGCTCGGCACCGAAGACGCCCAGCTCAACGTGATCGTGAAGGCCGATGCCCAGGGATCACTCGAAGCACTGCGCGAGTCGATCGGCAAGATCGAACGCGAGGGTGGGAACATCTCGATTGTCCACGGAGCCGTCGGTGGCATCAACGAGAACGACGTCTCTCTTGCCGACGTCACCGGCGCCGTGATCGTCGGATTCAACGTCCGTCCCGAGCCCAAGTCACGCAAAGCTGCAGAGCAAGCCGGGATCGAGGTCCGCACCTACAGCATCATCTATGAGCTTCTCGACGACATCGAAGCCCTGTTGGTGGGCCAGCTTGCGCCCGACGAACAGGAGCAGGTGCTCGGCACCGCAGAAGTCAGAGCGACATTCAAGGTTCCCCGCGGCGGGACGATTGCCGGCTGTTATGTCCTGGAAGGGCAAATCCAGCGAGGGGCGAAGGCACGATTGCTTCGGGACGGCGTGGTCATCCACGATGGGACCGTCGGGTCCCTCCGCAGGTTCAAAGACGACGTTCGCGAAGTTGCGTCCGGGTTCGAGTGCGGAATCGGCCTCGAAAGTTACAACGACATCAAAGAAGGCGACCTCATCGAGGCCTATTTGATCCGCGAGGTTGCCAGGACGTAGTTCCGGTCACAAGGAGTGAATCATGACAACTCCACGGATGCTGAAGGTCAATTCGATCCTCCGTGAGGTGATCGCCGAGGAGTTGGAGAAGTTGAGCGACTCCCGGCTCGAGCTGGTGTCGGTGACCGGCGTCGACACCGCACCCAACCTGCGCAAAGCGGTTGTGTTCGTCGACGCTATCGCCAAAGACCCGGAAGAGGTCCTCGAAGCGCTCCGGGCGGCTCGGCCCCGTTTGCAGAGGGAGATTGGGCGCCAGGTGAAAATCAAGTACACCCCGATCCTCGAATTCGACCTCGACCATGGTGTGATGGCGGGGGAGCGGATTGAACAGATCCTCCGAGAGCTCAAAAGGGACGAAGAGGAGTAGGAATGCCAACGCGCCGCGAGATGATCGAGAAAGCAGCAGCAGTCCTCGCTGACGCGGACCGTATTGCACTGGCTTGTCATGTCGGCCCTGATGGTGACGCCCTCGGCTCGATGATGGGCCTTGCCCTTGCCGCCCGCGACGCCGGCAAGGAGGTTGTCACCTCCTTCGGCTCACCTTTCATCGTCCCCGACAACCTCGCCTTCCTCCCCACCGTCGGACTGGTCCCTCCCGATGAGTTTCCCGAATCGCCTCCGGTGATGGTGGTACTGGATGCAGGTGCCGCTGACCGTCTCGCCGAGCTTGGCCACCATGCCGGGAACGCGGGGACACTGATCGTGCTCGACCACCACGTGACCAACGAGGGCTTCGGGGATGTCGCAGTGGTTGACGGTGGCGTCGCAGCCACTGGAGAGATCGTGGCCGAATTGTTGGATGTCCTGCGCTGGCCGATCACGCCCGAGATCGCAACTTGTCTCCACACCGCGGTCGTCACCGACACCGGCAGGTTCCAGTACTCGGCGACCAAGCCATCCACCTTCAAACTTGCCGCGGGCCTGGTGGCCGCCGGGGCCGACACCGATTACATCGGCCAGCAGGTATACGAGCAGGCACCCTTCGGCTATCTCCGGGCTGCCGGTGCCGCCCTGTCACGCGCCGTTCTCGACGAGGAGGCGGGGCTCGTCTCCACGGTGATCACCTACCAAGACCTCGAGGAGGCCGGGATCGACTGGGGAGACATCGACAACCTGCTCAATACGATTCGCCTCCCGGTCGAGGCCGATGTCGCGGCCCTGGCGAAGGTCCATGATGATGGACGGGTAAAGCTGAGCCTCCGGTCACGTGGTGGCACCGATGTCGGCGCCATTGCTGCGGCGCTGGGGGGCGGGGGCCATCGCCTGGCTTCGGGGGTCACCCTGGAGGGTACCGCGGAGAATGCGATCAATCAGGTTGTCGAGATGATCAAGGCTGCGCGGTGACCATCGGGTTTCTCGTGGTCGACAAACCCGGGGGAATCACCTCCAACAATGTGGTGAGCCGGGTGAAGCGAGCCACGGGCATCAAGAAGGTTGGCCATGCCGGCACTCTCGACCCCCTCGCGACCGGGGTGGTTGTCGTCGCAATCGGCAAGGTAACCCGCCTCATCCGGTTCATCCAGGATCAGCCCAAGGAGTACCTGGCCACTGCTGAGTTCGGGGTGGCGACTGACACCCTCGACGCCGACGGGGCGGTACTCAGCCGGGAGCCGATGGAAGTGACGATGGAGGATCTGGAGGCGGTCCGATGTCGTTTTCTCGGATCGATACTGCAAGTACCGCCGATGGTTTCCGCACTCAAACACCAGGGTAGGCGTCTGTATGAGCTGGCGCGGGAGGGCGTTGTCGTCGAACGCGAGGCACGTGAGGTAAGAATCGACGAGCTGGAGTTCACCTCCGTCGGGCCCGGGCCCTATCCCGAGGTCGGGTTCCGGGTCGTGTGCGGCAAGGGGACCTATGTGCGCAGCCTTGCCGACGACATCGCGGCAAGTTTGGGCGGTGCGGCCCACTTGACGGCTCTGCGTCGAACCCGAATCGGATCTCTCGAGGTGGCCAAACACGGGATCTCTGCCGACGATCTAGATGGTTGGGAGGCGAAACTCCTCAGCCCCGAAGATGCACTTGCCGACCTGACGTCGATAGAAGTCGACGCCGAGACGGCCCGTGCAGTGAGGCACGGGGCCAGGTTCGTCGGTGGGGAGTTGGTGTCACTTCCCGAGGGTGTGCCGGTCCGGGTCCTCGACGAAGCGGGTGACCTGCTCGCCGTGTACACCCGCTCCGGCGACAGTTGCCGGGCTGAAGTGGTGCTGGCCCAATGAGGCTCGTGCGTTGAGGTTGGCGAATTGAGAGTCTTCAAGGGCAGTTACCAGTCGTGGGCACCAGCCGAGACCCCCACTGCGCTCACTCTCGGCGTGTTTGATGGCGTCCACCTCGGCCACCGCCAGCTGCTGGCCCGGGCCTTCGGGCACGATGGCACTCATGCGGTGATCACCTTCGACCCGCACCCTGTCGAGGTGCTTGCCCCGGGCACGGCCCCGCGCCTGATCACGAACATCGAGGAGAGACTCTCGCTTCTCGAGGACGTGGGAGCAGACCTGGTGGCCGTGCTCGACCTGGCCGAGGTTCGTGAATTTCGACCGGAGCAGTTCGTTTCTGAGATCCTGGTGGGGAAGCTGGATGTGTCGACGTTGACCATCGGCGAGGACTTCCATTTCGGTAAGGACCGTGCCGGCGATGTCGGGTTTTTGACCGAAGCCGGCCAGAGCGACGGCTTCGCTGTCGATGTGGTCGAAATGGTCGCGGAAGGCGGACAGACAGTTTCGAGCTCGCGGATCCGGAGCCTGATCGAGGTCGGGTCGGTGGCAGACGCGGCAGCCCTGCTCGGGTCGAGATACCGAGTGACCGGGCCGGTGATCGACGGCGACAAGCGCGGACGCGATATCGGCTATCCAACGGCGAACCTCAAACCGGTGGCGCGTAAAGTGACGCCCGGCAACGGGGTGTACGCAACGGTGGCCAGGGTCGACGGGACCGATCACATGTCCGCCACCAATGTGGGCACCCGCCCGACCTTCGGCGGGGGTGAAAGTCTCATCGAAGCTCATATACTCGACTTCGACGGTGACCTCTACGGGGAGGAGATCACGGTTGAGTTCGTTGAGCGGCTCCGACCCGAGCTGGAGTTCAAATCAGTGGCCGAGTTGTTGGAGCACATGGAGGAAGATATTGAAAGATCCCGGAAGATCCTCGACCCGGTTATCGGTTGAATCGATGGATCTGTTATTGTTCGGAACAGTCCCCTCTGACCAATTCAGGTTTAGCGCGTAATGAAGACACCAACAGAAATAGTTGCCGAGTTCGGCACACACGAGAGCGACACCGGCTCACCTGAGGTGCAGGTAGCCCTCCTCTCGGAGCGAATCAACCACCTCACCGAGCATCTCCGTGAGCATGGTCACGACCATCACAGTCGTCGCGGCCTGCTGATGATGGTCGGTAAGAGGCGTCGGCTCCTCGACTACCTCCGCAGACAGGACGTAGAGAGGTACCGAGCGTTGATCGCCAAGCTCGGGCTCCGCAGATAACACAGAGTTTCATGAGGAGCGTTTGATGCTCCTCATGCATATGCGGGTCAATCGACCCGCCCCAGCTTCGACCTTCACCGGTCGGGATCACAAGAGAAATGAGCCGGACCCGGTTGTCAGTGGCGATGTCTCGTCAACCCAGACGATGAGGCATGACTACTGCCAACAGGTCTCCCCGGCTCCTTACACAAAGGAGCACTAAGTGCCCGAAATCACCGTGCATGGCACCGTAGGCGGCAAAGAAGTCTCGTTCAGCACAGGCAAAATGGCCCTGCTGGCGGATGGAGCCGTAATCGCCACACTCGGCGGAACCAAGATATTGGTCACCGCCACAGCAAGCAGGAAGATACGCGAAGGCGTTGACTTCTTTCCCTTGACCGTCGACTTCGAAGAGCGGATGTACTCCGTTGGAAAGATCCCCGGATCGTTCTTCCGTCGTGAGGGCCGGCCCAGCGAGCAAGGTACTCTCACCTGTCGCCTCATCGACCGTCCCCTCCGCCCGTCCTTCAAGGAAGGCTTCCGCTGCGAGACACACATCGTCGGCACCAGCCTTGCCGTCGATGGTCAAAACGCATTCGACGTAATCGCCCTCAACGGGGCTTCGGCGGCGCTCAGCGTCAGCCCGATCCCGTTCGAAGGACCGCTCGGTGGAGTGCGCCTCGGCCTCAAGAAAGGCGAATGGATCGCCTTCCCCACAACCGATGAGCTCGAAGAGTCAGTCTTCGAACTGGTGGTGGCAGGTCACCGCAACAGCGCTGGCGAGATCGATATCACAATGGTCGAGGCCGGTTCAACCCCTCATGGCCTCCGTCTCATTGCCGAAGGCGACCAGCCTTCTGACGAAGCGACTGTCGCCCGCGGGCTCGAAGAGTCCAAGGAATACATCGGACAGATGATCGACCTCCAGAACGAGCTTGCCTCACAGGTCGACATCCCCGAGGTGGAGTTCCCGGTGGTCTCCGACTACAGCGACGACATTCACAGCCGGGTCGAAGGCGCCGCTTCAGCGAAGATCGCAGAAGTCGTCAAGATCGCCGGCAAACAGGAGCGCAACGAAGCAGAGCGTGCGACCCTCGAAGAAGTAGTCGCCGAACTCGGCATCACCGAGGACGCGGACGCCCTGCGCGAGGCGAAGAGCGCCTTCAAGTCAGTGTTCAAGGAGATGGCGCGCCAGCGTGTCATCGACGAGGGAATCCGTCTGGATGGACGCGGGCTCACTGATGTTCGCCCGATCACCGTCGAAGTCGGCGTGATCGACAGGACCCACGGCTCCGCCCTGTTCTCGCGAGGCGAGACCCAGGTCCTCAATGTCACCACCCTCGGCATGTTGAAGATGGCGCAGATGCTCGACACCCTCGCCAACGAGGACTCGAAGCGGTACATGCACCACTACAACTTCCCGCCGTTCTCAACCGGTGAGACCGGGTTCATGCGTGGCCCGAAGCGTCGCGAGATCGGACACGGTGCGCTCGCCGAGCGGGCAGTGCTGCCGGTTGTCCCCGACTCCGAGGCATTCCCCTACGCCCTGCGCCTCGTCTCCGAGGTAATGGCATCGAACGGGTCGTCATCGATGGCATCGGTATGTGGATCGTCGCTGTCCCTGATGGACGCAGGCGTTCCGATCACCGATGCGGTGGCCGGAGTTGCGATGGGTCTCATCCACAAGGACGGGAACTTCGTGACACTCACCGACATCCTCGGTGCCGAAGACGCCCTTGGTGACATGGACTTCAAGGTTGCGGGGACTGCAGACGTGATCACAGCCCTGCAGCTCGACACCAAGATCGAAGGCCTGCCGTCCGAGGTGCTCACCGGAGCGCTCGACCAGGCCCGGGTCGCCCGTCTCCACATCCTCGAGAAGATGGCAGAAGTGATCTCCGAGCCGCGGACCGAGATGAACGAGTGGACCCCGAGGATCGAGTCGGTCGAGATTCCCAAGGACAAGATCGGTGAGATCATAGGTCCCAAGGGTGCTGTAATCCGTGAGCTCGAAGAGCAGACCGGGGCCAGCATCGAGATCGAAGAGGCTGATGGCAAGGGCATCGTCCGCATCGCCTCCTCCGACGGGGCGGCTCTCGCCGCTGCGATGGAGAGGGTCAACCAGATCGCATTCCCGCCGGAGGCCGAGATCGGTGAGGAGTACGAAGGCAAGGTCGTTGGGATCACCAAGTTCGGTGCATTCATCAACATCCTGCCCGGCCGTGATGGCCTGCTCCACATCTCGAGGATCGACGGCTCGACTCGTGTCGAGAACGTCGAGGACTATCTCAGCGACGGCGACCTGCTCAAGGTGCGTGTCCGTGACCTCGAGAAGGGCAAGGTGAGCCTCGAGCTCGTCGACGCACTTCCCGGAGCAACGCTTCCCGACGCCGAGGCTCCCTCGGGCGGCGGCGGTGGTGGCGACCGCGACGGCGGACGCGACCGTGGCCGCGGTGGAGACCGTGATCGTGGCGACCGTGACCGTGGGCGTGGCGGCGACCGCAACGGCGGTGGCCGGGGCCGCAGTGGTAGCGGCGGTGGCGGTGGTGGTGACCGCGGGAACCGTGGCGCCAGCAGCGACCGGTACCGGGGAAGCGATTCCGGCAACCGTGAGCGGTCCGGCAACAGTGGCATAAGCGACAGCGGCAACCAGCGCGATCGCAACGATACCGACGGCAACAAGCGGGACCGTGAGCGCGACTCCGATACGGGCAACCGCTCGAGCGGGTCGGACAAGTCAGAGCGGAGAACAGCTCCCAGCTTCGACATGGACTGACGCCAGTCTCCAACTAAAGCTATAAAGGGACGGTGCACCCGCACCGTCCCTTTGCTTTTGCCAACTGCGATGCCTGAGCTCCCCGATATCGCCGTTTACATCGAGGCCCTCGAGCGGCAATTTCTCGGGAAGACGGTGACCGGGGTCAGGGTCGCTTCGGTATCGGTGCTCCGTACCTTCGATCCTCCTTACGACGCTCCGGTCGGCCAGGAAGTGCAGGGCTTCCGACGGATCGGGAAGCGGATCGTCTTCGAATTCCCCGGCGAGCTCTTCCTGGTGATCCATCTCATGGTTGCGGGTCGGCTCCGCCTCGAGCCACCGGGCAAGGCAATACCGCGCAAGGTAGGTCTCGCCGCAATCGACTTCGAACATGCCTCGCTGCTCCTCACCGAGCAGGGCACCAAGCGGCGGGCGGGGATCTGGCTGCTCCGGGGTGAGGAGGCGCTGTACGGCGAAGACCGCGGGGGAGTAGAACCTCTCGAAGTTACCCCCGCCGGTTTCATGAAGGCGCTCACCTCTGAGAACCGAACCCTGAAACGTGCGCTCACCGATCCCCGGATCTTCTCCGGGATCGGCAACGCTTTCTCGGATGAGATCCT
Organism: Acidimicrobiia bacterium; assembly: GCA_050329555.1. Lineage (GTDB taxonomy): Bacteria > Actinomycetota > Acidimicrobiia > Spongiisociales > ZC4RG35 > MA-ANB-1. The sequence goes on along the minus strand of JBHJOQ010000070.1, from coordinate 3,938 downwards.
CTGGTCTGCCCAGCTCTCGCCGGTGAAGCGGACCGCCCAGCTCAGCGACGAGGAGATCGGCCGCCTCCACGGCGCCGTCGTCGAGTCGCTCAACGCCTGGACCGAACGTCTTCGCGACGAAGTCGGTGACGGCTGGCCGACCAAGGTCACCGCTTTCCGCGACGACATGGCGGTGCACGGCAAGTTCAAGGAGCCCTGCCCCCGGTGCGGTTCGCCAGTGCAGCGGATCGTCTACGCCTCGAACGAGACCAACTACTGCGCCGCCTGTCAGACCGGCGGCAAGCTCCTCGCCGACCGCTCCCTGTCCCGCCTCCTCAAAGATGACTGGCCGGCGACGATCGAAGACCTCGAAGAGGCCTAGGCGGTTGCTCAACCCATTTGATCGACGCCATTAGCGTCGTTTGGGAAGATGTCGTCGCACCCGGACCAGCATTCTTATCAGCTCCTCGGATAGATCATCAGGCGTCGATCTCGGGTTGTTGTACACCACGTATTCCTTGGCGACCAGGGTCGCCAGGTAGTCCAGCAGCGCCGGTTCCTCGTCCTTGACGAGGAGGTAGTCAGCGTGCCTTTCGTTGTAGAAGACAATTCCTTCTTCGGGCTCGAATCTGCTGCGACGCTCACCTGGATGGGGGTCGGGTGCGATCGAGGGCAGGCGGCTGCTCCGTGTCCGGTCGGGGCGGGCCGATTCGGCGTCGTTCGAGATCGGAGACCCTGATGGAGGCTCCGGAGGGGCGAGGTCGCCGATGCCGGGGATGGACTCCTCCGATTCAGAGCGAGGTTTGCCGTTGCCGGTGAGTTCGGAGAGTAGGCCACCTTCTCCCGGTTTGTGACCCAGGGCCGTCCGCATCGGGTTGTCGATGTCTTCGAGCTCTCTGAGCACCGAGCGGAAGACATGTCGTAGGGTCTGTTGGAGCCGGTCGGCGGTCAGCTGATCGACATCGGCGGTGACCCGTTCGACGTAGCCACGAATGACAGGCGCGACCCCTTGAAGTGCCGACATGAACACCGGGAAGGCATCACGATCCCGCAGAATCGCCCTCCTCCCAGCCGTCTGCTGCAGCCCAGGAAAGACCACCTCGCCTGCTAGCTGCCCGCCGTTCCATGGTGGTTCGTCGAACTCTTCGATCTCGGTGAGCCTGTCGATGATGGTGGTCCCAGCGGCACCGACCACGCTAACCCGTCTACGAGCTGCCGATTCGGGGTTTACATAGAGGTTGAATTCGATGGTGCCCCACAGGGTGCGCTGGGCGGGTAGCGGAACGCGTAGACCATCGGGCCGCTCGGGAGTGATCAGCTCCGAGGTGCGACCCTCCTGCACTTCAATGGCGTAGTCGCCTCGAGCCAGGGCCGCCCCTCGTCGTCTCCGCAGGTAGTCGACCACCTTTCGCTGAGTGATGGTGCGGAGGACCTCGGGATCGAGGTCGGCGAGGTATACGGTGGTCCCAGGACCCGAGCGAGCACGGCGACGCTCCTTGATCAATTCGGCCGTGGCAGATCCCCGCCGCAGCTTGAGGCACCAGGTCTCGGGAGAGCTTTGAGCTCGGCTGACAATCTCACAGCGATCCCCGAGTTGCTGGAACGCCAGGAGCCCGATCGCTTTCTCACCCAGCGTCCGGTTGTCGTTTGCCTTTACCGATTTGAATAGATTTCGGGCCACCTCCCGCAGACGTTCGGGTGTCATCCCCCGGCCGTCGTCATCGATGGCCACTACTGGATATCTGCCTCGGCGACGAAGCACGATTCGGATTCGTTCGCCCCGACACCCCATCTCGGCATACTCGTCAGCGGCGTTAGAGACGAACTCGTTGAGAGCATCCTTAGGATCCTGGTAAGCCTGTCCTGAGATAAGGACTGCGTTGGCCAGGCTCCCAATTCGGAGTCGGACTTTTTCGGGTTTCATCGACGGCAAGGGTAGCCAGCGCCGTGCCGCCTGCTCACGAGGTCTATTTCAGACCAGGGGCCCTCCGGGACCGTCGGCTAGGGGTATCTAATTGCGCATCGAACATATGTTCGATAGAGTTCATGCCCTACACCGAGGCCGAAGATGGAGGCCGAGGCATCAAACCGAGGCTGAAACATGGGCAAACCGGAAGTCGACATTGCAGCACCTCTCACGGAGAAGAGAGAGGGGCTCAGCTATCTACGGCTCGAACCAGGGAAGATCACCGAACTGGTCGGGGCCACCGGCTCGGGCCTGACCCGTCTCGGGTTGAGCCTGCTCGCCGCACCCTCGCGTGCCGGCCCGGTGGTGGTGGTGGACACCAGGGGGTGGATCTCCCCGGAGGCGGCCTGGGAGACCGGGGTGGAGGCGGAGAGCCTGGTGATCGTCAGGTGCAGCGAGCGGCCGTTGTGGACCCGGGTCACCGCAGCTCTGCTCGAAGGGGTACCGGCAGTGTTCGCCGAGGTTCCGGTCGGGATCAACGAGCACGACCTTCGCCGTCTCGCCGCCCTGGCCAGGGCCCGCAAGACGATGGTGGCTTTCCGGTCGATGGGCGCCCGCCTCCCCTCGGGGGTGTCCCATCTCCGCTTGCGGTCTCTTGGTGTCACCTGGGAGGGAGCGGACCAGGGGCACGGGAAGTTGAAGGGGCGACGCCTGGTACTGGAGGCGTCGGGCAGGGGAGCAGCCGGGGTCACCCGGCGTTTCGAGGCCGAAGATGGAGGCCGAGGCATATTCACAGTGGTCGAAGATGAAGGTAAGGACACTTTGCGTCTGGTTTCCGATGTGGTCTTTGACCCGTCCCGACGCGCCGCCGGGTAACCCGATCCTGGTCGCTGACGAGCGGGTGACGGGGGCGACTCCCGATGTGCTGGCGGCCGGAGTCACCCTGGGGATGCCGAGTCGTGATGCTGAGGCCCTCGCTCCGTTCGCGACCGTCCTCACCCGTGACGCCGGTGAGGAAACCCGACGGTTCGAGTCTGTGGTGGGGGTGATCGAGGATCTGATCCCCCGGGTCGAAGTGGTCGGGCCCGGGCTGGTGTTTGTCGCAGTCGCCGGTGCCATCCGCTTCTACGGGGGTGAGGACATCCTCGCCCGCAAAGTCGCCGATGAGGTGGCTGGACATGTCGGTTCCGGCCCGGGTCGGGAGGTGCTGGTGGGTATCGCCGACGGGCCCTTTGCAGCCCGCTGGGCCGCGGCACAGTCGTCTTCGGGCGCGCCTCTGATCGTGGCGGACACCTTGAGCTTTCTCCGCTCGCTCGACCTCGAGTCGTTGCGGGAGGGAGTGGCCAGCGATTCGCTGATCGCAACTTTCCGCTGGCTGGGGGTGACCACCCTCGGCGATCTGGCCGGTTTCCCCCGTAAGGCGCTTGCCACCCGCTTCGGCAACGAAGGCGTTCTCGCCCACCGTCTTGCCAGCGGCGAGGACCGGAGCGCTCTGCCCAGGGAGATACCAGAGGAACTGGCCGTGGAAATGGAATTCGAGAACCCCCTGGAGCACATCGATGCGGTTGCTTTTGCCGCCCGTAACATCTCCGAGCGCATGCTCTCCAAGCTCCGGTCGAACGGAATGGCACCGCACCAGGTCTCGATCCTCGCCGAACCGGCCGTGGGCAAGGTCAGGGAGCGGATCTGGCGTTCGGCGGACCCCTTTACTGAACGGGCCCTCACCGACCGGGTCTGGTGGCAGCTGCGGGCCTGGGTCGAATCGGGTGGGGCGCCCGGTGGGATCGTAAGGATCAGGATTGCCCCCTTCGACCTCTCCGGTGCGGGGCGGCAGCTGGGTGTCTTCGGTTCGTTCCACCGCGACCATGCCACCCGCTCCGCCGGCATCCGGCCCCCCTGGGGACGGCCCTCCAGCACACCACCGGGCCCGAGCAGTGCCTGGGCCCGGACCAGGGCGCGTTCGGTCTCGATCCGGGCCGACTCGTCCCCGAAGACACCCAGCTGCCGCCCCGCACCGGAGAGGTCGAAGGGGGCAATCCTGATCCTTACGATC
>JBHJOQ010000053.1:0-38998 GCA_050329555.1 Acidimicrobiia bacterium | reverse complement strand
GGTGGAATCTCGCCAGATCCCGCGTTGAGGACAGTGCCATTGTCGATTGTCACGTCCGCCCCAGGGCAGGCCGGCCCACACAGCCCAGTGTTCGGCCGGTAACTGTCGAGTTCGATTGTTCCCGAAGCGAATTGGGTTGATGCCGATGATGTGATGGTCACTTCAACATCGACCGATCCTGATGCATCAGGATCGAGTGGGAATCCGAACCATGTAGAAGACGATGCATCGGTGACGTTGAGCGTGTGACAGTCACCATCCGCGCAGACCTCCAATGTGACTTCATCGGCGCTCGCCCAATCGACCAGCATCTCAGAACTGAATCGGAGATCGTTGCCGCACCCTTCGGCGGTGCATCCGCAACCGACCAAGATCAAAGCCATGAGGCTGCTAACGATTCGACTGGGGATCGACGATCGACTCATCGATCCATTTTACGTTAAGCGGGGCCGCGAAGTTCCAAGCAGATCACCCTGATCCCGGGTGATAACGCCCCGTTCACTCACCCGCCCATACCGGCACCTCGAGGATCGCTTGTGCTCTTCCCTCTATCGGGTCTCTGATGGCAATCGTATGAGCGCAATGATCGCGGCTGCTGCCGTCGGAAGAAAGCCGAAACCAATGCTGAGAATGGCCACTGCGCCGATGACCCCGTAGAGAAGAGCAGCACCGATCAGTAGCTTGCGAGCTATCCGCCTCTCCCGCACAAGTACAGCTGCGAAGGAGATGACAGCGGCGGTTGCCATCAGGAGAGCCCAGGGAAGGATCTCAAACACCGAGTCTCCTCCTTGTGACACGATGAGGGCCAGATAGACGGCAAGCATGGCGAACCCAAGTACGGCCGTGGCCGTAGCCCAGGGCCGCTTCATCAGCTCCGACGTTTCAGCCATGGACTCAGACTACGCCGCCGGAGTGAGCCCGATCACCCGTTCTGTGCGTTTCCGCTCATATCTGAACCCGCAACAGATCGGCACTTATGGGGGTAATCGTGTCAAGAGAATTCTGGATATGGGGGTAATCGGATCTCACGTTGCGGTTGAAAAGCATCTGGAAGAGGTCGACTCGGGAGTGTTGGTCTCGTTGTGCGGCGTGGTCCCGTCCCTTCTCATCTCCACCGTGTGACACAGACGTGACACATATCTCGCTTGAACCGTTTGTTTTCGGCATAAACCCAGGTCAGAGGCTCGCTATCAACCTCGAACGTCTGCTCGACACGCAAGAGGTCACTGGTTCAAGTCCAGTAGGGCCCACCAGCATAAACCCCCTGGTGCCAGGGGTTTGTCTGATGCATAAAGGTGTTTGGGGAGAGAGAGTGAAAGGTCCAGGGTGCCATACAGGGTGCCAAACGGAGTAACTAACCGTCCGTCGCGTCGCAGCACACAGACCCCGGTCGACACGCGCCCGACCAACACAAGAGCGCTACGAACAACCAGCATGTGCAAGAAGTTGGCGAACGGTCTGCTGGTTCACCGCAACCGGGTTGGTTGGAAATCTGTGCGGTGGGAACGCGGCGAGGTGCGGAAGGCGAGAGGGGGGCCCTGCCCGGGTTCAGCCGCTGCGCCTTGGAGTTTTGAAGCCGGGAATGCGCCTAAGGCTGGTCGACCACCAGCTCCGCATGACCGCCTCGAGGTCCTGAAGTTTGGCGATGGCTTCCTGCTGGCGTTCCACCTGTGCTTGGAGGGCGGCCTCATAGTTTTCCTGATAGGAGTCCCACAGGTCCTCGATTGTTTCCAGTCCCCAAGGGGTCCCATCCACCTCGCTGAGACTTGGAATCCGACTCCGCCCTCCGTCTGAGTGAAGTCGATTGTCCACGGGCTCTGAATCTGAGACTCTCCGGGGAAGAAGATGGCGTTCCAATGGTCATCCTCATCGAGGTCGACCCGCATGTTGAATCCCGCTGCGGTCATGGTCTCCTCGATGAGCTGGCGATCGAAAGTCGTGGGGGCGGCTCGGCTTCCACTCACGCCGAACCCGTTGGCGCCCTCTCCGGTGTTGACGTTGTCGATCCCGAGGGTGTCTCCGTCGGGTGTGATGGGGAGTTGGGCCGCCCATTCGTCCAGAACTCGCATTCGCAGTCGCGTGGGCCTAATGGGTCGGCGAACAAACCGCACCCGGTCAGGATCAGGACAAGTACGAGGGAGCCGATTCTTCTCGCGACGATCATTGTCACACAGACCTCGAGGGTTGGCTGACTCCTGAGTCCAGATGGGCCGAGTGTCTAGCCAGCGGTGGAGCGATCCATACTCCTGTCCCCACTGCTGGTTCCGCCGAACGCGAGTAACCATCCCGTGGTTGCTCCGAGGACACCAACCACCCAGGGGAGCCACCACCGGACGGACTCCCAAGGTGCGCAAACGGGATGCGTGGCTCCGCCCGTAAAGAAATCATCACACAGCCAAAGGGCATCCTGCACGAGTAGCTCGAGCGCGAACCCGACCACGAGGCCGAGCACCATTCCAGAACCGGCCCACAGCATGCTCCTCCGGCGCTCACTTCGCCGCGAGACACCGCGGGACCTGCGCAACCCACGAATCGCATGCCAGATCTGAAAGGCCAGCAGTACAAACCACGACACCAGCAACGCCCAAAGACCTGTGACCAGTAGGTCGGAAGGTAGGTCGGAAGGCGCTGATGGAATCCGCACCATCCCCACGACCACGAGATTAAGGCCAAGCACTATGAGGTAGAACCACCGATTGACCCAGCTGGCTCGAGAATCCTCGGAACGCACGGTATTCATATTCTGCCCCATTCATCGGCACCAAAGATGATCCTGTTGAGACCGCTTTCGGTATCTATGGTAGTCGCCGATGATTGGTTCTCGGCACTGTTTTAGGCATGTCGCACCGAGGCGCGGCAGCTGGTTGATTTCAGAACACTAGCGTGATGGTCGCGAAATTCGCCACTATTTGGGTCTTGCATCAAAGACGACTGCCTCTAGATTCGGGAGCGGTCGGTCGCAACGCCCGGCTTGGGGGGGCTCGGAGGCATGGAGGGATATGGACCGTGCTATGAGGGAGCCCGGGGGTCGCGGCCGCCGACTGACCGTCTTCTTGTTGGCTTTCGGGCTTGTGGTGAGCTTGGTGCCGGTTCTTCCGGTGGCTGCGGACCCTCCTGATGTCACCTATTCGTATGATTTCTCCGGGGTTGATGATGATCCGTGGGAAACCGGGTGGTCGTTCTCCTCCACCGGTTCCGAAGGCCCCTACATCGCCAACAATGCTGGTGTCATGCTCGCCGAGTTCAACGGCGACACCGGGGTCGCTCTGCGCCCTGAGAGCCTCTCGGAGACTCTCGCCGAGGTGACTGTGGTCTGGGATGCACAGCTCCGCCGACGGTGGGGTTTGGCTCTTCGTCACAACGGCGGCGATCTGGGGTCCGAAAGCGGGTACTACTGCGTTCTCAGCAATGACAACGGGACCCAACAGTCGCCGTACACCAACCTCTCCCTGGTTCGGGTGTCGAACGGTCAACACGTCGAACTGGCAGCCACATCGAGTCTGAGCATTACGGCCGACCAACGGTTGAAGTGTGAGGCTTCGGGTACGACAGTTCGGGCCAAGTTGTGGGCGGAGGGCACGACCGAGCCGGGAACGTGGGATCTCGAGGTCACAGACCCAACGTATGTCACCGGCGGAACCGGGATCTACTTCTGGGGTAGCAGCGGAAGTGACGTAGTGGTCGACGACTATGACCTGGAGGGCACCGAGTCGATCGCTCCACAGTCCCCCGACCCTGGGGGCGGTGCGACCTTCACCGAAACCTTCACCGGCGACGATAATGATCCATGGCCGAATGACTGGACCCACTATTCGACTTCGGGTCCGAAGATCCGGCACAACTCTGGTGCTTTTCGCGGCAACGGCGCAGTTACGTCCCTGCTCGCCGGGACGCACGGAGACATCACTCAGCTTGCCCGGATCATATGGCTGAACGACGTTGATCGAACGTGGGGATTGGCGGCACGCCACGACGGCGATTACGACGGCGACCAATCCGCCTACTACTGCACTGTCACCAACGGAACTACACCGGTCCTCGAAGTGATTCGACACGACTCGGGTACACCAACCGTCCTCGACGACGACAACACGATCAACCCCGAAACCAACCTGTGGCTTCGGTGCGAGACCGAAGGAAATACGATCCGAGCCAAGGTCTGGGAGCAGGGCACAGAAGAACCAGCCTCCTGGAACATCGAAACCACCGATTCGACCTATTCGTCCGGGCTGGTCGGCACCTACCTGGGAGGAGTGTCAAACGAGCCAGTGCTAATGGACGACTACCGCCTCGGCCCGATAATCCCGTTGGTACCGATCACAGCCACCTGGAGCCCGGGGCTCATCGAAGAAACGCTCGCTACCGGTTCGACCGATGTCCGTCAGCTCACACTCCGCGTGGACGGAGAGATTGAACAGGCCGAAGTTAAAGTCAGCGGTGACGCCGCACAAGTGGCCACTGTGATTCAACCCAGCGATCCATTCCCCATGTCCGCTGATGTGGATTACGCATTCACAGTGGCGCTATCGGCCGAATCCGATCTGCAGGAACAGACCTACGCCGGCTCGATTCAGGTCGTCGCCGACGGAGTAACGCTCAACGAGACGGTGGAGTTGCAGATCGTAATAGCACCTCCGGCTCAGTCCGTACAAGACTTCGCCGCACCTTCCTCGGACCGCATCATGCCATCAGACGTCGGTCCTTCCTACCTCGAAAGCGAACTCATGGTTGGCATTGATTCCGAAGTCTCCGATCCTGACACTGCAATACAGCAAGTCGCAGCCGGTGTCGGCGGGATAGTCGTCGGCGGATTCGCTGAATTGCGCGTCTACCAAGTGCGAGTTCCTGCAACCGGCACCTCGGCTCTTCGACAACTGGCGGCATCAATGATGTCGAATCCTGACGTTGAGATAGCCGGACTGCACTATGTCGGACAAGGCCTCACTGCCGTTCCGAACGACTCCGGCTTTGACGACTGGGACGAGGCAAACCCAGGCGGCAACAACTGGGCCCTCGAATACATCAAGGCGCCGACCGGTTGGGACATCACAACGGGCGACCCGTCAGTGAGCGTCGCCATTGTCGACAACGAAATCGACCTGACCCACGAAGACCTCGCTGGCAATGCCGGCCTATATGTCGGATTTCGCGCGGGCCCAAGCGGACAACACGGAACTCGAGTAGCAGGGGTCGCCTGCGCCCAAGGCAACAATGGTATTGGGATGGCCGGGGTCGCCTGGGACTGCGACCTAAACGGCATCGAATTCGGTTTTCCCGTCATCTCCGCGCCCGACACAGTTCTCACTTTCAACTCACCGATCGAAGTAGCGTCTCGGTTGTCGGTAGCAGCACAAATCGGCGCCCGGGTGACAAACCTGAGCTTTGGGCTCCCATTCGGTGAATGCATCTCAGACATAATCGATCCAGCCTTGGCAGAGCAGGAAGTAGCTGTCGCCAACTTCCCCTTCGCGCAAGCGATAGCCGGAGCTCAGAACGCAGGCGACGATGTCCTCTGGGTCTTGGGCGCCGGGAACCGTGACTGCGATGCCCGGTTCTTCTCTCCATCCGGCTTGAGCCTGCTATTCGACAACGTCATCACAGTCGGAGGAATCCAAGAGAGCGGTGAGTTGTCACTTTCAGCCTCCGGTCCTGCCGTAAGTGTCGCCGCACCCATGACGAACGTCCTGAGCACGTATAGCGACTTTTTCTTCTTCCAGGACGACCTGATTCTGAGCGACGGCACGTCGTTTGCCGCTCCTCAGGTCACTGGACTGGGTGCCCTCATGCTCGACGTCAGCCCAGCAGCTACAGCGGAGGACCTCCGCAATTGCATAGTCTCTTCCTCGGTCGAATCCGGGCACTCCGTACCAGGACACGCCTTTCATGTCATCGACGTCCCGGGTGCGCTCGATTGTATCTCCCAACCTACAGCCGGGCCGGCCACCAATTTCGACTTCGAGACTGGTGATCTGACCGGATGGTCAATCGTTGACAGCGGCGATGTGGGAACTCAGTCCCAGGTGGTGTCTCCCGGTCTAGATGGGACTAGCCATGCATTCAGGCTTGACAGCACCGGTGCTCCCGTTGACGGAATCGAACAGACCGTTCAACGGGGCATCTTCAATGAATGTGGGATCAACCTTTTGGTGACCGGAGAGGCAGGCACGACAATTCGAGTTGAGATTCTGGACGCATCGGACAGCTCGCTCTGGGCCAGCGTCGAGTACACGTTTGATGGAAGCGAGACGGAGCCGGTGGCGTTCAACAGCATCACCGGACCGACCTTCTCGCTGCCAGCTATCTACACGATCCGCCTGCTCTATGTTCAGCGCCTATTTGAATCAGCCAGCGCGACATTCGACGAGGTTGAACTTGCTCTGTGCGCATAGTCCCGCGAAGAAATGCGTTGGGCTCGTGGTAGTGCAGACGCACTGACGTGGGCCCGTTCCCTAGCGGACGTCCGTGTCGGAGCGGTTACTGACGAGCCAATCGAAGATCTCGTGTCGGAGGAACGTGATTATCGGCCTCCCTGGGCTTGCAGTCGGCAGGGATGATCCCCTCCCGCTCCCAGGTGCCGGATGATCTGCTCATTAGTGCTCAATAGCTTGCCAACTGGTTTGTGTCCATCACCGCTGGCTCATATCGGCTCGAGATCAGCCAGTCCAAGATCTGATTGGCGAAAGAAAGTGAACTTCACCCACACGTGCCTTGCGGTGGGCGGGAATAACGCCCTCCCGGACCCAGCCTCGGGCGACGTGCGTAGCGCAGGAAAACTTGGACGCGCACCATACGCGCACCCAGTTCCAAGAATGCCCAGTTTCACGCCGTAGTTATTGGCTATCGCAGCGCACTCATGATCCGTCGCTTGCAGGTTCAAGTCCTGCCGGGCCCCCCAACTGATCGACCAGAAGAAACCCCGAAAAGGCCAGGTAAATACTAGGGAAACTGCTGATCCGTCCTCTCTCACGGTCTCTCAGCCTTTCACGCCGTTTCACCTCGTTTTTCATCCTCGTGCGGCACAAATGCGGCACAGAACATGAGCCGGACTCGAATGAGCATCTCGACCGCCGCCAAGACTTGCCGAACCGGGATTGACCGATCAGCGGGTGAGATCGTGGAGTTGGTGTTCGATCCACTCTGCGATGTCGGTCCACCGGTAGCGGACGTGTCTGCCTACTCGGAATCCTGGTGGTCCTTGTCGTCGGTATCGCCACTGGTAGAGGGTGGCTACCGGGACTCCGAGATAGTCGGCGAGTTCCTCGACGGTGAGGAGCCGGTTGTTGTGTTCCATGCTCTCGATCATCGGTCGGCACCCTCTCAACTCACGCTCGTTCACCCTCCCAGTAGGTGACCGGTTCTGGAAAGACAACGGGCTGGTCGATGTGATCGCGTCTGGTGCCGTCGACTTGGAGAGTGCGGTATCGGGCCTGGTCAGAGAAGTATGGGAGGGTTTCTGACACTCGGTTGACAGGGTTTGTGGCACTCGGTTGACAGGGTGATCTGGTCTTCTTGATCCGGTGACTTATCGACCTGGACCTCGCGTTGACCTCCGCCGGCTTGGGACCTGTTTGGGAGTGTTTCTGGGAGTGGTTTGGGAGGGTGACCAACTATTAGCGCGGCTGATGACCGACTTCGAACGGCGATACGACCCGGCTTCGACGACCCGATCCAACGGCCGACCCACGGCGGGTTTTGTCCGTCTCGGGCGAATGTTGTGTTTGGCGAACGCGGCGATACCTAGCGCTCAACGACGATTGGTCGAACCAGAGAGGGCCAACACCACATCGAGGCACATGTCGATGTCTTCGACACTGAACCCAGGTCCAGGCAACCGCCGAGATCCAGCTGCCGAAGACCTGCGACTCCGATTCCAGATGCACAGACGAGTGCACACCTGCGGTGGCGTGCGGCGGGGAGGCCTTCGTTGACGGTGCGGGTGACAACGTTGAAGGGGGTAGATGCGGGCCGGTATTACACCGAGCACCTGCCCTCCTACTACCTCAACGGTGATGAGCCGCCGGGCCGTTGGTGGGGGCAAGGCGCGGACCGTCTCGGACTCGAGGGGGAGATAAACGCCCGAGCCTTCCTGGCGGTGATGGCGGGAAAATATCCGTCCACGGGAGAGCATGTGGGCCGCCGGTTTGGGGAGGGTTCGGTGCGGGGTTACGACGCCACCTTCTCTGCTCCCAAGTCCGTTTCCGTCCTTTTTGCTTTGGGCGACGAGGATGTGCGTGAACAGGTGGTGGACGCCCATGAGCGGGCGGTGGGGGCGGTACTGAGCTGGATCGAATCACATGCTCACACCCGGATACGTGTCCATGGCCAGGTGGTGACGGTGGACGCCGAGGGCATGGTGGTGGGGGTGTTCCGCCAGCACACCAGCCGGACCCTCGACCCTCAGCTTCACACTCACGCGGTGATCGCCAACCGAGTTCGAGCTCCCGATGGCAGATGGCTGGCGTTGGATGCCCGCACCATCAAGGTCGACCAGCGGACCCTCTCCGCGCTCTATCACGCCGGATTACGTTCGGAGCTGACCCGACGGTTGGGGGTTCGCTGGCGTCAGCCTGAGCATGGCATCGCCGAGATCAGAGACATCGACCCGGAGGTGTTGGCCGAGTTCTCTCAGCGGACCAGCGAAGTGAAGCGGCGTCTCCACGGCAAGCTCAGTCGGTTCCGCACCGACCTGGGGAGAGATCCGACTGATAATGAGCGTTGGAGGTTGGAGCGGGAGGCAGTCTTGGATAGCCGCCCCTCCAAACCCCACGGTCCCACCCACAGCGAGCTGAGAGGACAGTGGCGAGACCGGGTCCGGGGACTGGGCCACGATCCTGAGCGGCTGCTCCACGGGGTGATCGGCCGGCTGCGGCGTCCTGAGGGTATCGACGCCGAGACGGCGGGGAAGCTCGTCGACCAGGCCATCACTTCGCTGGGTGAACGTCAGTCGTCCTGGCGGCCCGCTGAACTGGTCCGGGAGTTGGCCGCGGCTGTTCCCACCACTGTCACCGCAGACCCCGAGCAGCTCACAGAGTTTCTGGAGCTGTTGGCCGGCCAGGCGGCCTCCACCCGATGTGTGGACATCTCTCGAGGAGTGCCCGAAGGGGTGGCTCTCCGCCGGGACGGAAGACCGATCAGCGAAGCAGCGGTTCTTCGGGCGCTCACCACCCAGGCGATTCTCGATGAGGAAGAGCAGCTCGTGAGCTGGGCAGAGCGTTGTCTCGTCGGTGATGCGTCCCGTACCCGGCTGGCATCCGTGGTCCGAGCCGATGGGTTGTCTCCTGGACAGGGCGAGGCGGTGGCCGCAGTCGCCGGGTATAGAAGCTTGGAATTGATCGTTGGTCCTGCCGGTGCCGGCAAGACCACCACCCTCGCCACCGCGGTCACCCACCTTCAAACTGTGGAGCGTTCCGTGTTCGGTGCGGCACCCACCGCGGCGGCAGCGGAAGTGTTGGCCACCGAGACCGGCATGACCACCGACACCCTGGACAAGCTGTTGACCGAACACCATCACCCGACCCGGCCACCCCAACCCGAATACCAACTCCCGGCAGGTACAACCGTGGTCCTCGACGAAGCCGGAAGCACCGCCACCCCCAAACTTGCCGAGCTGGCCCGCCTCGCCGACCGGCATAACTGGCGGATCATCCTGGTGGGCGACCCCCGTCAATTCTCAGCGGTGGGTAGAGGCGGCATGTTCGCTCACCTGGTCGACAGCCAGGGCGCAGTCGAACTCGACCAGGTCCACCGTTTCCGCCGCCACTGGGAACGCCAAGCCAGTCTTCGCCTCCGGGCCGCCGACCCAACTGTTCTCTCCGAATACGACCAGCGGGGCCGTATCCACGGTGGGACCCAAGTTCAAATGGAGGTTGAGATTCTCGACGCCTGGCAGCAGGCTCGTATCCGCGGTGAGACGGTGGCGCTCATGGCCAACAGCACCGACACCGTGACCCGAATCAACCGGCTCGCCCAACAGACCCGAATCGAGTCTGGTGAACTCGACGCCAACGCACCCCGCCTACATGTTGGCGAGATTCGCATGTTGGTCGGCGACGAAGTGGTTACCCGTCGCAACAACCGGACCCTCCGCAGCGACCAGGGTTTCATGGTCAAGAACCGTGACCATTGGACCATCACCGAGATCCACCGTGACCGCAGCATCACCATCAAGGGTCGTACCGGCACGGTCCGGCTCCCCTCTGACTATGTGTCGGATGATCTTGAGCTTGGCTACGCCCAGACCAGCCACGCCACCCAGGGTCGTACGGTCGACACAGCCCTCCTCCTGGTCGACACTCCAACCGATAGCCGCGGTGTGTACACTCCAATGACCAGAGGCCGGACCGCCAACCACGCCTACGTGGTAGTCGAAGACCACCAGACAGCCCTCGACGTGCTCAGCCAGGCCATCACTCGAGACTGGATCGACATGCCCGCCCTCGCCAGGTTGGCTCAGCTCGATCCCCACCAATCCAAGCAGCCCACCCCCAATGGCCCAGGTGATGAAAAGGAAGTTGACGAGTTGGTCCGGCACGCACAACAGCTGATCGAGGAACGCCGGGCACGAACCCGAGAGGTGGAGCCCACCTTGGGTCGCGGCCTGTAGGTATTCTGGAAGGAGATGTCACAGGGGAAGCGATGAGTAGACGTGGGAATGGTGAGGGAACCGTGTACTTCGACACCGACCGGGAGCGGTGGGTAGGTCAGGCCGATGCGGGGGTTAACCCGATCACCGGAAAGCGAAGGAGGGTCAAGGTGGTCGGCCAGCCGGGTGAGTCAAAGTCGGCGGTTGCTTCGCGGCTGCGGAACCGGATCACCGAGCTGTCTACTCAAAGTCCGTCGGCGCCGCGGACAGTGGGGGAGTTGGTGGCCGCATGGCGCTCGCGTACCGCGCCGAAGCGTCGAAGCGTGACCACCCTGGCCATGACCGACAGCCTCATCTCGAACCACATCGAGCCGGTCTTCGGGAGCGTGCCCGTGGGAGTGCTCACCGTCGAGGACGTGGAAGTCTTCCTCGACGCCAGGGCTGGATCTCATGCCAAGAGCACCTTGGAGAAGTTGCGGACCATCCTTGCCCAGTCTTACGACTTCGGAGTGCGTCGGCGGCATGTCTCATGGAACCCGGCCCGGATCGCTGAGCTGCCATCGGGTGCGAGTACAACGCGCGTCGGGCGAGCCCTGTCGGCGACAGAATCCCGGGCTCTACTCAATGTTGCAACGGATCACCGGCTCGGTGCTTGGGTTGTGGTGGCGATGACCCTGGGCCTGCGGCCCGGCGAGGTGTCCGGACTCACCTGGGAAGCTGTAGACCTCGATGCAGGATCGCTGGTGGTGTTCCAGTCGCTGGCCTGGCCCGGAAAGAAGCCGGTACTGAAAGATACCAAGACTAAGCGGGGTCGTACTCTCGAGCTGCCAGCGATCACAGTTAATGCGCTCAGGAGCCATCGGAAGGCCCAAGCTGAGGAGCGGCTGCTGGCGGGCGATCTGTGGCCTCATCGGTGGTCGTCGCTCTGTTTCGTCACTCAGGATGGAACCCCCCTCGACCCGGCGAACATACGCCGAGTGGTGGCTCGGCTGGGCCAGCAGGCGGGCATTGAGGGTAGCCTTACTCCCTACGACCTGCGCCACACGGCAACCACCCTGATCGCCGACGCCGGCCTGTCAGCGGACCGCCTGGCCGATCTTCTCGGCCACAAGGACACGAGGATGGTATTTGGTCACTACCGCCACCGGGAGGGCATCACCATCTCCACCGCCGCCGACTACTGGGGGGCGTGACCGCGCAGATTGCAAGCAGGAGGTTATCCCAGGGTGCCATTCAGGGTGCCAAATGGGACGACTCTCGTCGTTTTTCATCATCTCTGGTCGGTGCTGGAAACCGCTCGTCTACGCGGCAAAGCTCCTGGTAGAACGTAAGAGGAGGAAGACACTGCGATATGACGCGACACCCTGAGACAACGGTCGGTTTCGTCGACACGCAAGAGGTCACTGGTTCAAGTCCAGTAGGGCCCACCATCCCGGCCAGAGGAAACGCTCAGAATGCGCCTCTGGTCAGGGATAACTCCCCTCCCAAGCGTCTTCGACGTGTACGGGTCGCTCTTCGAGGAGGACCTGGAGCGACTGGCCGACACGATGGAGGAGCGCTACGGGTCCGTTGAAGGTGACAACGTGGTGAGGCTTCCCGGGTAAACCCGTTTCCTGCAACCGCAGGTGTGCACACGTCTGGGGATCTGTGATGTATTGGTGCGACACATAAATCGGGCTCATCACGTCTGTTGCCTCCGAGGAGGTTCGCTGGATCCGAGGTCACGTTGCAGAGCGCCAGGCTAGATGGAAGGTATCCTGAGCGACATGAAGCCGTCTGCAAGACAAGGAGCCATCGAGAGTCCGCGACTCCGTGAGATGGTTGAGACCCGGAAGGACGACATTGGGTCGTTGGCCTATGAGTACGGGATCTCGAACGTGCGGATCTTCGGGTCGGTCGCTCGAGGAGACGCTCACTCGCGCTCTGATATCGACTTCCTTGTTGATGTTCCACGAGACGCTTCGCTATTTGACCTATCCCGGTTCCGGCGCGAGCTGTCGGATCTCCTTGGCGTCGACGTCGACGTCGTCAGCAGCCATGCCCTCCTGCCCAGAGATCGTGACGTCTTGGAGGAAGCCATCGGCTTATGAGTCGCAGGTCGGTCGACAAGATCGTGGCCGATCTCCTCGATGCCGTCCAAGCCAGCAGTGAGCTCGTTGAGCGTGGTCGGGAAGCCTACGAATCAGATCGAATGCTGCGGCTTGCCGGAGAGGCGTTGATCGGGAGGATCGGTGATTCCGCATCGAAGCTCCGCGATCAGCTGGGTGAGGAGATACCCGAAGGAGTGCCGTGGGACGATGTGATTGCCAACCGCATCATCGTGGACCACGTGTACCACAGGGTTGACTACGACCTCCTCTGGAACACTCTCGAGCGCGATGTGCCCCAACTCGGTACCACACTCAGAGAGTGGGCGCTGGATAGGGGAGTGGACCTAACTTAGATCCATCCCCGTCAGGGGAGGCCGGCAGACTCCTCAACGGGACTGGTCAGGAATGAGGTGACAGTTCTTGTACTTCTTGCCTGACTTGCACCAGCACGCCTCATTGCGGCCGAGTTTCGGCTTCGAACTCCCGGCAGTTTGAGGTCGGCTCGACACTCGTAGCTTCTGAGCAAGGTTCTCCTCGATGGTGGCGACGTTCTGCTCTCTCGCCGCCACGTCCTTCTCCCGGTCCTCGATGTCGGCCTCCCGGAGAGACATTGCCCGCTCACGCTGTCTCAGGTTTTTCTCACGATCCTTGAGCTCCTGTACCCGATCCGTCAGCTCCTCATCCCGAGCATTGCGCCGGTCCGCGAGCGTTTCAGCGTCCTCGCCGGCGACCTCACCCATGCCGACACCGACTGCCTGGCAGTATCTCTGCCACACCACCTTGGTGGCACCGGAGATTGGGACCTTGGCCATCCACTCGCCCGTTTCCTGGTCGAGCTCGGAGCGAAGGGCGTCGTCGATCTTGCGGAGTACCTGACGGCTCAGCGTCATCGCGCTACCGGTGCGTGTTCTGTGTACACAGTTGCATCATCTGGGATGCGAGTTTACTGGTTTACCGCTACACGTCGTGTTGCAACTGTGTGCGGATGAGAACGCCTGCAATTCGCGAGGTTCGGCTACCGGTCAGTCGTCGTCGGGCGGACCCGGTTCCTGCTTCCGATGCTGGTCGAGAAAGTCATCGACTGCGCGTTGAGCGTCGGCTTTGACCTCTCGATACCAGAGCTCTTCATCCCAGGGGTCCTCCATCAACGCATCGAACAGGTCATCTTCATAGCTCGTGTATCGATGTCGTATCAGCGCTCGTGCCGCCAAAGCAGCCCGCTCGTCCAACGACAGGGTCCGGGTGCGTCCAACCCGACCACTCCCCACCGCCGCCGCTCGAGTGGCTGTTTCTGAGGCGATCTCGTCGGCGAGCTCGCTGTGCTCGGGAGCGAAGTTCAGGAAACGGCGAATCGCGTCAGCGAGCTCGTCGCGATAGACGACCTCGTGCCGTTCCCGCGATTTCTCGCCTCGCTCGCGCTGTCTGGCGCGCTCCGCTTCGGTGGCGGCAGCTTTTGCCCGCGCATCCTCGATGGCCGTCTTCGGAGCCCAGATACCGAGCCGGCGTCGATGTGGCCGGTTCTTTCCTCGAGGACGCCACGCCACCCAGAATGTCCCCGCCGCCTTCACTCGACGCGTAACGAATGCATCACCCGAAGGAAGGAAATCCCAATCGTTCGGTATCTCGATGTCGCCATGCTCGGGGTTCCACGGACCCTCCCGCGTCATGTACACGTCGAGCTGCAGCTGGGCGAGGTCCCCGTCATCCATGCCACTCAGTGTCGCACGGAGCCCCGATCGAGGTTTATGAGACCGCTAGATAATGCATGATATGCCGGTTTATGCGAGACTCACCCTGACGCGCTCGCGGTCGTTGCCGAGAAGGCCGTGTGGGGGTGACCACCTGTACGACGTCACAAGGAGACGGTTGATGGCGGACCAGATCGAGGACATCATCGGGGACTACCGGGCATTCGCCGCGCAGCAGCGAGACCGTTTGGCCACACGCGGCATCGACATCACCCCATACGGACTCAGCCATCTCGCATACCGGGTCCCCGAGTGGGACCAGTACGTGCATGTGCGGGGGCTCATCGAACGCCACGCGGTCGCCAATCGCGAGAACGTCTGGAACGGTCGCCCGATCTCCTTGATCGTTCCCGCCGAGCCGCTCAAAGTCTTCGACGGCAAAGTCGTCCCGCTGATCGAGCTCATCCCGCCCGTGCACCAGCGCGTCTACAAGATGGGGTTGGAGCACCTCGGCGTGGTGGTCGGCGACACTTTCGACGCGTTCGTCGGAGCCCACAAGCCCGTCCTGACTGGACAGCAATTCCAGGGCCCGAACAGCACACCCGACCCCGTCTACATCTTGTTCGAGGACTTCAGCCATGTGAAGTTCTATCGACTTTCACTGAGGGCATCCGTCGAGCTCGATGCTGGCCCGTTCGACGACGGGTTCCATCACGTCGACGACTGGGTGCCCCAGCGACTCGTGACGGCAACCGGCCCGAACCCGCCGCCGCGATGACGTTTTCCGCGGACATCGGGCGAACGGAGCCATCGCCATCGCTCAATAAACGGAACCTCTGCGCTCGGTTTCGCAGTTCGGATGGAGAGTGGTTTCAAGTCTGCTCTACGACGGCTCCGTATCGCTGTTGGGCTGCTTGAGCCGACGTTCCGAGGATTTCACCGATCTTGTTCCATGACATGCCTGATGTGCGTGCTGCGCTGACCGCGTCCACCACTTCACGTTCGCTGCGGGCCCGGGCCAGGACAGCACGCTGTAGTAGGTACTCCTCGACCGGCACCTGGTCGCCTTCTCCCGGCTCATAGTCCTCGAACCGCTTGGCGAGTTCGTCGGCTTGCTCGAGTATCTCTTGGATTGAGCGGGGCATTGATGTCACCTCAAGAACTTGTCGCGGGCGGGCATTGCATGGACTATGAATTCGATGCCTTCGGCGGCGGTAACGCCGATTTCGAGCATCTGTCCTGACTCGTCGGCTCCGATGAGCATGACGAGATCGTCGAGCCCGAACACTCGGATCGGGTTTCTGGAAGCGTGAAGCATGTCGTTGTCTGAGATCCCATGCTTGGGGGGCACTTCACCACAATCACCGGATCCATGTCTATCAAGTTAGCTTGACAGTCACGGCAACTGCCACGATATGACAGATCAGCATTCTTGAGCGGGATAACGAGCATCTCGGATGGTGAGCGAGATCGCGGCTACTCGACCTCCTCGCGGGTGATCACATCGTTTGCTTGTTCGCCTGTGCGTGGGGTGGAATTCGCCAGCTATCGCCTCGAGTCCTTGGACATTGCGGAATAACCACTGCGTTGACTTCCACAACGAAGGTACGGGTGCGGCTATGCCGATGCTCTCGCCGAATTCGAGGCTGTGTTGAATCCGGCAGCCGAGCACCGTATCTTGGAGGAACATTCTCAGGCAATCTTGAGGTCGGAGATCGGCCAGGGTCTCGACGACGAAGACAGCAACGAGGACTCTCAGCCGGACCGATCGTGTTCCAGGTTCAACACGCGATCGACGACCCTTGGCTGGCGGGTATCGTGATCGACCATGTCAACTGCCGATCGCCTGGTGCCGTTTGGGGTCACCATCTTCACCGAGATGACGGCGCTTGCAGTGGCGCACGGCGCGATCAACCTCGGACAGGGTTTCCCCAACTGGGAGGGTGCTGTCTTCGTCAAAGAGGCGGCGATCCGATCCATGGCCGGCGGCGAGCACGACCAGTACCCGGCCAGCCCGGGCGTGCCGGCGTTGCGACATGCCATTGCCGGGAAGTACGGGCCGCTGTTCGGCCGTGAGCTCGACCCGGCTTCTGAGGTGACCGTCACTTCGGGCTGCACCGAAGCACTGGCGGCCAGCTTCCTCGGTCTGGTCAACCCCGGAGACGAGGTGGTTCTGATCGAGCCCTTCTACGACTCCTACCCGGCGTGCACCTCCATGGCCGGAGCCGTACCGAAGTTCGTCCAGCTCCGGGATGGCTTCCGTCTCGACCCCGACGCATTGCGGTCGGCCTTCTCAGCAAAGACCAAAGCAATCGTGCTCAACACACCGCACAATCCGACAGGGCGGGTTTTCGACACCGATGAAATCCAGCTGGTGGCAGACCTGTGCCAGGAGTTCGATGTGATCGTCATCGCCGACGAGGTCTACGAGGAGATCACATTCGGCAAACCCCACCTCAGGATCGCACGGTTGCCCGAAATGTGGGAGCGGACGTTGACTCTCTCGTCGCTGGGCAAGACCTTCTCGCTGACCGGGTGGAAGCTGGGCTGGGCGATCGGACCGCCCCACCTCACGGCCGGCATCCGGGCCGCACACCAGTTCCTGACGTTCACGACGCCGACGCCAGTCCAACACGGCGGCGTGGCAGCCCTTGGAGCCCCACCCACATTCTTCGACGACCTCCGTCGGAGCTACCGGTCGAAGCGTGACCTGTTGGCCGACGGGCTCGCCGCCATAGGGTTCGACGTTCACCGGCCCGAAGGCACCTACTTCCTGATGGCGGGTTTCGAGGCATTCGGTTTCGACGATGACCGCGCCTTCGCCCGGCACATGGTGGAAGCCGCCGGCGTTGCGGTCATCCCGCCCAGCGTCTTCTACAACCATCCCGGTGGCGGCAAGGACCTGATCAGGTTCGCCTTCTGCAAAGACGAGGCGACCCTCACCGAGGCAATCGAACGCCTCGGGGCGTTGTGACGCTTTTTCAGCATACAAATCGGCAACATGCGTAAGGTTGCAGGCAGCGACGTCCGTGTCAGAAACGGGCCATGAGGACAGGGAGGCGACCATGACCATGCTCGTCTGGGCAGCGTACGTATTGACCGCTATGTACGTGCACGCCCGGGTCCGTGCCCATCTCCCGCATTGGGAGGGTCGAGCCGAGTTCGCCGCCACCGGGGTCGCTTTCGTCATCCTCTTCGTCCTGTCGATACTGGTGACCCAGGCCGGCCTTGCCTAGCCCGACGATACGAACCGTGTAACTTGGCTCATCAATCGAGATGGAGAGCTGATGTACGTCATTAGACGTGTTTACAAAGTGAAGCCGCGTACAGCCCGCGAGGCGGCGACATTGATCGCAAAGATCGGTGAGATGTATCACGAGGCCGGGCGCCGTTCGGAGGTGACCACCTACTTCAACGGCTCGACACTGCCCGGTGAACGGGAAATCATCTACATGGAATGGACCGACGAGGTCCTCCAGTCGCCCTACGGTCGTGGTGAGCCCGCCCTTGAAGGCGCCGCCGAACTAGGTTCGCGACTGAGGGAACTGACCGAGGATTCTTGGATCGAGTTCTTCGAGATGATGACCCCGGAGAAAATGTTCGACCTCGACTGAACCGCTCAGTCCCAGCCGAGCTCGGTGAGGCGGTCGTCGTCGATCCCGAGGTGGTGGCCGAGCTCGTGGAGGACCGTCCTGCGGATCTCTTCACGAAGCTCCCCATCCGAGAGGGCCATGTCGAGGTGGGGTCGGCGGAAGATGACGATCCGGTCGGGGAGTGCACCCCAGTAATCACCGGACCGGTCCTGGAGGCTGATGCCTTCGTAGACGCCAAGCACGTCCCCGAGTGTCGCGGGCGGATCCTCTTCCACTAAAACGTGGAGGTTGTCGATCTTGTCCACCACCCACGACGGCAGGCCCTCGAGGACTTCGTCGACCAACTTTTCAAATTCGGAACGATCCATCGCCGCTGATTCTCCCACGGGACGGCTCCTCCCGGCGGACCTCCGTGCCACAACCCAGGGTTTCTGAGCCTGCCAGCCGGGTGGATCAGCCCACGGAAGGGTGGCCGGACTCCGACGTGTCATACCCTGGGTTTCTGAGCTCGCCAGCCGGGTCGATTGGCCCACGGAAGCATGCATTCTGAATCGGAGAGCGCGCATGGAGAGGGGTTTCAATCGCTTGGGCATTGCTGGATACTCGCCTTGTGGCAATCGCACGTGCCGTGATTGATATAGCCGCCGGGCAAGGCGGCTATATCAAAAGGTCTCAACTCTTCGAGTTGGGTGCTTCAGAGAGCTCGGTCGGACGGATGGTTGGTAGGGGTGATTTGACGCCCGTGGCCTCTGGCATCTACCAGGTTCTGGTCGCCCGAGACCATGTCGATTTGCTGACCGGTGCCATCTTGACCCTGCCGAACGCGGTCGCGTCACACCAATCTGCAGCGGCGTTGCTGCAATTCCCCCGACAGCCCGATCTAATCCCAACTGTCACTGTTCACAGTCGCACCACTCACGTGTTTCCTGGCGTCACGGTTCGGCGTTCGTCAGACCTGGTTCGTCGACACCTGGTTGTCGTCAGTGGAATTCGGACGACCAACGTGCCACGCACGGTTTTTGACCTGGCGGCCGTACTCGGCGCTCGCGAGTTGGACGCCATCGTCGAACCATTGCTGATTGGCGGTCGGCTGAAAATGGACAGCCTGCAAGCATTGATTCGAACACTGGCGCGGAAAGGCAAACCCGGAGTCGGCTTGCTCCGGGAACTGGTCGAGCGGAGGGGCGGTGAACACCGTGTGGAACCGACCGTGTTGGAGAGGAAGGGCCGCGATCTCCTGAAGCAATCGGGCATATCGGGTTACACCAGTGAGCACCCGACACCATGGGACCTGCAGTCTCGCTTCGATCTGGCGTTCACTTCCGAACAGGTTGCTATCGAGTGGGATTCGAGGTCGTGGCATCTCCAGCAGTCCGCCATGTCGAACGACCGAAGGAGAGATCGCCTCGCCGCCGCTAGCGGTTGGGTGGTCCTCAGGTTCACGTGGGAGGACATCACCGAAAGACCAGAACAGGTAGTCCGTGACGTGGCCGCCGTGCTCGACCTCCGCCGAAACCACACCGCTTGAAGCTGTCGCCCGCCAACAACGGCCAGCTGCCGCTCTCGAAGAAACCCAGGGTTTCTCCGCCCAGT
Source organism: Acidimicrobiia bacterium (assembly GCA_050329555.1). Taxonomy (GTDB): domain Bacteria; phylum Actinomycetota; class Acidimicrobiia; order Spongiisociales; family ZC4RG35; genus MA-ANB-1. Next base: position 19,452 of record JBHJOQ010000053.1, on the reverse strand, counting down.
ACACGACCGGAGGCGCCCAGAGTAATCGGTGCGCACCCGTCGGTGAACCTACCCTGGGTTTGTCGACCCACTCGGCGGGTTCGTTGGCCCGTAGAAGGGTTCAGGAGGTGTGGCCTTGTTCCGCAACGGGTTGTATCCTGCGCAGGGCCAGGGCGGTTAGCTCAGTCCGGTAGAGCGCTCGCCTCACACGCGAGAGGTCACAAGTTCAAGTCTTGTACCGCCCACCACGAACCATCTGCCCCATGGCGAGGCACCGCCGCCCGATCCGAGTACCGCATCTATGTGTCTGTAGAGTGCCGATCCATGTCCGACCTCTACGGCGAGGTCTCCCTCGCCATGACACTGCGAGAGGAGCTTCCCTCGCGCCATCGCCACGCAGCCATTGCTGTGGCGAGCCCGGAAACGACGCGCACTGCAAGCATCGGCTCCGACCTCGACGCAGATTACGAACTGGGCTCCATCTCCAAAGCCATCACCGGCCTCCTCTATGCCGATGCCGTGGCCAGGGGAGAGATCGCACCCACCTCCACCTTGGGCTCACTTCTGCCACTTGACGATTCAGCCGTCGCGAGCGTGACCCTGGATGCGCTCGCCACGCACCGTACAGGTATCTCGAGTGTGCCCCGAGTGCGTCAACCGTTGCGGCGGACGTGGCGCCTCTACCGACACGGTCGCAACCCATACGGCGACACGTTGGAGCAGCTGCTGGCACAAGCGCGCGAGGTGAGGGTGAGTAGGCCCAAACCGGCCTACTCCAACTTCGGCTTCGAGCTGTTGGGCCATGCGGTGGCAGCGGCTTCGGGTACAACTTTCGTGCAGTTGGTAGAGGAACGCATTGCCGGGGAGCTCGGGCTGACGGGCATGTATACACCTCTCACCGAAGACGCTCGCCGGCCGACAGCACTAGACGGTTTCAGCCGGCGTGGTCGGCCGCGGCAGCCATGGACCGGCGAGGCTCTTGGGCCCGCAGGCGGTATCAGGGCGGGCGTGACTGACATGGCCCTGCTATCTCAGGCACTGCTGACGAGAGCAGCGCCCGGGATGTCGGCGCTCGATCCCATCGCATCGTTCTCGGGCAAGACCCGCATCGGCGCCGCGTGGGTAGTGATGAGCCTGAGTGGCCGTGAGATCACTTGGCACAACGGCGGCACGGGCGGTTTTCGGAGCTGGATAGGGCTCGACCGCGACGCGGGCGTGGGCGTGGCACTACTCAGCGCCACCTCGTCGTCAGTCGACGCTATCGGCTTCTCCATTCTGTCCGCGCAGACCCGCATCCCGAGGACGTAGGGTCCATCCGGCCGTTTGGTCCGGGAGCGGGCGTTGTCGGGTGGAGAGCTCGCCTCACGCGCAAGAGAGGCAGGTACCTGCCTTCCTTCCCGCGACATAAAGTCGGACCGTCAAACGGTGTGAGTCCGCCGCTTGTGGGCAGTGCCTATGGCCAACCCGATGGCGACCCATAAGATGGCCATCGCGCCGAGAATCGTCGCACTGCCGATCGTTTCGGCGCGGTCTTCGAAGATTCCGCCATAGATCAGGAGCAGGGGCAGTAGTGGGGCCTGCACCCAGAGAGCGACTCTTCCCCACTTGGGCAACACTTTTCTTCTGGATGCGCCTACGGCGGCAACTGCCAAGGCCGGTGCCATGCTCACGAATCCGAACGCAAGGCCAATCAATGGAAGAAGCGCAAAAGGTCCGGCTGCTTCCTCATCGATCCCCAGGAGGCCACCGACCGCGATGGCCAGGAATCCGCCGGCCAGACCGAAGAAGGCCAGCGCTGCCCACCAGCTACCGATGAGAACCCATTTGCCAGTGTCGGGCCCGTGGATTGCCAGCAGCCCAAAACAACAGAGGGCGAAGAGGGCAGCCGCCAACGCGATGAACCAAGGGTATATACCTTCTCTGATGTCCCCGCTTGGAGTTGCGACTTGTGCCACTGCGACCAATATCAAGGCCAAAACGGGAGCGGTGGCGGCCAACAAGACCGGAATCGCAAATCCCGATCTCCAACCAGAAGTCATCGTGCAACTCTAGGCGCTGCGGGTCACGTCATTCCGGGCGGAGTCAGGATTGAAATCCCCTGTTCGAAGGCTTCCTCCTAGGTAACGGTTCGTTTCTGGGCGTCGACGGACTTGTGCGCCCCGCCCTCTACCAACTCCTTCAGCCGGTGGACCGCGGTGTGAACATCGAGGAAGGACGTGTAGAGCGGTGCAAAGCCGAAACGGACATTGTCGGGTGCTCGGAAGTCGGGGATCACATTGCCGAGGTTGATCAGCGCCCTGGTTATCGGCCATGCGTCGGGATGGCGGAGGGAAACGTGGCTACCGCGCCGGGCGGGATCGATCGGGGTGGCCAGACCGAAGCCCAGGTCCCGAAGTTCGGATTCCCACAGATCTATGAAGTAGCCGGTGAGCGCAATCGACTTCTCCCTGATCGCCTCCATTCCGGCATCGAGCACCATTTGGATTCCTGGTTCGATGGCAGCCAACGACAGGATGGGCATTGTCCCGGTGTGGAATCTGCGGATCCCTTCCGTCGGTTCGAACTCGAGGCTGAGGTCGAACGGAGCCTCATGGGCCCACCAGGCGCTGATCGGGTTTTCCAGCGTCGACTGCAGCGACTTGCGGACATAGAGAAACGCCGGGCTTCCCGGCCCGCCGTTGAGGTATTTGTAGGTGCAGCCCACCGCGAGGTCGGTTCCCGTTTCCCCGAAATCGATCGGAGCCGAGCCCACCGAGTGTGAGGTGTCCCACAAAACCATCGCGCCGACAGCGTGTGCCATCTCGTTGACGGCCGCCAGGTCGTAGGTGTACCCGGACATGTAGGCGGTGTGGGAGAGGGAAACCAACGCCGTCCGTTCGTCGGATTCCGCAGCGATGGCATCCACCGGGCCGTTGATGCCATCGGACTTCACGACCACCAGGTCCATCCCACGTGACCTGGCGATGCCGTCGAGGACGTATACATCACTGGGGAAGTTGAGATCATCGGTGATGATCCGGCTCCGCCCCGGGTGAGCGCCGACGGCTGCCCCTGCAAGCTTGAATAGGTTGACCGAAGTCGAATCCGAGATGATCACCTCGCCCTCTCCGGCTCCCAAAATCGGGGCCAGAAGGTCACCGAGGCGGAGCTGAAGCTCCCACCATCCTTCGTTCCAGCTCCGGATCAGCCGGTCACCCCATTGGTGGTCGACTACCCGGTCCACCGTCCCTCTTGCTTCCAGATGGAGCCGTCCCAGCGAGTTCCCGTCGAGGTAGATCAGCCCCGGGTCAGCCGCGACGAACCTGGATCGGTATCCGGCCAACGGGTCGGTCTGGTCGAGTTCGAGAGCACGGTCGTAGCCGCTGCTCTCGGGGTACCGGTCACCTGGATTGATCACCGGGTCACGTTACCGGACAGGGTCAGGACTCCTGATAGCGTCCTCGGGATGCCCGATCCCATCGAGATACGCGACATCGAAGCGGCAGCCAACCGGATCGCCAGCTTCGTCCGGCTGACCCCGACCATCGACCTCGGGAGCATTCTCGCCGACGATTGGAAGCTGATCCTGAAACTGGAAAACCTTCAGGTAACCGGGTCGTTCAAAGCCAGGGGAGCGTTCAACGTCCTGCTCTCGGCGCGCCCGGAGGCGGTTGTGGCGGCTTCCGGCGGCAACTTCGGCAAGGCTGTTGCTTATGCGGCCGAGCGTCTCGGCATTCCGGCAACAGTCTTTGTGCCCGCTTCCTCGCCGAAAGAAAAGACCGACGCAATCGCCCGCTACGGGGCTGACGTCAGGGTCATCGACGGCTACTACCACGACGCCCTTGCTGCGAGCCGGGAGTACGCCGAGGCCACCGGGCATTTCGTAGCCCATGCCTACGACCAACCGGAGGTGATGGCAGGCCAGGGCACTGTGGCATATGAGATCGGACGGCAGGTCGAAGGAGTCTCCACGGTTCTCGTCGCGGTCGGCGGTGGCGGCCTGATCGGAGGCACCGCCAGCTGGTTCCGCGGCGAGGTCGATGTCATCGGGGTCGAATCGGAGCTGTGCCCGACCCTGTACGCAGCAAGGGCAAACGGAGCCCCCACCGAGGTTGACGTCGGCGGCATTGCCGCCTCGTCGCTCGGCGCCAGAAAACTCGGGGCACATCCTTGGACCGCGAATCAGTGGATTGCGAGTTCGGTGCTGGTCAGTGATGCATCGACTCTTGACGCTCAGGAATGGCTGTGGGACCAATGTCGCCTCCGGGTCGAGCCGGCATCAGCCACCACTGTCGCCGCTCTTCGTGACGGCCAGGTCGAGCCGGCTCCCGGTGAGGTCGTCGTGGCTGTTCTATCCGGGGCGAACACCGCAATAGGCGACGACCAGGCGCCCTGAACCCGGGATTTCGGGGATGCCGCCGTACTATCTCTCCGATGCTTTCCGCACTGAAGACCTATTTCATCGGGTTCCTGATGGGCTCGGCCGATGTCGTCCCGGGTGTGTCCGGTGGGACCATTGCCCTGGTGACAGGTATCTACGAGAGGCTTGTCGCCAGTATCAGGGTGGGAAGCTCTGCTCTGGGTTCGCTGATCAAAGGTGACTTCGCCGGGATGAAGGGCAACCTTCGCGATGTCGAGTGGGTCTTTCTCTTTCTGCTGCTGGGCGGGGTCTTCACTGCAGTTTTCAGCCTCGCCCACTTCATTGAGGTGCAGCTGGAAGAAAACCCGATCATCCTCGCTGCGGCTTTCTTCGGGCTTGTCGTGGGCTCGATCGCGATGGCAATACGGATGATCCGGGAGCCGCTCATTTCTCATCTCTGGGTGGGCCTGGCGGTGGGAGGCGCGCTGTTCGCTTTGCTCGGTCTCGGTTCCGAGGTGGTGACGTCACCCGGACTCTTTGCCTTCTTCGTCTCAGCCGCGATTGCGATCTGCGCGATGATCCTTCCCGGGATCTCGGGTTCGCTCATCCTGGTCCTGATCGGTATGTATGACTCCGTCCTCAGTGCAGTGAATGACCGCGACTTTGCCGCGGTCGGCATTTTCATCCTCGGTGCAATCGTGGGACTCGCCTTCTTCTCACAGGTCCTCCATGTCGCCCTCCGCCGTTGGCATGACATGGTCCTCGCCGCCATGATCGGGTTGATGGCCGGATCGTTCCGCATCCTCTGGCCATGGCCGGACGGGGTCCAGGGTGCGGGTCTCGGTGCCCCCGAGGGTGACTTGCTCATGGCGGTCAGCGCCGCAGTCGTCGGCTTTGGCGTGGTGCTGGGTGTGGCGCGGCTGGCGCCGGACAAGCTCTAAACCGCTCGACTGCGATGAACCTGAGTCTCCAGGTGGTCGCTGAGAATCGACCAGACCTCAGGCTGGGCTAGCTTCCTTTTCATCGAGATCAGCGTGCGCATGAAGGTCGGGACCGCTCTGCCGGCATCCATCGGGTTGGGTCGCATCGCATTCTGCACCGATGCCGACGGGGTCAGGGTCACCACATCGCAGTGGGGCCAGGCGTCACGAATCAATAGCAACTCCTCGTCGAGTGACTTCCGTCCCACCCGGTCGAACATCTTTTCGTGCATGAGGGCGCGCTTCCGGTTGAGGTCGGCTGCCATCGGGGCGATGATGAGGACGAGGTCGAGGGGCCGGTTGTGGCCGAGAACGAGGTCGGCGTGAGTCCCGGAGGCAACACCCCCGTCGACGTACAACCTCCCTCCAATTGGATAGGGGCGGAAGAGAAGCGGGATTGCCGTCGAGGCGGCAACTGCTTCCGCAAGGCCGGCCTCGGGTTGGTTGGCGGTTCCGAAAACGGCCCGCTGCCTCGATTCGATATCATAGGCAACAATGGCGGTCGGTTTTTTGGGCCAGGAGCTTGCCGCGTCCTCACCGACCTGGGACGCCACCCACTCGGCAAGGCCCTGGGAGTGGTACGGGGCGGGCGAGCCCATGAACAGCGTCACTCCCGGGCGTCTCAATCCCGGCGCGATTCCGTGGCGCACCCAATCGCCGACGTTTCGCCGCCCGCCCCGCTGGTAGAGGTGGCCCCGGATCCGATCAGCGACATCGGACCGCTCGTCACCGGGATGCACCAAGGAGTCGAGCGTGAGTGAATCGTTGCGGACTAGGGCGCTCACGAACGCGCCCGACGAAGTTCCCACGACAACTTCGGCGTTGTCCGGGTTCCATCCGGTGGCAAGTTGAACCGCCATCAGCGTTGCAATTTCGTACGATGCCCCGGTGACCCCACCGCCACCCAGGACAAGTCCTACCCTGGTCACGCCAGTCAGAATAGGGCTTGGCTACCCCATTCGTTACCGTTTGTTTCGTGTTCACAAAAAACGATTCGCCGGCACTACCTGCTCCAATCGGCGCCCTCCTCGCTGGTTGGGGACAGGTCGCCAGCGACCCCCTCCTCAGCGAGCACACACTTCTCCAGTTGGATAGAGGCCGGGGCCGGTTTTTCACTGGTGGCGATCCAGTCGACGCCATCGTCACCATGGTTGAAACCTCGGATCGTTCCACTGGTCTGGTCGAAGTTGCGGGTGCCTCTGCGGCGGCACGTCAACGTCTCTGGGACGCAATACGCCCCGGGGTCGTGGCAATCGGCGCAGAGCACGGTCTCGACCCGCTGGTGCTCCTCGATCGTGACGGACTTGAATCCGTCGAACCCTCGGTGTGGTCAGTGGTGCGCATGCGAATCGGGTGCGAAGCGATCGAACCGGTGCCGACAGGGGAGCGGATGACCCGGGACGATGTCGATGACATCCTATCCGTGATCAACCTCGCATTTGAAGGTCACCCCGAAAATGGCAACTGGACAAAGGCAGATCTGGCGGACCGGATGAACCAGCCGTGGTTCGACCCGGACGGTTTCCTCGTCGAACGCAACCAGCTTGGGGTGGTGGCGGGGTTCTCCTGGACGAAAGTGCACCCCGACGGCGTTGGGGAGATCTATCTGCTGGCAGTCCACCCCGGTCTCGCAGGCCAGGGCGCCGGCAAGGATCTGGTGATGAGGGGGTTGAGCTATCTCTGTGATGAAGCTAAGTGCACGGAAGTAATCGTCTACTCAGCAGGAGACAACGCGATTGCCCGTGGCCTCTACGACAGCCTCGGTTTCACCGTCGACCGCGTCGATCATCGCGTGACGATCAAACAATATTGAGTTGATGTGTCAGCCGAAGCGGCTGCCACAACCTGAGCATCGCGTGTCCTGTTCGCGTGTCGGGCCGTAGCACCAGGGACAGGGAAGATCCTCACCCCTTTGCTCGTGGAGGTTGACCACAAGTGAGGGATTGATCTCATATCTCTGTTGACCCCGGATGCCTTTGGCCAGTGCAAACAGACCCGTGGTGGCAGTTGCTGCCATCAGCGCTTCAAACAATGTCCGTCCTCCTTGCCATACCGGCAGGAGGCTAAGTCAATTAGGGACGATTTTCGCGGATTTCGCTGCCCCTAGACCGCTGGACCGTCAGGTGCCGAGGACTGCTTCGGTGAGGTCGTGGACCAGATAGGAGAGGTCGCCGAGGCGGCCCTCTCTGACTTCGGCGGCATCGAGCATCATCGTCGCTGCGTGATAGGCGACCCAGGGGCGGTAGCTGCTCTCGGCAAGTTCGGCGCCGTAACCACTGCGGAAGGCGGCGGCAGCGTCCTCCCCGATGGTGTCGGCGAAGCGCCAGACGGCAAGAGTGAGGTCCCATTCGGGTGGAGCGAGTGTCGCCCACTCCCAGTCGACCAGGGTCACCGCACCGTCCTCGTTCACCACGAATTTCGACGGAGTGGGGCGGGTGTGCGCCGTCACCGGGTCGGTGGCATGAGGTGGCGTCATCTCGAGGGCAGCGTCGAGCACCTTCTGGTCGAGTTCGAACCGCCTGCGGAAACGGCCCAACCTGGTGATTGTCGACTTGTAGTGGGACTCGACATACTCGCTGTCGATGCTGGTGGCGAGATTGGTGATCTCGGCCTCGGTATCGTGCACCCCGCGCAAGACCTGACCGGCGGCCTCAACCGCGTCGAGGTTCTTGGGAAGGTTGCTCAGATTCCAGTTCCCTCCATCGCTCATCGACACCCAGGCCATGTCCCCTTCCACCTTGGAGTCGAAGATCGTTGGCACTCCCGGGGTGCCCTTCAAAGACTCGAGGGCTCGCCGCTCCCGCCGCTCTCTCGAGGGCACCGGGTAGACCTTGACGATGATGGACGAACCGTCTTCTTTGATCACCCTGAACACGCTGTTCGCTCCAGCCGCGAGTTCACGAAGAGTGGTATTCGGGTGCGAACGTTCGACAAGCTCTCGTGGATTCATGTTCTTTCCGCTTCCTGGTGAGTGAAATTGATGAGTGGTATCCAGCTGGGGCTGGGTATTCTGCCGCACCCAAGGCTAGTGAGAGTTGAGCAGTTGTCTATCGAACTTGAATACCCCGACGGGAACGTGGTCCAGCACCCGACAGGGGTGACGGGCCTGGAAGTGGCCAGCTCGATCGGGCCCGGGCTTGCCCGTGCCGCCGTGGCGATCCGACATGATGGAGAATTGCGCGATCTCGACCGTCCGATCGACCACTCGGGAAAGTTCGCCGTGGTGACCCTCGCCGATCCCGACGGGCTGCACATCCTCAGGCATTCCTCAGCTCATGTCCTCGCCCAGGCCGTGCTCGACCTCTACCCGGGCTCCACATTCGCAATCGGCCCGGCGATCGAGGACGGCTTCTACTACGACTTCAAAGTCGAAGATCCGTTCACTCCGGAAGATCTACAGCGGATCCAGGCCCGTATGGAGGAGATAATCGCTGAGGACCAGCCCTTCGTCAGAGACTCCGCAGCCGTGGACGACGCCCTCGAGATCTTCATCGACCACCCTTTCAAGTGCGAGATCATCGCCAACGTCGACCCGAGCGAAGTCTCGGATGGCGAGGATGTGACCCTGTACAGGAACAACGGTTTCGTCGATCTCTGCCGTGGTCCCCATCTCCCATCGACGGGACGGATCCCGGCGGTGAAGCTGCTCAGAACTTCCGGCGCCTACTGGCGGGGTGACCAGGCCAGGGACCAGCTGCAGCGGGTCTACGGAACCTCCTGGCCGTCGAAGAAGGAGCTGGAAGAGTACCTGGTCCGTCAGGAGGAAGCCGAAAAGCGCGACCACCGGAAACTCGGCGCTGAGCTCGACCTGTTCAGCTTCCCTGACGAGTTGGGCTCCGGTCTTGCCGTCTGGCACCCCAAGGGCGGGATGCTGCGCAAGGTGATCGAGGACCGCAGCCGCGACATCCACGAGCGTTACGGGTTCGAGTTCGTCTACACACCACACCTGGCCAAAGCCGACCTCTGGGAGACGTCGGGCCACCTCGGGTATTACTCGGAGAACATGTATCCCGGTCTCGAGATGGACAACAACCAGGAGTATCGGGTCAAGCCGATGAACTGCCCCGGCCACATCCTCATCTACAGGAGCCGGGCGCGGTCTTATCGTGACCTCCCAATCCGGCTGTCAGAGCTGGGCGCGGTCTACCGGTATGAAAAATCCGGTGTCGTCCACGGACTGCTTCGGGCCCGCGGCTTCACCCAGGACGACTCCCACGTCTTCTGCACCGGCGAACAACTCGACTCTGAGCTGCGGATGCATTTGGACTTCGTCATTGCATGGCTGAAGGATGCCGGCTTCAGCGAATTCGAGGCTGACTTGAGCACCCAGCCCGAAAAGTCGGTTGGAGCCCAGGAGCGCTGGGACTTCAGCGAGAAGACCCTCGCCGACGTGCTCGACTCCTCAGGGATCCCGTATCAGGTGGCCGAAGGCGACGGCGCCTTCTACGGGCCAAAGATCGACATGCACGTCAAAGATGCGATCGGTCGCCGGTGGCAGCTTTCGACGATCCAGCTCGACTTCACATTACCGGAGCGTTTCGAGCTCGAGTACACCTCCGCTGCCAACGAGGCCGAACAGCCATACATGATCCACTGCGCCAAAGCGGGTTCTCTGGAGCGGTTTATGGGGGTTCTCATCGAACACCATGCCGGGGCCTTCCCGATGTGGATGGCACCGGTTCAGGCCACGATCGTTCCGGTCGCTGACAGGCACATCGACTATGCAGGAACTGTGAAGAAGGCCCTGGAAGCATCCGGGCTCAGGGTCGAGATCGACGACTCGGGAGACACCGTTGGCGACAAGATCCGCAAGGCAATCACCCAGAAGCACCCGGCGGTGATCGTCGTCGGTGACACCGACGTCGAAGCGGAGACGGTAGGCCTCCGCTTCTACGGCGATGAGAAGGACACTCGCGGAGTGCCGCTGGTGGAAGCGGTCTCCCGGCTCAGCGACATGGCAGCGGAGCCTGAGCTGTGAGTGACGACAAGCGCGTCGACCGCAGTGGCATTCACATTGAGAAAGACCTTGCCCGTTCGATCGCGATCGAGGAGGAGCTCGACGCCAACGTGGTTGGCCCTTACCGCTTCCCGCCGCCGACGCGGCGTCGTTCGGCCGGTTGGGTCTTCCTGGTCGGGGCCGGCATCGTTGCGTTGACGGTCGACGGTGGCTGGCTGCCGGCCATCGGCCTTGTCCTGCTGGCCGGCTGGCAGTTCGCCTCCGCCTGGCCGCTGAATGTGGACGAGCATCAGGCGATGCAGGTGGCCGGGACGGCCGTTCCGTTCCCGGTGGGCCACGCCTCCGGAGCGGTCACCTTCAAAGGGTGGCGCTCACGTCCTGGGTGGGCGATGGTCCTCTACTCGGCCAGCGAGCCACCTGACCGGAGAGCACTGGTTGTGGTCGACGCGGTCGACGGCACCGTCGCCGAGGATGTCTACGTCGAGGATGTGCCGGCGGTCTGAGGACCCGCTTTAGCGGTCGTCGAAATCGACATAGTCGCGGACTGCCGGGCCGGTGTAGAGCTGGCGGGGGCGGAAGATCTTCGACTCCGGATCGGAGGACAACTCACGCCACTGTGAGATCCACCCGGGGAGCCTGCCCATGGCGAACAGCACGGTGAACATGTCCGTGGGAAAGCCCATGGCACGGTAGATGATGCCCGAGTAGAAGTCGACGTTCGGGTACAGCTTCCGCTCGACAAAGTACTCATCGTTGAGTGCAACCTGCTCCAGTTCCATCGCCACGTCCAGCAACGGATCCTCGACACCAAGGGAGTCGAGCACGTCTTCTGCTGCCTTCTTCAGGATTTGGGCCCTGGGGTCGAAGTTCTTGTAGACCCGATGTCCGAAGCCCATGAGCCGGAAGGGATCGTCCTTGTCTTTCGCGCGATCGACATAGGTTGACGTATCGCCGCCATTGCTGACGATCATGTCGAGCATTTCCAGCACCGCCTGGTTCGCACCTCCGTGCAGCGGGCCCGAAAGCGCGTGGATCCCGGCGCTGACCGAGCTGAAGATATTGGCGTGTCCCGATCCGACGAGCCGCACGGCCGACGACGAGCAATTCTGCCCGTGATCGGCATGGAGGATCAGGAGCATGTTCAGGGCCTTGGTCACCACCGGATCGGGTATGTATTCCTCGGCCGGGACCGAGAACATCATCTTGAGGAAATTGGACGCGTAGTCGAGGTCGTTGTCCGGGTACACATAAGGCTGGTGGACGGCGTATTTGTAAGACCAGGCAACCATCGTGGGCGTCTTGGCGATCAGCCTTCTCGAACTGATATCAACCGCCTCCTCGTCGAGGGGGTCGAGCGCGTCCGGGTAGTAGGTGGCGAGCGCCGACGTGGCGGATGCCAGGATCTGCATCGGATGGGCGTTGTGGGGGAAGGCTTCGAAGAGATGCTTGACATCTTCCCTGAGCAGGGTGTGCCGTGTGATCTGGTCGATGTAGTCGTCGTACTCGGCTGTTGTGGGCAGCTCCCCGTACTGGAGAAGGTAGGCAACCTCGAGGAAAGCCGCGCTTTCGGCGAGCTGCTCGATGGGATAGCCGCGGTAGCGCAGGATTCCCTTCTCGCCGTCGATGTAGCTGACCTTGGACTCGCCCTCTGCGGTGTTGGCGAAGCCGCGGTCGGAGGTCACCAGGCCCAGGGCGCTGCGGAGTCGACTGATGTCGATTGCGCGGTCTCCCTCCGTTCCAAACTGGACGGGCAGCACCAGCTCCTCTTCTCCATACCTGAGCGTTGCGTCCGACATCTGTTTCCCTTCTCAGCCCTCTGCGCCGCGAGCTGCACTAATGACCTTGTCTGCCTCATTGTGCGGCATTTCGGCGTAATGGTCGAACTCAACCTCGAAACTGCCCCGCCCTGAGGTCAGCGAACGGAGCTCGGCTGCGTACTGCTGGATCTCCGCCATCGGAACTTCTGCTTCAACCGTGCGCAGGCTGCCTTCACCTTCCATCCCCAGGACCCTGCCCCGTTTGGAGTTGATGTCGCCCATCACATCTCCGATGTGGTCGGCAGGCACATAGATCTTCAGCTTCATCACCGGTTCGAGGAGGATCGCACCCACTTTGTCCGACACGGCACGTAGCGCCTGGATCCCGGCCATCCGGAAGGAGAGCTCGTCGGAGTCGACGGGGTGGTACTTGCCGTCGTAGAGCTCAGCGGTCACATCGACCATCGGGAAACCGGCGACGATCCCACGCTCCAGGGCCTCCTGAACCCCTTTGTCCACGGCAGGGATGAAGCTGCGGGGGACGGACCCCCCTTTGACGCTGTCGACGTACTCGTACCCAGCCCCGCGCGGGCGGGGGGCGAAACGGACCGAGGCAACTGCGAACTGGCCGCGGCCACCACTCTGTTTCTTGTGTTTGCCTTCGGCTTCTGCCGTGCGGGTGATCGTCTCCCGATAGGGAATCCGGGGAAGGCTGGAGTCGATCTCCACGCCGTAACGCCGTCTGATTCGCTCCAGGGTCACCTCGAGGTGAGAGTCTCCCAGTCCGGCGAGGATTGTCTCCCCGGTGTCGGCGCGGCGCGAAACCTTGATGGTGGGATCCTCTTCCTCAATGCGGTGCAGCGCCGTTGAGAGCTTCTCGTCGTCCTGGTTGGAGTGGGGGTTGATCGCGATTTCGGCGACGGGACGTGGATAGTCGACTGGTTTGATGACCGTGTCCGTTCCGGGCGAGCGGAGGGTGTCGCCGGCCCGGGTCTCTTCGAGTTTGGCGACGGCGCCGATTCCCCCAGTTGGAAGGTCGGAGACTTCATGGTGATCTTTCCCCTGCAGTTTGTAGAGGTTGTGCAGGCGAACCTGACCGCCCCTCGCCACTTCTAGGTTCTGGTCGGCTTTGACGTTTCCGGAGAAGATCCTGAAAAGAGAGATTCGACCGACAAATGGGTCGGAGATGGTCTTGAACACGTAGGCCACCACCGGGCCGTCGAGGGCCGGATCGACCGGCGTGCCCGATTCGAGTTCCGGCATCTTCCGTTCCAGCGGGTTCGGCCCGTAGTCGGTAATGAACTCGAGGAGCAGGTCGATGCCAACCAGCTTCTCTGCGGATGTGACCAGGACCGGGTCCATCGTGTCGGCGAGGATCCCGGCGTGGACCGTGTCGACGATTTGTTTCCGGGTCGGTTCGGTTCCTTCGAAGTAGGCTTCCATCAGAGCGTCATCGGTTTCGACGACGGACTCCACCAGGTTGATGTGGGTGGCATGGGCCTGCTCGGCAAGATCTTGGGGCAGTTCGATCTCCTTGCCTCGCGGTGAGCCAGATTCATATTCGTACCCACGCTCGGTGGCGATGCGCACCACGCCGCGCAGGTCGCTTTCGGCGCCGATCGGCATCTGGATCGGCGCAATTGCGTTGCCGAACGACTCACGGAGTTGGGCCAGTGTGCGCTCGAATGATGCCCGTTCCCTGTCCAGTTTGGAGATGACGATGGCGCGGGGTATTCCCTCCTCTCCGGCGATCTCCCAGAGGTTTTCGGTCTGGACTTCGACGCCATCGACCGCGGAGACCACAAAGAGGGCAAGATCGGAAGCGCGGAGGCCGGCGCGGGCATCGCCGGCGAAGTCGCTGCGGCCGGGGGTGTCGATGATGTTGATCCGGTGGCCGTTCCAGTCGACAGTGGCCACCGCCAGGCCGAGGGAGATGCGACGGTCGATCTCTTCGGGCTCATGGTCGAAGAGGCTGGTTCCCTGATCGACCGAGCCTTGACGCTTCGTGGCACCGCCGACGAAGAGCATCGCCTCAGCGAGGGCGGTCTTCCCCGAACCTCCATGTCCGACGAGTGCGACGTTGCGAACTTTCTCGGGTTGCACAGGAAACCTCCTTCGTAGGGGAGAATCGATCCTAATGCCGTGCAGTGACATCGGTTCGAGCGGGGAAGAATTGTCAGATCGCGAGCGGGATTCCATCAGCGGGACAAAGCCGGCGTGTCAGAACAGATCGGGGTGTCGGGGTTCCTGCCTGCTAGTTTCGGGGCTTCATGATCGACATGAAGGTCCGGCCGCGGATCACCCGCTTCCTGATTCCCATGGGCAAGGGCCTCGCTGCGCTTGGGATCACCCCTGCCATGATGACCGTCTTCGGATTGGCGATCACCGTCGTCGGATCGGTTTTGATCGCCAATAACTACCTGAAGACCGGCGCCGGTGTTGTGCTGCTCGGGTCTGCTCTCGACGGTCTCGACGGTTCCATCGCCAGGGTCACCGGGACCGAGTCGGCTCGTGGCGCCTTCCTCGACTCGGCTTTCGACAGGCTGGGCGAGATCGCTGCTTTTGCCGGGCTCGGGGTGGCCAGTGCCGGAGAGCCCCGCACTCTGCTCTTGATAGTTCTCGCTGTCGGCGGGGCGATGCTTGTGCCCTACATGCGGGCCCGCGCCGAATCTCAGGGATTCAGCGGAAAAGGTGGCCTGATGGGCCGGGCAGAGCGGGTTCTCCTTTTCACCGTGGGGATCCTCATCGGCCAGGTGGAACCGATGCTCTGGGTCTTCGTGGTCACGGTGTGGTTCACCGCCGGCTATCGGTTCGCCACCACCTATCGCTCCATTCCGTGAAGCATCTCCTCGCATACCTCGCCCTGCGGGTCGGGGTCGGACTTGTCGGATTGCTCCCCGCCGGCCTGGCCCGGTTGTTGGGAGAATACGGCGGCCGGGTCTGGCACCGCTTCGCCACCGGGCGCCGCACCATGGCCGCACGCCATATGCAGCGGGTGCTCGGTCCCGACGCCGACGCCGGCACCGCAGCGAAACAGGTGATGATCTCGTACGGCCGCTACTGGGCCGAGGCGCTGTGGGCCCGCTCCCGGCGTGTTCCCCAGATGATGGCCGGGACCACCGTCGAAGGGCTGGAGAAGCTCATAGATGCCCGGGAGCAGGGAATCGGGATGATCTATGCGCTGCCGCACATGGGGAATTGGGAAGCTGCAGCTCCGGTCTCTGTTGATGTTGGGGTGCCGGTGCTTGCCGTCGCCGAGAAGCTCGCCAACGAGCGGATAACCGACTGGTTCACCAAGATGAGGGCAGAGTTCGGAATCGAGATCGTCCTTGCTACCGGAAGCGCGTCGGTCATGCGTGCCCTCGAAGACGGGCTGGCCGAGAACAAAGCCGTGGCGTTGCTCTCCGACCGGGACCTGAAAGGCAGGGGAGTGGAGGTCGAGTTCTTCGGCGAGAAGACAACCATGCCGCCGGGGCCGGCAACTCTTGCACTGCGCACGGGAGCACCATTGTTTCCCTGTGGGTGTTACTTCACCGACGATGGCCACCACATCGTGGTCAAAGACCCGATCCCCATGCCCACCGAAGGCACCAGGACGGAGCAGATCCAGAAAGTCACCCAGGATCTGGCCTACGAGCTCGAGGCCATCATCCGGGAGGCGCCCATGCAGTGGCATCTGGTCCAGCCGAACTGGCCGTCCGACCGGGAGAGCTGATGAAAGTCGGCATTGTCTGCCCCTACGACCTGGACGAGCCGGGTGGGGTCCAACAACTCTGTCTCGAGCTTGCCGGTCGGCTACGTGGTGAGGGAGACGAGGCGGTGGTCGTCGGCCCTGGAAGCGGAGGGTCCGGTGTGGAGACGGTTCGGGTCGGGAGCGCGGTCGGGATCAGGGCGAACCGGTCGGTCGCCCCGGTAGCGCTCGGTCCAGGGGCTTGGGCCAGGGCCAAAGCCGGACTTGCCGATGTCGACGTGGTCCACATTCACGAGCCTCTGGTGCCTCTTGTGGGCTGGGCCGCTTTGTCCGTGGACAAGCCTGCGGTTGTCACCTTCCACGCCGACGCCCCGGGCTGGGTGTCCCGGGCATACCGTGTGTTCCCCGGCCAGGCGCTGAGACGTTCGGTTCGCACTGCGGTGAGCCCGGCGGCTTCCCGTTCCATCCCGCCGGGCTGGGGTGAGGTCAGGATTATCCCCAACGCCATCGACGTCCCTGCCTATCAGGTTGACATCGAGCGTCTGCCGGATCGCATCAGCTTCCTCGGCCGTGACGAGCCGCGCAAGGGCCTCGACATCGCCCTCGATGCGTTCGAGATTGTTCGCGCCGCTTGCCCGGGTGCGGAACTGGTGGTGATGGGTGCGAGTCGTCCGGGTGCTCCTCCTGGAGTCACCTTCAAAGGGTATGTCGAGTCCCCCGAGAAGCATCGAACCCTCGCTTCCAGCTCCGTCTTCATCGCGCCGAACACGGGTGGTGAGAGCTTCGGAATCATCCTCGCCGAGGCCATGGCAGCCGGGTGCGCGGTCGTCGCATCAGAACTGAGCGCATTTCGGGAAGTGGTGGGGGAGGATGCGGTGCTCGTCCCGGTCGGAGACTCCGCCGCGCTGGGGTCTGCAATCACTGGATTGCTCGCCGACCCGGCCCGGCGCGACCGCCTCGGGCTGGCCGGTCAAACCCGGGTTGAGCGCTTCGACTGGCCCCTCGTCTTGGGGCAATATCGCCAGGCGTATGCCGACGCGATGACTCACCGGTAGACCGGAGTTTCCCGGTACCATGAAGGCTTCCCAAGGAGCAGAAGTGGAACAAGGAACTACACGGGTAAAGCGGGGCCTCGCCGAGATGTTGAAGGGCGGGGTCATCATGGACGTCGTCAACGCCGATCAGGCCAGGATTGCCGAGGAGGCGGGCGCGGTTGCGGTGATGGCCCTGGAACGGGTCCCCTCAGACATCCGTCGGGACGGCGGCGTCGCCCGGATGTCCGACCCCTCGATGATCGAAGAAATCAAAGCGGCGGTGACTATCCCGGTCATGGCCAAGTGCCGGATCGGCCACTTCGCCGAGGCCCTGGTCCTTCAGTCACTCGAGATCGATTACATCGACGAATCCGAGGTGCTGACCCCCGCTGACGACGAGCACCACGTCGACAAGTGGGCGTTCACCACACCTTTCGTCTGCGGCGCGCGTAACCTTGGTGAGGCGCTCCGTCGCATCGGCGAAGGCGCCGCGATGATCCGGACCAAAGGCGAAGCCGGCACCGGGAACGTCGTCGAGGCCGTCCGCCACATGCGGACCGTCACCAACGAGATCCGCTGGGTCTCGACCATGGACGAAGCCCAGCTGATGAGTGCAGCCCGCGACCTGGGCGCTCCTTACGACCTCGTGCGTGAAGTCGCCGGGACCGGGGCTCTGCCGGTGGTCAACTTCGCCGCTGGAGGCATCGCCACGCCCGCCGACGCTGCCTTGATGATGGGCCTTGGCGTCGACGGCGTCTTCGTCGGCTCCGGGATCTTCAAGAGCAACGACCCCAAGGGGTACGCACATGCGATTGTCGAAGCCACCACCTTCTGGAACGAGCCCGAAGTGGTGGCCAAGGTCTCCCGTGGCCTGGGGGCCGCCATGCCGGGCATCGAGATCGACACTTTGAGCGAATCCGAGCGTCTGGCGTCGCGAGGTTGGTGAGATGACGACGGTCGGTGTTCTTGCCCTGCAGGGGGATTTCCGGGAGCACCTGGCCATCCTGGGCGATCTCGGAGTCGATGCGACCCCGGTCAAGACTCCGACCGCCCTCGAAGCCGTAGACGCGCTGGTGATCCCCGGTGGCGAGTCGACGACGATCGGCAAGACGTCAGTTCGTTTCGGTCTGATCGAACCGCTCCGTCAAGCGATCTCCGACGGGCTTCCTACATACGGCACCTGTGCCGGTCTCATCTTCCTGGCAGCGTCTCTAACCGACGGTGACCAACCGTTGCTCGGCTCACTAGATGTAGTGGTCAAGCGCAACGCCTTCGGCCGCCAGAACGACTCCTTCGAAGCGTCACTCGACGTCACCGGTTTGGTTGACCCGTTCCAGGCGGTCTTCATCAGGGCTCCGTGGGTGGAGAAGGTGGGCTCGGAGGTCGAAGTGCTGGCCACAGTGGCGGAACACCCGGTGATGGTCCGTCAGGACAAGATCATCGCCACGTCGTTTCATCCCGAATTGACCGGCGACACCAGGATCCATCAGATGCTTTTGGATATGGTGTAGGCCATGGCGGGTCATTCGAAATGGGCGAACATCAAGCATCGCAAAGGGCGCCAGGATGCCGCCCGGGGCAAGCTGTTCGGCAAACTGGCGAAAGCGATCGAGGTCGCCGCTCGTGACGGTGGAGGAGCCATCGAGTTCAACCCCACCCTGGCCACGGCCGTGGAGAAGGCCAAAGGGGCGTCGATGCCCAACGACAACATCGAGCGTGCCATCAAGAGAGGCACCGGTGAGGTCCAGGGCGCGGTCTATGAGGAGATCTGGTACGAAGGCTACGGCCCGGGGGGAGTGGCGCTCTATGTCCAGATCCTCACTGACAACCGCAACCGCGCCGCCTCCGACGTCCGCTCCACGTTCACCAGGAACAACGGGAACCTGGGCGAGCCCGGGTCGGTGGGCTATTTGTTCAGCCAGAAAGGGATGATCCTGGCGAGGGGCACCGAGGATGACGTGATGCTTGCCGCCCTCGACGCAGGAGCCGAGGACATCCGCGACGGCGGGGATGGTCTTGTCGAGGTGGTCACCGAGCCATCTGAAATGCCGGCGGTCCGCAAGGCGGTCGAGGCGTCCGGCATCTCCGTCGAGTCGGCGGAGGTCACCCAGATCCCGGCCACGACCGTCCCCGTGGAGGAGTCCGACGCCCGCAAGATCCTGAGACTGATCGACGCCCTCGACGACCTCGACGATGTCCAGGCCGTGTTCTCCAACTACGACATCGACGATGCCGTCATGGAGAAAGTCCTCTCGGACGTCTGATGGTCGAGAAGATACTGATCTCGTCGGGTTCACCGTTTGAACAATCGGTCGGGTTCAGCCGTGCCGTCCGCGTCGACGACAGGGTCCTCGTCGCCGGCACCGCCCCGATCTGGTCCGACGGTGGGGTCGACTCCGACCCCGGTGTTCAGGCTGCCCGCTGCCTGGAGATCATCGGCGAGGCCCTCGAAGACGCCGGTGCCTCGCTCGACGATGTGGTCCGCACCCGCACCTACCTCACCAACGCCGCCGACTGGGAGGCGGTCGCCGCCGAACACGGCAGAGTCTTCTCCGAGATCCGACCCGCAGCAACGATGGTCGTGGTGGTAGGAATGCTCGACCCGAGGTGGAAAGTAGAAATGGAGGCCGAAGCCGTAATCGGCTGAAATGTCCCGCATCCGGGATTACCGATAGAGGCGTCTCTCCTCCGCTTGACAACTCTCCCTCCGGAGGC
>JBHJOQ010000026.1:0-54985 GCA_050329555.1 Acidimicrobiia bacterium | reverse complement strand
AGAGCCAGAACAGGTGCTGCCAGAGGATGGGATCGCCCCCTCCGGCGGCGTCGAAGAACAGGGTCCCGAACTGTCGGTCGAACGTGACCATGAACAGGGCAGCGGCGATGATGGGCAGGGAGAAGACAAGGAGGAAGGATGTGATTGTCGACATCCAGGCGAACACCGGCATCCGCATCAGCCGCATTCCCTTGGCCCGCATGTTGAACACGGTCACCAGGAAGTTCACCGAAGAGATCAGCGAGGCCAGGCCGAGGATCTGCAGGCCCAGCGCCCAATAGTCCATCGCCGTGCCCGCCGAGTAGATCGGCCCGGCGTTCGGTTGGTAACCGAACCATCCTCCGTCAGGGGAGTCGGACAGGAAGTTGAAGCTGCCGGGGCCACCTCCGGAAGCGAGGTTGCCGCCGACGCCGTCCACCCCGACCGGCGCCAACGAGGTCCCGAAGATGAAAGTCGAGTAGAGGAAGATCCCGCCGAAGAAGAAAATCCACCAGGAGAGGGCGTTGAGCCGGGGAAAGGCGACATCGCGTGCGCCAAGCAGCAGCGGGAGCAGGTAGTTGATGAACGCTGATGACACCGGCATCACGAAGAGGAAGATCATCGTCGTGCCGTGCATCGTGAACAATGCGTTGTAGGCACCGGCGGTGAGGAACTCGGAGTTGGCCTGGGCGAGATGGATCCGGAGAAGGAGCGCCTCTACCCCACCGATGATGAAGAAGAAGAACGCCGCGTAGCCGTACATGATGCCGATCCGCTTGTGGTCGACGGTAGTGATCCACGACCAGATCCCGGTCGTCGACCTCGGGCGTTTGAAGATGGTTGTCGATGGGCGCTCTGCTGTGGCTGTCATTGGTTACCCCCCAACCAGGCGATGAGTAAGTCGATTTCTTGCTCGGTGAGGCCAAGGTCGGGCATGAAACTGCCCGGCTTCACCTGCGGCGGGTCGGCAAGCCACCGCTTCAAGCCTTCCTCGTAAGACTCTCCATCTTCGGGCAGCACCGCCCCCGCGAAGACATTCCGGGAGGAGAAGTGGGTGAGGTTCGGGCCCGCGAACGCGCCCTCGGGCACGATGACCGAGTTGTCAGCCTCGTCATACTCGACCGTATGACACTGGCTGCAGCCCTTGGCGAGGAAGACCTCCCAGCCCTCGAACTCGACGGTGCCCTCTTCGGGAAAAGTGGCTGGCTGATTCTGGGCTGCGACCCAGGCATCGTATTCGGCGGGCTCGAGCGCCAGCAGCCGTGCCCGCATGAGTGAATGGGAGAGTCCGCAGAACTCGGCACAGTGGCCCCAGTACTCACCGGGCTCATCGGCCTGAAGCCGGAGCGTTGTCTCCTGGCCTGGCACCAGGTATCTCTTGCCGTTCAGGGCGGGGATCCAGAAGTTGTGGAGCACATCGTCTGATGTCATCACCGCGCAGATCTCCTCACCCGCCGGCACCACCATCACGTTTGCGGTCTGGATCTCCTCATCGGGATAGTTGAACTCGAACCACCACTGATGCCCGACCACTTCCACCTGCATCGCGTCGGGGTCGCATTCGGTCAGGTCGAAGACCGCCGACACGGTGGGGACTGCGATAACCGCCAGGATCAAGGCGGGGATCACCGTCCAGATCACCTCCAGCTTCGCATTCCCGTGGATCTGCTTTGGCTCTTTGGAATCTCCCCTGTCACGAAAAAGGAACACCGCGGCGAGGACGGCGCCCTGGACCAGGACGAATACCGCGGTAGCGATCCAGAACACAGGCCAGAAGAGGCCGTCGATCCGCTCCGCGAAGGGTCCGGCCGGCTCGAAGGTGGTCAGTGGCTGGTCGACGTCCTCGAACAGTGAGCACGAGGCCAAAAAGACCGTCGCCCCCACCAGTGCGAGCGTGCGAGTAAGCGTCCGCTTGAAACCTGCCATTGGTTCGGCATCATAAGGGGTCTTTCGACGCCCGACCAACTTCATCCTCGGCGCTCTCATGAGCCGGCGAACCCGTCCAGCACCGACGTCAATTCGTCGTCGTTGACCGCACCTTCGAACGCAGCCACGACAACACCGTCAGCGTCGATGATGTAGACCCAGGGCTCGCTGGGAAGCTGCCACTCGCGTACTGAGTCGACCACTACCAGCTCCTCGACGGTCTCCACCTGCAGGTTCTCATAGATCTCGACATGGACGAAGTCGATGCCGGGGTAGTCGAACTTCAAGTCCTTGATCTGGGACAGCATCGGTCCGCATGCCTGGGTGGTGCAGAAAGCCGGGGTTGCGAAGATCACCACCGACGGCGTGCCATTGGAGACTGCCTCGGCCACCGTCATCGAGTATAGATCCGAAGCCGGCTGAGGATCGGTGGTGATCAAAGACAAATCTGCAAAGTCGTCCCCGACCCGTGTCTCCGAGAGTGGTGCCCGGTCACCGGGCCCGATCATCGGAGGGTTGTCCACGGTCACAAACCCGGTGGGCCCGGAGGCCGTAAGGCCCTCTCGTTCGACGGTCAGTTGGTACACCCCGGCCTCGGGGATCTCGAAGTACCCGACGTATATGCCGCGCACACCAGGGACGGTCCAGACGAAGTCCAGCTCGTAATTGCCTAGCGGGCTTCCGTCCTCGTTGCGGAGAAGGGCGGTGGCGGCATCATTCTCAGTTGCTAGGTAGGCGTTGGTCTCCGGGTCGACCAGGGCAATGAGGATGCGCTGCTCACCCGTGCCGATCGACGCCCCACTCGAGGCGATGAACGCCAGCGGTTCCGGTCCTGAGGAGCATGCGGTGATCAGAAATACTGCCGTGAGTAACGCGGCGGCCAGTCGGATCGTTCTCATCGGATGAGGACATCGACCATGGCTGCACCGAACAATGCAGACAGATAGACGGTCGACGTTGTGAAGAGCCGCATCGCCTTTGCCGGGTCTCTGTACACGAGCCAGGTGTCGGCCAGGAACCAACCTCCAAGAGCGAGGGCCGAGGCAAGGTATACCCAGCGCAGGCCGGCAACGGGTACGAGGAGGAGGCTGACACCGACCATGAGGCCGGTGTAGAGGAGCATGCGGCGGGTGGTGTGATCCACCCCGGCAACCACCGGGAGCATGGGGACTCCCGCACTTGCGTAATCGTCCCGATAACGCACCGCAAGCGCCCAGAAGTGCGGAGGCGTCCAATAGAACACGATGAGAAAGAGGACCCACGGTGTCACCGCGAGAGAGCCGGTCACCGCAGCCCACCCAACCAGCACCGGTGCGGCTCCGGCCGCGCCGCCAATGACGATGTTGTGTGCCGTCCGCCGTTTGAGATAGATCGTGTAGACGAATACGTAGAACAGCAAAGCAGCTGTGCTCAGGACCGCCGCCAGCAGGTTTGCCGCCGCCCAGAGCACGGCAAAGCCGCAAGCGCCGAGCGCCACTCCGAAGATGAGGGCATTCTGCGGTGAGACCTCGTGTCGGGCGAGGGGCCGTCCTCGGGTCCGTCTCATCAATTCGTCGATGTCGGCGTCGTAGACGCAGTTCAAGGTGTTTGCCCCTGCGGCTGACAGCGTCCCGCCGAGGAGGGTGGCCACCACCAGCAAGGTGCCGGGCCATCCGCCCGCAGCCAGGACCATGGCCGGCACGGTCGTGATCAAGAGTAATTCGATGATGCGCGGCTTGGTCAGAGCCACATATGCCGCCAGCCGGCTGCGCACCGGGACATCGACCGTGATCTCGAATGAGGTGTTGGCGGTCACCAGGCGAACGGTACCCCCTCCCCGGCGGAACTACTACTCGCCGATTGCGTAGTCTGACCTCGCAAATGCGATGAGTGAAGGTCCAGTACGATCCACACCCTGCTCAGTTCAGTCGGGCCACGCATTCCGTGCCAACTATGCGGACATGATCGAGATGTGCGCCGAAGGAGAGCAGCACCCCATGCTGATCGGGGGCCTCGGTCAGATCGAAGAGGCAGCGGCGAACACACTCATTCTGGTCCCCGGTCCGGGGTGATGAACCGCTCGATCTCCTCGGCCAGTCGCTCTGGATGCACCCATGGCACCTCGTGGCGTGCCCCGACCAATTCGACCACTGTCGGGGATTTCAGAAGTGAGGCGAGTTGGTACTGCCAGGCCACCGGGACCAGTTGATCCCGGGTTGGGATCACTACAAGGGTTTCGACCTCGAGCTTTCCCAACCAGTCCCGGGAATCGAACCTGACCATTGCCAGGGTGGCCTGGGCCCCGGCGTCGACGTCGCGGCGATGGGTCTCCTCCCAGAGCCAGCGGCCGTGCTCCCGCTTCACAGCCCCGGTGGCAAGCAGATAGCCGGCCCGGACGTCGGAAGTGCCGATCCCGAAGATCCGCTCCAGGCCACGCAGGAGAACGCTCCCCGAAGACCGCAGGGAGCGCAATGGCTCGGGATGATGTGCGAACGCTCCGACCAGGACCATTTTGTCGACCCTGCCGGGATACGAGTAGGCGAAGGCCTGGGCGATGGTGGCCCCGAGGGAGTACCCGACCATGTGAGCACGTGTCACACCAAGCTGGTCGAAGACACCGGCGATGTCGTCGGCGACCTCGGAGATCTCGTAGCGACCACGGGAGAGGGCAGACAGGCCGTGACTCCGATGGTCGATGAGGATCACCCGATGATTCTCCGCAAGCGCAGGAGCAACCAGATACCACTCGCCCAATGAGGAACCGGCAAGCCCGTGAATCAAGGCTATGGGCGGGCCGTCTACGGGACCCGCCTCGCGCACCAGGAATTCCCGGTCGGCCACAAAAACCGTTCTGCCCGGTTGGCGCCAAGGATGTGTTTGCGGCTGTCGGAATCGAGGTGTCACCACCGGCGCAAGGGCGCGGACCAGTAGAACCCCGACCAGCCAATTCTTCCAGGAGATCATCGGTTGAGGCCTCCAACAGTGAACACGAGGTCGGCAACCGGGGTGCCCCCGACCAGGTGCTCGTCGATGATTCGGTCTAGCTTGTCGACCGTGAGCTCGGCGTACCAGGTGCCCTCGGGGTAGATCACCGCAATCGGCCCACTCTCACAGATCCGGAGACAGTCGACTTTGTTCCTGAGGACCGACCCTTCTCCCCGGGGCCACGGAGTTGCCTCCAGCTCCGGGCGTCCCGCCCATGGCGGCGGCGCCGAAGCGATTCCCAGCTCTTTGGTTCGCTTCTTGAGATGGGCCCACAAGACCGAGGTTGTCTCCCGGGGAGCGCACTTGGGTGTGGACTGGTCGGCGCAGAGAAAGATATGCCTCTGCGCCCGGGGGATCGAAAGACCCTCGGCAATCGCTTCTAGACGGTCCTTGCTGTCCATGAGAACCAATTGGTAACCGGCCTGGCGCGGTTTGGGAAACTGGAGCGCTCGCCAGCGGCGACGAATCGGTTCATACGACCTCGATGCCCGCCCCCGCCACAATCTCGCCAATGTCCGCGGACCCGGGTACCACGTCGAGATAGCCCGCGACCGACGCCCGATCCATGGCAACCAGGAGCCCACCCGATGTCTGGGCGTCGGCGAGGAGCCGCAACGTCGACTCGTCCACGGCCGAGTCGACGATGGATCGAACGGAAGCAAAGTTGCGGCTCGATCCCCCCGCCCACGCCCCCTGCTCGAGCAACACCCTCGCCCCGTCCAGAACGGGCACAGCGGAAGAGCGGACTACTGCGCCAACCCCTGACGCCTCGACCATCTCACGGAGGTGGCCGAGAAGGCCGAACCCGGTCACGTCGGTAGCGGCATGGGCGTCGGCACTTACCAGTGCAGCCCCTGCCGCCCGATTCAATCGCGTCATGGTGTCCACTGCGCTCCTGGCTACCGGTTCGGGGCAGATCTCGCGTTTGATCGCGGTGGTGATGATCCCGATGCCGAGCGGTTTGGTGAGCACCAGGATGTCGTCGGGACGGGCGCCGGCCAGGGTTACAACCGCGTCGCTCGCTACCAGGCCGGTGACTGC
The DNA here is from genome assembly GCA_050329555.1 of Acidimicrobiia bacterium. Taxonomy (GTDB): domain Bacteria; phylum Actinomycetota; class Acidimicrobiia; order Spongiisociales; family ZC4RG35; genus MA-ANB-1. The sequence continues at coordinate 49,075 of JBHJOQ010000026.1, read as the reverse complement.
GAATCCGAAGGATGGCTCGGGTGAGTCGACCGAATGACCCCCCACCACGGTACACCCGGCCTCTGCCATCACATCGAAACCGCCCCGCAGGACTCCAGCAGAGACCTCGAAGGGAAGTTGATCCCGGGGCCAGGCCAGGTAGTTCAGGGCCGTGATCGGCGCCGCGCCCATCGCGTAGATGTCGCTGAGGGCGTTGGCGGCGGCGATTCGCCCCCAGTCGTAGGGGTCATCGACCACGGGAGTGAAGATGTCGACGGTCTGCACCAGAGCACGGCCATCCCCCAGCGCAAACACACCGGCATCGTCGGCGACCGAGAGCCCCACGAGCAGGTCGGGGTGGTCGAGGGCCCTGTGCCCCCGGACCGGGCCGAGGACTTCGCTCAACTCGGTAGGGCTGAGCTTGCAGGCACAACCAGCCCCGTGGCTGTAGCGGGTGAGGCGCACGTCAGACATCGTCCCGAGAAAGTTAGCCCCTCCTGGCGTTCCCCGGATATTCCCGGCCGATAGTTACCCTCAGCAGTTCCATGTCAGAAGAACCGACTTTCCTGACCCCTGCCGCGCATGAGAAGATGAAGCAGGAGTTGGAACATTTGAAGACCAAAGGCCGCGAAGAGATCGAGGACCGCATCGCCGAGGCCCGATCTCACGGCGATCTCCGGGAGAACGCCGACTACGACGCAGCCAAGAACGAGCAGGGGCTCATGGAAGCGCGGATCCGCAAGCTCGAGCATCTCCTTCGCACCGCTGAGGTCCGTGACGTGGTCGACAGTGGACGAGTCGAAGTGGGCTCGGTGGTCACCGTCGTCGACGGAGATGGCGACGAGATGGATTACTTCGTCGCACCCCAGGAGAACAAGGTTTCGGGGATGCTGCTGGCCTCACCGACCAGCCCACTTGGTGCGGCCCTCCTCGGGGCCGGAGAGGGAGACGAGGTCGCCTACGAGGCCCCGGCAGGAACACTGACCGTCACCATCAAAACGGTACGTCCCTACGAGGCCTGAGTTTAATTAGCCTGACGGTGTCCCGGGAACGGAAGGCTGCAACTTGAGATTCCGTCTGAGAAGACCGCGCGAGCTTGCCCATGCCCTGGTCGCCGCAGCGCGTCGGGACCGCGACGAAGTGGCCGACTATCTCGAGCTGAGGCCCGAGGAATGGGAAGCACTGGTCGAGGCCTCGCCGAGCGACGCCGCCGACGTTATCGAGCAGCTCCGCGATGTCGACGCCGCCGACCTGATCTCCGATCTCGAGCCCGAGGACGCCGCTCAGGTTCTCGAGGAGATCGCCCCTGAGCTCGCTGCCGAGATCGCCGAGCACGTGCCCCTGGCCGAATTGACTGCGGCCCTGGCCAGCATGACCGACCACGAAGCGGCCGACTTGCTGGCCGAGCTCGACGAGGGGTTGGTCGAAGATTTGCTCGACCGCATCGACGACAGGACCGAGGCCGCTTATCGCCGGCTGATGCAATACCCGGCCGACACTGCCGGGGGTCTCATGTCGACCGAAATCGCCTCTCTGCCGCTCGGGTTGACCACAGGAGAAGCCATCGAGCGAATCCGCCAACTCAATGAACACTACGAGGACCTGGACTACATCTACGTGGTCGACGACGAGAGGCGGCTCCACGGTGTCGTCTCCTTCCGCCATCTCGTCTTCAAGAGGCCCGGCGCGACTCTCGCTGACGTGATGATCCCCAATCCGATCACGGTCTCTCCCGACACCGACCGGGAAGAGATCGCAGCGATCAGTCAGCGATACCACCTTCTCGGTGTTCCTGTGGTCGATGCCGAGGGCGCGTTGCTCGGAATGGTGTCGAACGATGCCGTCATCGAGGCCATCCAGGACGAGGCGAGCGAGGACTTCGCAGCAGCCGTTGGTGCCGGTGTCGAAGAGACCGTGTACTCCGATGTCGGCTCCTCCTTCCTGGTGCGGGCGCCGTGGCTACTCCTGAACCTGGTGCTTGCCCTTTTCGTCGCCCTGATCATCGAACAACAGACCGGGGTGATCAGCCGGGAACCGGTGCTTGCCGCGCTGATGCCCGTTATCGCACTCATCGGCGGCAACGGGGGAAACCAGAGCCTGGCGGTGATGATCAGGTCGATGGCGTCCGACGACGTCCCCGGATCTCAGGTTCCCGGCATACTTGCCCGCCAGACAGGGGTCGGTGTCCTCAATGGCCTGGTCCTTGCCCTCATCGGGGGAAGCCTCACCTACCTGCTGCTGCTGTCCGGGGTCTTCGAGACTCAGACCAACGGGCTGGCGGTCGCTCTCACGGTTGCCCTGGCTGCCATCGTCAACTTGACTGTGGGGACCCTGGCTGGTGCCGCTATTCCGGTCGCTCTCAGAAAACTGGGACAGGATCCGGCACTGGCATCGGCGATCTTCCTCACACTGCTGACCGACGCCGTGGGTTTCGGCGGCTTCCTTCTTATCGCCAACGCGTTCGTTTGACCAGATCCTTTAGCTGCCTATCGCGTATTCGCCCTCGTCGGCGAACGGCCCCTGGAACCTGATGGTGCGCGCATCGACGAGGCTGACCAGATGATGGGCATCGATGGCCGCGAGGTCACCAGCAGTCTGCTCCGACTCGTCCTTCAGGAATGAATCAAGGGCTGCTGCATCGTCGAAGACCTCAACGCTCTGCAGGTCGTCGTCGCCTTCCATCAGGTCACCGATGAAGTTCTCGAGGTCGATGGCTGTGTAGTCGCCGGGCGGCACAACGATGTAGAGGGTCTCTCCGTCGTCGGTGCTCTCACGCAGCACCACGTCGTAGCTGTCAACGGTCTGGCCCACCAGGGTGGTAGAGGTCGTCTCACCGCCTCCGACCGTTGTGGTCGGGTCCGGGTCGGGAGCGGTGGTCTGGCCGACAATCGACGAGGTAGTGGTCAATTCCGGCTCGACATCGCCATTGTCACACGCCGTCATGGCCAGAGAGACAGCGATTACCAGTGAAAAAGTCTTGAGTGTTTTGAAGCGTTTCATACCCCTCCAACGTACTACATCCCTGTCGTAGTTCCTCGGGCAGGCCAATTGTGTAGTGTCATGGCTCCATGGCTGGGAAGATCGGTGGAGTCATTGCGGTGGCAGCCCTTATGGGCGGCCTCTTCTGGCTCGCCGCCCCGGGAGAAGCGGCTGAGGGTGAATGCGGTCCGGTGACGCTCGACCAACTCTTCCCCCACCTCGACGTCCACGGGCACCCGATCCCCACGACCACGACCACCCCGGAGTTCACCACCTCCACTTCCGACGGAGGCGAGACCAAATCGAGCGCGCAGGCAGATTCGTCGACCTCGAGCCCGGACACATCCACCACCACGACCACGGTCGCAACGACCGCAACGTCGCCAACCACAGAGGCTGCCCCACGCGCCCCGGCACCGCCCGAGCCATGCACCAGCTGGGTCTACGAGATGCATTGGCCGTTGGCGGTGGAGGGCCGGGTCTTCTCGGGGTTCGGGGTCGACCGTGACGGGGGTGCCCGGAAACACAAGGGCAATGACCTCGTCGTCCCGAAAATGGCTCCGGTGGTAGCGGTGGCCGACGGGACGGTGACCGCAGTCCACTCGACCCCTCCCGACGACTGTTGCTGGCTCCTGATCACCCACAATGATGGCTGGCAGAGCCTGTATGTGCACCTGAACAACGACACCTGGCGAACAGACGACGGCCTGGGGCACGGGGTGAGGCCAGGATTGGCCGCCGGGGACACGGTCGTGGCCGGCGAGGTGATCGGGTGGAACGGCGACTCGGGCAACGCCGAGGATACCGTCCCCCACCTTCACTTCGAGTTGCGCCACCCCGACGGATACGCGGTCGACCCGTACAGCAGCCTGCAGGCCGCCCGGGCCGCTGCCGGCGAGCTGCCCGACGCGATAGGTGCTTACCTCGACGTTGATCAATCTGTCCTGGGGTTTGAACTCACCCGCCTGGTGACGAAAGGCGTCTTCTGGCACTGTGACGACCGTGGTCTGATGTTCTGCCCCGACTCTCTCGCTCAGCCCGCAGATGTGGTCGAGCTGCTCCGCCAGTTGACCGGGCTCGACGCCCCGATGGTGCTCGCGACCGAACGACCCCTCGAGTTCCAGGAGAGAATCCCCGCCGAACGCATCGAAGAGGTCCTTGGCTGTGGGAGCTTCGACCCTTGCCTCCAATCGGGTATCTCAGCCGGCGACCTCGCCCGGCTCGCATATTGGGTGAATCTCACCCAGCGGCAGCGAGGCGCCGATCCCGAAGCCGACCCCGGTCTCGATCTCGTCAACGCCAGGGAGGCCGAAATCGGATTGCGCGTGCTCGGAATCATCGGAATCTGCGACGGCTCCATCGACGCAGACCGCCTTGTTACCAGGGCCGAGACGGCGAGCCTGTTGTCCTGGTGGATACTCGGCAACGGGGCAGGTTGCGCTCAGAGCGCTGAGCCGACCAGCTGAGCATACGCTCGGGATAGCCGTCGGGTCACCGGTCCGGGGTCGAATGCCAGATTCCCTACCTTGCTCACCGGCTGCACCTGCCTGATCGTGCTCAGTGCCATCACCTCATCGGCGGTCTCGAGACGGCTCAGATTCCACGATCCCTCTACCGTCACCAACCCCTCCTCAGCGGCGAGGTCCAGGACGTGGCGGCGAGTAATCGAATCGAGGATTCCCAGGCTCAACGCGGGTGTCTCGATCACACCGTCGCACACCCACGCCAGTGAGAAGGTCGGGCCCTCGAGAACCACGCCCTCTGTTGAAATCAGAACGGCGTCGTCGAACCCATCGGCCCGGGCGGAGCGGGTTGCGGACAGGTTGGGCGCATAGCTGAGCACCTTGGCCCCGCTCAACTCCCACTCCTCTCCGGCGCCGTGCCAGGGAGCCCGCACCGGCCCGAGGGCGACAGCGTCGGGTCCCTCGCTCCAGAGATGTGCGAATACCACGACGAGCGGATGCTGTTCCTCACCGGGGATCGCAGACCCTCTCGTCACCACCACCCTGACCGCACCGTCGGGCTGGTCTGCGGCGGCGCCCTCGATCCAACTGAGGAGGTCCTCCCGTGCGGGCAGAGCAATCCCGAGCATTCGCGCACTTTTCTCGAGGCGATCCAGGTGATCGGTTGCTGCGAAGACCCGGCCTTGGTATGCCCGCATCACCTCGAAACAGCCGTCGCCGCGGAGAACCGAGGAGTCGGTGACGTCGATACGGCCATCCGAGAGGACTCCGTTGACCCAGACCTTTCTACTCATCCGGTGCCGGGCGGTAATGATTGGTTATGGGAAGCCGGCGGTCTTTGCCAAACGCCTTGACTGTGATCTTGACCCCCGGGGCGGCCTGCCTCCGCTTGTACTCGTTGCGGTCGACCATCGCCGCCACGCGCATCACCGTCGACGGATCGTAACCCTCGGCGATGATATCGGTGACGCCCATGTCCCGTTCGATGTACCTCGCCAGGATCGAGTCGAACAGGTCATACGGGGGTAGCGAGTCGGAGTCTTTCTGATCGGGCCGGAGTTCGGCAGAGGGCGGCTTGGAGATGCTGTTCGCTGGTATCAGCTCCCCTTCCTTGTTCCGCCAGGTCGCCAGCTCGTACACCAGGGTCTTGAACACGTCCTTTAGCACCGCGTACCCGCCAACCATGTCGCCGTACAACGTTGCGTAGCCAGCGGCCATTTCAGACTTGTTGCCGGTGGCAAGGACCATCGGGCCGAACTTGTTCGACAGAGCCATCAGCAGCGCTCCGCGCACCCGCGCCTGGATGTTCTCCTCGGCGACTCCAAACTCCGTCCCGGCAAACGGGCCCTCGAGCGTCTCCAGGTACGCCCCGAACACATTGTCGATGGAGAACAGGTCGAACTCGATGCCGAGGTTGAGCGACAACTGACGGGCGTCGTCAATGGAGTGCTGGCTGGAGAAGCGGGATGGCATCGAAATGCCCCAGACATTCTCCGGGCCGAGGGCATCAGCCGCCAGGGTTGCGGTGAGAGCGGAGTCGATCCCCCCGGACAACCCGATCAGGACCCGGGAGAACCCGTTCTTGGTCACATAGTCGGCAAGTCCCGCAGTGAGGGCCCGATACACCTCCTCGACCGGATCGAGCAGAGCCGCAGCCTCGGAGTGATCCAACCCGGGCTCTCCGGGCAGCGGGCAGTCGACGACGAAGAAGTCCTCCTCGAACTGCGGCGACCTGTGGACCACGTCGCCCCGCTCGTCGAATACCACCGACGCCCCGTCGAATACCAGCTCGTCCTGGCCACCGACCAGGTTCAGATAAGCGACCGGGGTCCCGCTGGCCCGCGCCCTGGCAGCGAGCATGTCTTCACGCTCTTTTGCCTTTCCAGCGTGGAAAGGGGAAGCGTTGATGTTGAGCAGCACTCTGGCTCCCGCTGCCGCCTGCATTCGCGGGGGCCCATCGGCAAGCCAGATGTCCTCGCAAATCGATATCCCGACCGGAACCCCTGCGATCTCCCAGATGCGGTCGGGGTGAGAGCCAGCCGAGAAGTAGCGGTCCTCGTCGAACACTCCGTAATTGGGGAGGTGCACCTTGTGGTAGATCCCCTTGATCTCACCCTCGCCGAGAAGAGCTGCGCCGTTTGCCACCCGCCGCTCTACCGAGTCGGCCGCTCCTGCTGAGGGGCTCGGGGCATGGTCGACGAACCCGACCACCAGGTCAGTGGTCGAGGTGGCGCGGGCGATCCGACGCAGCGCAGCGATACCGGCATCGACGAAATCGGATCGATGGACCAGATCCTCGGGCGGGTACCCGTTGATGGCCAGCTCGGGCAGGAGCAGAACGGAGGCGCCCGCATCGGTTGCGCGCTCGACCGCCTCGATTATGCGGCGCTCGTTTCCGGCGATATCGCCGACGACGAGGTTGAGTTGGGCGCCCGCGATACGAAACGGCATCGCCGCACGTTATTCAACCTCTTAGCCTGTTGGTGTGAACGACAAGGTGGAGCCGAAATCCAACGGGGATTCAGAGGGCCGGGAGGCAGCTCTGGCCCGGGCCGCAGACGTGCTCGGCCCTGGGCGCGGGGAAGCGCTGGGCCGGCTCGGGCCGGTCCTTGCCGCCGTGGAGCTGTCAGCTCTCGACGACGAGACCATGGCCAGGTTATGTGCGGTGGCGTCGGTGAGCCGCGCACTCCCTGCAGCCCTCGCCAACCACCCCTCGTTGCTCGACCGCGCTCACGCCGGAGACCACTCCCTCCCTTTGCAGCAGCGCCAGGCACTGTTTCAGATCGCGGGAGACGAGGTCCTGGGCACCGTCGACCTCTCCGGTGCAATGCTGCGGTACTCGACTTTCGTCGATGGGCTCATCGAACAGGCGCTCGGCTCTGCCAGGGACCGAGTCGCGACACAACATCCTCAAGCGGCCGATATCGAGTTTGCGGTGATCGCTATGGGCAAGTGGGGCGCCGAAGAACTCAACTACTACTCGGACATCGATCTGTTGTTCGTCCACGGTGAGTACCCGTCTGATCCCGAAGCGGGACGGAGGGCGGCGCTGGCACTGGCGAGCAGGCTCATGGCGACACTCTCCGACTCGACTTTCGAAGGTCCCGGCCTGATCATCGACGCCGACCTCCGACCGGAAGGGACGATGGGGGCCTTGACCCGGCGGATGGAGGCTTATGAGCGCTACTACGAGAAATGGGCCGAGCCCTGGGAGTTGCAGGCGTTGATCAAGGCGCGACCGGCGGCCGGGAGCGAGGCACTTGGCCGGCAATTCGATGCATTGGCATCGCGGTTCGTCTGGGAGAAGGGGCTGGACGTCGATGCCCTCCGCGGTCTGCGGAGGATCAAGGCAATGACGGAGGAGCGGGCAAGTCCCGAGGACATCAAGCGGGCGCCCGGTGGGATCAGGGACATCGAGTTCACCGTCCAGATGCTGCAGCTGGTCCATGGCAGGCACGACGCAACGGTGCGGGTGCGGTCCACCCTCGGAGCGCTCGACGCCCTGGAATCCGGGGAGTTCATCACACCCGAAGAGCGCGCAGAACTCGAGGAGGGATACCGGTTCCTCCGTCGCCTCGAACACCAGATACAGCTTTGGGACCTCCGCCAGACCCACCGTTTCCCCGGTGGGGAGGACGATCGGGCCCGCCTGGCATCCAACCTCGGGATGAATGACGCCGAAGAGCTGACTGAGCGACTCAGGGAGACCAGGAGCCGGGCCCGAACCCTCCACGAGCGGATCTACTTCAGACCGGTGCTCGAGTCCCTGGTCGGCTCCCCGAGTGCCCGCCTGGGCCCCGACCGGGCGGGTGAGCGGCTGACTGCACTTGGGTTCGGGAATCCCCGGGAGTCGGGCAAAGCCCTCGAAGAGCTAACCAAGGGCCTCAGCAGAAGATCGACGGCGATGCAGCAGATGATGCCCTTGATGCTCGATTGGCTGTCACTTTCGCCCGATCCGGATCTGGGTTTGAGTCAGCTCCGGCTGTTGTTGGCCCACACCCCCGACCACTCGTCGCTGGTGGCGCGCCTGTTGAACAGTCCGACCACCGGCGAGCGCCTGGCCATGCTCCTGGGAACGGGACGCCTTCTCGGCGACCTGATCGACCGCATTCCGGAAGCAATCCCCAGACTCGAGAGCGACGAGGCGCTGGACCAGGTCAGGGACCGCGATGAGTCCGTCTCCCGGCTCCTCGGGCTCTTGGAGTCCCGGCCGGACATCGACGACCGGATCGGGACGATCCGGAGATTCGCCCGCCGACGCCGCCTCAGGATCGCCGCCCGGGACATTCTGAGAAACCACCCGGTTACGGGGACGATCGAAGCTCTCTCTGTCACCGCAGACGCCGCGATGGCCGCAGCGCTCGAAGCCGCCGCTCCGTCGCAGAAGTTTGCGGTTATTGCGCTGGGAAGGTGGGGAGGCGGCGAGCTGTCCTACGGTTCCGACCTCGACGTGATGTATGTCTACGAGGGAATGGATCGAGATGAAGCTCTGGCCATTCCCGGACAGTTGCGCCAGATCCTCAGTGATCCCGGCAAACACGGAGAGGGCTACGAACTCGACGCCGGCCTCAGGCCAGAAGGCAAGAGCGGCCCGATAGCACGTTCGGTGGAGAGCCTCCGTCGCTATTACACGGAGTGGGCAGAGCCCTGGGAGATCCTTGCCCTCACCCGGGCAAGAGCGGTTGGAGGCCATCCAGATGTGATCAACGCCTTCTACGGCACGATCAACCCGATTCTCTGGCGTGAGCAGGTCAGGCCCGAGGTGATCCAATCGATCCGCAAGATCAAGGCGCGGGTCGAAACGGAGCGCATCGACCCGGATGAGGATGCCGACTTTCACATAAAGCTGGGCCCGGGCTCTCTCAGCGACATCGAGTTCGTGACCCAGCTTCTCCAGCTAAAGCACGGGGCTGCCAACCCCGACCTCCGCACAACCGTGACGCCGAAGGCCCTGAGCGCACTGCTCGAGATGGGAGCGATCCAGACGAGCGACCACAACACCCTGATCAACTCATACGAGTTCTGCACCCGAGTGCGACTACGTCTGCATCTACAGCGGGGGCGTCTCGCCGACTCCCTGCCGACAGATCCTGATCAGCTTTCCAAGCTGGCATCGTCGCTTGGTTACGACAGGACCGTCGAACTGCGAGAACACTTCCTACAGGTCACGAGACGGGCCCGCCGTGTTTTCGAGCGCCTCTTCTACGAGTAAGCGTCAGCCAACAAGATCCTTTCCTGTTGCGGTTAGGCTTCAGGTGCATGCAACCACCCGATGAAGTCGGAGAATTGATCGAGCGCGTCCTGCCTCGGGCCCTCGAGCTGCGACGAGACTTACATCAGAACCCGGAACCTTCGTATCACGAATACGAGACAACCCGGCTCATCAAAGAGGCGCTAGTAGCTTTCGGGCTGGAACCGGGGGACCGGACGCCGCGCACCGGGTTATGGGTTGACAGCAAGCCCAACCCGGTCTGCGCCTTCCGGGCCGATATCGACGCACTACCTATAGAAGAGCCCGCGGGAAACATACCCGAGTCGCTGAATCCGGGATGGATGCATGCCTGCGGCCATGACGCCCACTCGGCTATCGCCTTCGGTATCGCCGTTGTCCTCAGCCAGATTGAAAAAAGCCCCGGGGTCCGATTTCTGTTCCAGCCTGCCGAAGAGGGCTTTCCGGGCGGAGCTGTCGAGATGGTCGGCGACGGTTTGGTCGACGGACTGTCCTCGATTCTGGCGTTCCACGTCGACCCTGCAACCGAAGCGGGCAAGTTCGGCATACGGATCGGCGCGATCACAGCCAGCGCCGACAAATTCACCATTGCCCTGACCGGCCCGGGCGGCCACACCGCCCGGCCACACCAGACCGTCAACCTCGTAGACGCTGCGGCGCGAATCGTGGTCGACCTCCCCGCCGCCCTCAGGTCGAGCATCGACGCGAGGCGCGCCCTCACGGTGGTTTTCGGTTCGATACACGGTGGGACAACCGAAAATGTCATCCCGACCCGCCTGGAGCTGAAAGGCACGGCGCGCGCACTCGACCGGGAGGTGTGGGACGAGATGCCGGCGCTTATGGAGAAGATCCTCTCCAACCTGGTCGCGGTCAGCGAGGCCGGTTACGAACTCACCTATCAGCGGGCGATCCCCCCGGTGGTCAACGACGCCCGGGTAGTCACAAGGGTGGCCGACGCAATAAGTTCGCTCTACGGCGACGAAGCCATAGTCCACACCCCGACCAGTATGGGAGGTGAGGACTTCGCCAACTATCTCGACGTCGTGCCCGGTGCCCTGGTCAGGCTGGGTGCGGCAAAGGGCCACGGCGACCTCCACTCTTCGTCCTTCCAGTTGGACGAGGCGGCGGTCGGCCACGGGATACGCGGTGGGGTGGCCGCACTCTTGAACCTCGGATCGGGGCAGGTGCAAAGCTGATGCGGATTGCAGTTCCCAAGGAGTCGACGGGTGAGCGCCGGGTGGCCCTCACGCCACAGGTGGTCGTAAGGATCGTCGAGAACCGCCACCAGGTCTCGATCGAGTCGGGAGCTGGAGAGGCAGCGGGTTTCGACGACGAGCAGTACCGATCGGCGGGAGCCGACGTGGGTAGCGACCCCCTGACCGGAGCCGAGGTAATCATCACCGTAGGCCCCCCGACCGTAGGCCTGATCGAAAGCATCCCCTCCGGCGCAGTTCTCATCGGGTTTCTCGACCCTTTCGCCGCAGGGCCGCACGTGCAGGCGATGATCGACCGCGAGATCACCTCGTTTGCCATGGAGGCAATTCCGCGAACAACTCTCGCCCAGAGCATGGATGCACTGTCGTCACAAGCCACCGCGGCCGGCTACCAGGCTGTCCTCACCGCCGCCTTCACCAGCCCGCGCTTGTTCCCGATGTTGGTGACCGCGGCAGGCACCATCCCGCCAGTGAAGCTCCTGGTCCTCGGCGCCGGTGTCGCCGGGTTGCAGGCGATCGCGACCGCCAAGCGATTGGGGGCTGTCGTCTCCGCATACGACATCCGTCCTGAGGTCAGCCAGCAGATCGAGAGCCTCGGGGCCAAATTCGTGTCGGCTCCTGTCGACGAATCTGCGGCAGCGGCAAGCGGTTACGCCAAACAGGTCGCAGATGAGACCCAGCGACGCCAACAAGATGCCCTGAGCGCACATGTTGCCGAGGCCGACGTCCTGATCACAACAGCACAGATTCCGGGCTCTCCCGCCCCCCTGCTTGTCTCGACGGAGATGGTGGAGCGGATGCGGCCCGGCTCGGTGATCGTCGACGTGGCTGCACCAGCGGGTGGCAACTGTGAGCCAACAGTTCCCGGAGAGACAGTTGTGGTCAACGGTGTCACGATCGTCGGTGCCGTCGACCTTGCCGGACAGGTCGCCTACGACGCCAGCCAGATGTACGCCCGCAATGTGGCATCACTGCTCGACCGGATCACCGGTGAGGATGGAGAGTTGTCCATGGACTTCGACGACGAGATCATCTCCGAGGCTTGCATTACCCATGAGGGCAAAGTGAACCATCCAGTCGTGCGCCGTCGTATCAGCTCCAGTGGGGCCTCATGAGTGTCCTTATCGTCGGAATCACGGTCTTCGTTCTGGCGGCCTTCGTCGGGTTCGAAGTGATCAGCAAGGTTCCCCCCACTCTGCACACTCCCCTGATGTCCGGCGCAAACGCGATATCCGGCATAACTGTGATCGCCGCGGTAACTGCCGCCGGTCTCGGTGCATCCCCGATAGTCGAAGTGCTCGGGTTCCTCGCCGTGGTCACCGCCACGGTGAACGTCGTCGGCGGCTTCCTGGTCACCGACCGGATGCTCCAGATGTTCCGCAGGCCCGGAGCCAGAGACGCGAGCAAGGACCAGGGCGCCAGATGATCGAACTGCTTTACCTGGGTTCCGCGGTCGCTTTCATCGTTGGCCTCAGACGCCTCGGGGGCCCGAAGACGGCGCGCTCGGGTAATCGTATTGCCGCAGCGGGGATGCTGGTGGCGCTGGTGGTAGCTCTGCTGGACGCCGATATCGTCAACTGGGAGACCGTCGCTTCGGGCCTCGTTGTGGGAACGGTCATCGGGGTCTGGGGGGCGCTGCGGGTGCAAATGACGGCGATGCCTCAGATGGTTGCCGTCTTCAATGGTCTCGGCGGTATCGCCTCGGCGCTGGTCGCCGCGGTCGCGGTGCTCGAATCTGACCTGTCTCTTCTCCCTGCACAGACAACTGTGACCATCCTCATCTCGACCCTCATCGGGGCGGTGACCTTTTCCGGCAGTTTCGTTGCGTTCGCCAAGCTCCAGGGGCTGATCGGAGGCAACCCGATCGTCTTTACGGGGCAGCAGGGGGTGAACGCCTTTCTGGTGGTCGTGGCGATCGGGGCCGGCGTGTTGGTGATGGCCGACGGCAACCCTGACGTGTACTGGGTGCTGGGCGCCGTAGCGCTGATCATCGGGGTCATGGCGGTCATCCCGATTGGCGGGGCGGATATGCCGGTCGTCATCTCGTTGCTCAACTCTTTCTCGGGCCTGGCCGCGGCGTCGGCAGGTTTCGTGATCGAGAACAACGCTCTGATCATCGGAGGGGCCCTGGTAGGTGCGGCCGGGTTGATCCTCACCATTCAGATGACCAAAGCCATGAATCGCTCTCTGGCCAATGTCCTCTTCGCCGGCTTCGGCAGCGGGAACGCAATTTCCGGTTTAGGCGAGATGAGCACAAAGCCGGTGAAGCGGGCGACCGCCGAGGATGCCGCCATCGCCCTCGGATTCGCCGAAACGGTGATGGTCGTTCCCGGGTACGGCCTCGCCGTCGCTCAGGCGCAGCATGCAACGCGCAAGCTGGCCAACGCCCTGGAGGACCGGGGGATCACGGTCCATTACGCGATACATCCGGTGGCGGGCCGGATGCCCGGGCATATGAACGTCTTGCTGGCCGAGGCAGACGTGCCCTACGAGCAGCTGCTCGACCTGGAGCAAGCCGACCCCCAGCTGCCCCAGACCGACGTTGTGCTCATCCTCGGGGCAAACGACGTGGTGAACCCTTCAGCTCGTGATGACTCATCGTCACCGATTTACGGCATGCCGATATTCAATGTCGACCGTGCCGGAACTGTGATCGTGGTCAAGCGAAGCCTCTCCCCCGGTTTCGCCGGCACCGACAACCCGCTCTTCTACAACGACAACACCCTCATGTACTTTGCCGATGCCAAAGACGCCCTGGAACAGACCCTGGCGGCTTTGCGCGACGTCTAGTGCTCTGGCCTCCAACTAGTGGAAAACGGGAACGGGTCCCCGATATCGGGAACCCGTCATCATCGTGAGGAGGGGCCCTCAGGAAGCTTTGGCAGCTTCGGTCGTCTTCGGCTTTGGCGTGCTGGTCCTGGCAGCAGGCTTCTTCGCAGCCGTGTTCGCTGCAGGCTTCTTGACCGTGGTCGACTTGGCAGCAGGCTTCTTCCCAGCTGTGTTCGCGGCAGGCTTCTTCGCCGTGGTCGACTTGGCAGCAGGCTTCTTCGCAGCTGTCTTCGCCACAGGCTTCTTCGCCGTGCTGGTCTTGGAGGCGGGCTTCGTGGCCTCGGTCACCTCGACCTTGGTCACGCTCTTCTCCGGACGGAACGACGACCGCCATGTGTCGAGCATGTCCTCGAGCTGCGTGCGCAGCTTGCCGACCTGCTCTTTGGCCTGGTCGAGGTCGACGCGTGAGGCGAGTTCTTCGACCTTATCGTTGTCCGCGACGCGGGAGACGAGCTTCTCGCCCTCTTTCGCCCAGTCCTCGACAGTCTTGGTGGCGTACTTGGTGTAGTCGCCAGCTTCTTCATTGATTTTGGTGCGCAGGGTTCCGACGGAGTCGGAGACCTTGCGAGCGGCTACGACGGGAGCGCCGACGGCCGCGTACAGGACGTTCTTTGCCTGCATGATTTTCTCCTATTGCTCTTCAGCTGCCAGACCGTTCGCCCGGCTCATTGTCCGGTACAGGTCGAGCAGCACTTTCTTTTGGTCAGGGGTCAGACCCCCGTCAGCGTCGATGGCATCGAGAACTGACGGCGAGTCGAACTCCTCGTCGAACAACCCGGCTTTTGTGTACATCGAGTTGGCCGAAATCTCCAGTGCGCGCGATAGCCGTTTCAAGATCTCTGCCGAAGGCTTCCGAATCCCACGCTCGATCTGACTGAGGTACGGGTTTGAGATGCCGGCTGAATCGGCCAGGCGCCGCAAGGACAGGTTCGCCCTCTCCCGCTGCTGGCGGATGAAATCACCGAGATCGGTCTGCTTGCTATCGTTCACAATATGTGAGTATATCGCAAGCTGCTAGCAATAGCAAGCGCAACGCTAACTGATCAGAGGAAAGTTCTCCCGATGATGTCTCCGATGAACCATGCGAGAACACCGCCGATGCCGGCGATCACCAGGTTTTCGAAACCGGCCTTGAGGCGGCTGGACCCGACGACCCGGGCCTTGACCACGCCGACCATGAACAAACCCGAGAGCGAGAGCACTGATGCGATGGCCAGGCCGACTGACGGTCGCAGGCCAAAGGCAAACGGGAGTACGGAGGGAATCGACCCGGCGAGGAAGAGCAACCCTGACAGCGCCATCGCCGTATAGGGAGAGCGTCGCTCCGAGTCGACTACGCCGAATTCGAGCGACTTCATCGCATTGAGCATCGCCTCGTCGGAACGGTCGAAGGCGCCCACCACCGCCTCGACATCCTCCGCCAGCAACCCCATGTCGGAGAACATCTCACGAAGCTGCTCCAACTCCGACTCCCGGAAGTCCCTGATGTGGGTGCGCTCCAGCACCAGTTCGGCTTCGAGAACCTCGTCTTGGGACTTCGTTGCCAGATATTCGCTTGCAGCCATCGAGATTGCGCCGGCCACCGCACCGGAAATCGCGGTGAGCAGGACCTGGCTCGAGTTGAGAC
Source organism: Acidimicrobiia bacterium (assembly GCA_050329555.1). Classification (GTDB taxonomy): domain Bacteria; phylum Actinomycetota; class Acidimicrobiia; order Spongiisociales; family ZC4RG35; genus MA-ANB-1. Next base: position 33,754 of record JBHJOQ010000026.1, on the reverse strand, counting down.
CACCACCGACCACCCCGGCCACCAGCAGAAACATCGACACCAGTCCATCGTTGACCCCGAGGATGATGTCGCGCCAGTACTGGCGGCTCTCACCAATGTGAGGGGTATAACCAGGCTCGTAACCGGTAAGGTCTTTGGCAGTCATCTGCGTGCTGTCATCCTTCGTACCGTCATCAGGACCCGATGCTACCCACAGCCGATTTGAATCAGTGCTGCGCGCCGGTGGGCTATTTGTCGATGGAAGGCTCGATCAGTGTGGCCGATTCGATCCAGCCGGCGACCATTGCCTCGGTGGGGAGTCGCCTCACTACTTTCTTCGAACCATTCATCGAGATGACCTTGGCCACCAATGCGGTCGGGTTGCGGCGGCGAAGGTCCCGGATGGTGTCCACACCGGCAGCAACCAGTAACTCGGCGTACTCACCCCCGACGCCTTTGACCCGAAGGAGATCGGCGTGGTGAACCCACGATTTGAGATCACGTGGAGGTATCCCGGTCTTCTTGGACAATGCGCTGCGCCCGGCCCTGGTCGAAGCCTCTTCGATCAGCCCCTTGCTGGTCTTTACCCCGGCCTTGCGAAGGCTTGTGGCCTGCCTGACACCTAATCCGGCGACTTCGTCGATTCGCCCCATTAACCGCGACTCCAAAACAACGTCATCCTCGTAACATTAGACATCGGAGCCATCCCTTTCATTGGGACCCATCCCGCGGCTTCATGTCTCTGACATCGACGTCGGTGTCGACATCGCGCGGGCCCATCTCAGAGAACCAGACCTCGTTAACCCACTCCGGATGGGCCTGCCAGAGCCGGCCCGCACCATCGTCGCCCTCGAGTGACATCAATCGGGGCCAGAGCGAACGGTCGACGACAACAGGGTTGCCCCGGCTGTAGCGATACTTGGGAACGCTGACCCGGCTGTCGGAGCGGCGATGCGACACCAGCAGCTCCTCGACGACCTCCGCGGACACATCCGGCTGGTCTCCCAGGACGATCAGGGCAGAGTCGCACCGTGACAGCTGGGTGAGTGCATCGAGGCCGGCCCGGATCGACGAGGCGATGCCTTCCTCCCACTCCGGATTCTCGACAACGTTGGCATCGAGGAAATCGACTTTGTCGAGCAGTTCGTCGGAAAGGGCGCCGATCACGACCCACACCTCGTCGACCGGGAAGCCCCTGGTCCGTTTGATGACATGTTCGAGAAGGGAGTCTTCGCCCCACGGCTCGAGCTGCTTGGGCCGCCCGAGTCGCACCGATCCACCGGCGGCGAGGATGAGAGCTGCTACGGACATCTGGGGGAAGGTAGTGGCGGTGGCGTGCTCAGTCGAGACCGCCGATATCGAAGCGGGTCAGGGCGCCGATCCCGTCCCTGTCTAGTACCGAACCGATGACAACCTGATGGACCAGGCCTCCGGCCTCGACAGTGGAGTCGATCATCGCCGCGACGACATCGGCGACCTCGTGCAGCCCGTTCCCGCAAACGTCGCATACGGTCCCGTCCCGTCCGAGAAAACCACATGCCGGGCACATCACTCCCGGCCGGGAGAACGAACCGGCGACGACGAGATCCGAAATCCCCTGGACGTTGGCCATCCGCAGGGTGTCGGCAAGACCAACCACCGCCCCCGTCCCCCTGCTGGTTGCTGCCATCAGAGTCGACACCAGCGCCATCTCCCTTTCCTCGCGAATCGATCGATTCTGCTCGTCGACCTCATGCCGCAGCCGTTGGATCGAGACTTCGGAAGGGCTTACCGGGAAGGTTCCGTGGGGGAGAGCCCGGAGGTATGGGTGCAGCTGATTGCGGATGTCATCCACGGCTTCCTCGTGACAGCCGATGACGATCGAGTCGAAAGGCACATCCTGGTGGCCATCCAACAGGCGCTGGCCGGCTTCCCGCCACAGACGCGCCGCAACCTCGTCGGCCCGTCCCCGCACCGTGTGCTCCTCGTAACCGGCAAACCCACCAAAGTTCGACTTGCCCGCATCGGCGTTCAGCGGGGCTCCAACTTCTGCAATCGACCCGTCGTACCCCACGAACACACGGGCTTCAGCGCGGTCGGCCACGAGGATTGCAGTCCGGGAGGGACGGGGCTCGGCACGGAGCGGGCGTAGGTAGGGCCTGGAGCCAAGGGTGCTCCTGGATGCGACCGGGTGAGCGAGCGGCTTGATCTGATAGATGGCGTTCACCGAAGCTGCGAAGACTGCATATGCCGGGACAGCCTCCAGCTCGAAACGCTCGGCCTCCCCCCTAATCCGGTGAATGTCCGCTTCGACACTTTTCTGGACGACCCTGTCCCGGGTCCGGGCGACGTTGCGGACGTCTCTCCCGAGCTCGGAGATGAGTGCGCTGAAACCTCCTGGACTGGGACGTTCCATGTACATCGAGATCAAGGCTCCCTCGGGGCTGCGGAGCTCTGCTATCGGATCGGCGACCAAGAATCCTCCACTTTGTCAAACGGCACAGTGTTAACCCGGAAACTACTCATCGACGGCGAAACCTGCATGTGATCAGAGCATCCTGGACAGTTCATCGGTGAGATCCTCGATAAACAGGCCCAGATAGTGCAGAGCTACGGTCCCACCGGGGTCGAGTTGCTCGTAGTCAGACTCGACCTCGATCCCCAGCCGCGCCGCAAGCACCAGCCGGGCCTCGTTGACCACACGAAGGATCGCCTCGGCTCCAGCCGGTTCGAGCGTCAACCTATCGTCGGTTTCGATCGCCGAACGGAGGACCTCCCTGTCGCCGGCCCTTCCGTCCTCGATCCGGTCGCTCATCTGTCGGCGCCACTCCTCTGCCGATTCAGCATCCCCCAGATAGGCGGGGACGTTCAGTCGCTTCTCGCCGGGGTCACCATCCACCTGTCCCACACTCTCCAGCATTCTCAACATGTCGGAGAGGAAGGCGGACTCGGCCGGGTCGAGCTGCAGGGAGATACGCCCCGCCCTGGTCGTCTGAAATCGCCGGCCCATCAGGTCTGCTCGATTGTGGCCCAGAGGCCATAGGCGTGGAGCTGAAAACATTGGGCCTCGACCTGTTCCCTGGGACCATCAGAGACCGCCGACCGGCCTTCGTGGTGCACCTCCATCGTCAGCTTCCTTGCCTTGCGCTCGCTATAGCCGAAGAGCTTGCGGAAGACGTAGATGACGTAAGGAATCGTGTTGACGGGGTCGTCCCACACCACAACCTGCCAGGGTCGGTCCTTGTCGGTTGCCTCGTCGACATGAGAATCGATGACCGGAGCGGGTGCTGTCACCCGAGCAAGAATAGAAGCATTGGCGGAAGTGATCTTCGTGTCAGCCGCTGGCCCCGGGAAAACGACCAAAGATGGTCTTCTCGCATGCCTCGACTGCCGCCGGCAGACCGGCATCGTCGTAAGGGATTTCCGCAACCGGGTAAGGGGAGCCGATTCCGATGAACCCGGGAACCGGGTCCGGGAAGGTATCGACCCCCCGGGCGCGAAGGCACCGCGAGAAGGCCGCAAGTTGTTCCACGACGGCCTGGCGGAAGGTCTCGTCGAACCCGAGGTCGAGAGCGCCCTCGGAGAGGATGCCGGCACAAGCAGAGACGGCTTCAACTGTCGCCGGGTCGGTATAGTTGAGCTGGTCGTTGATGGCGTTGAGCATCGGCCGCCCGTGGGCGTCGATGGGGATGTCATCTACCTCGACTCCTTCGGTGCGAAGACAGGCCACATACTCGATAGCTGCGACACGGCCTGGAATCGTGGTGGTAGTGGTCGTCACCGATACCACGGTCGATTCCGACGAACCGCCCGGCGCAGCCGTGCAGCCAAACGCCATGGTCACCGTCACCAGGGCGAACAGCTTCTTCAGGCTCACCCATCCCCCGGTGCAGGCAGAATCCCCTCGGCGAGGATCACCGCAATATCGCGCACCTTCACGTCGTCTCTGCCCAGTTCCTTGACCCCGTCGTCGAGCATCACCAAACAGAACGGGCAGGCGACTGCGATTTCATCGGCTTCGGTGGAAAGGGCTTCCTCCGCACGCTCGATGTTCACCTTCTTGCCGGTCTGCTCCTCCATCCAGAACCGGGCTCCGCCGGCACCGCAGCACAACGCCCGGGTGCCATGCCTCGGCATCTCCACCAGGTCGATATCGCTGCGAGCAGCGGCCACTTCCCTGGGGGAGATATAGACGTCGTTATGACGGCCCAGGTAGCAAGGATCGTGATAGGCGATCTTCTTCCGCTGCCCGTCGGCCTTGACCGGTTCGGGCAGCCGGCCCTGGGTCAACAACGATGCCAGCAACTGGCTGTGGTGCACGACCTCGTAGTTGCCACCGAACTGCGGATACTCGTTTGCGATTGTGTTGAAACAGTGGGCGCACTGGGTGATCACCTTCTTCACGCCGATCTCGCCGAAGGTCCCGATGTTCTGCAAGGCGAGCTGCTGGAAGACGAACTCGTTGCCGGAACGCCGGGCCGGGTCGCCGTTGCAAAGCTCCCGGCCGGCCAGGATGGCGAAATCGATGTCGGCCGTCCGCAGCAGCCGTGCCAGAGCGACCGACACCGCGGTGTTGCGATCGTCGAAGGACCCGGCACATCCGACAAACCACAAGTAATCGGCGGTGTCTTTGCCGTTCTCTCCGAAAACCGGGACTTCGAAATCGAGCTCTTTCGTCCAATCGGCGCGGGCCTGCTGGCTCATCCCCCACGGATTCGACTGGTTTTCCATCGCGACGAACGCCTTACCCAGTTCGGCAGGGAACTCCGACTCCATGAGCGTGAGGTGGCGCCGCATGTCCAGGATGCGGTCGAGGATCTCGATGTCTACAGGGCAGATCTCATCGCAGGCCCGGCAAGTGGTACATGCGAAAGCTTCCTCTACGGTGATCCGATCGAAGAGGCCCGCCCCGGGCGCCAACGTCGCAAGTGATCCAACCGGGGGGCCAACTCCGGCATTTGCCGCAGCCACCTCACCCGACTTGAGCACCATCTCCCGCGGGTCCAGGGGCTTGCCGGTGATGTTGGCGGGGCACACCGAGGTGCACCGGCCACAGATGGTGCAGGCGTCGGTGTCGAATATCTGCTTCCAGGTGAGGTCGCTGGCCAGAGACGCACCTATGGATTCGATGTCGTCGGCCTCCATCAGGTTCGGCATCGGCCGCATCGCCCCCTTGGGCCGTTCGTGCGGGCTGAGGAAGAGGTTTGCCGGCGAGGTGACCATGTGGCGGAGCTTGGTCATCGGAAGCACCACGAGGAAGGCTACGAAGCTGAGAACATGAATCACCCACATCGCGAGGTGGAAATCACCAGCCGCCGCCTGCGGGATCAAAAGCGAGATCGGATATCCGACAAAAGACCACACTTCGAAGTCAGGGCGGGCAACGAGTGAGATGCGGGCTCCCTCGGTGAGCAGCCCGGTGATTCCCATCAAAGCCAGCGTCAGGAGGATCAACCCGTCTTCGGGCTTGGTCTTCGACTTGAGGCGCGACGGCCTTGCTCCGTAACGGTTGGCTGCAGCGAGCGCGACGCCCCCCAAATAGACGAGTGAGGCGAGGTCGAGCACCGCCGAGTAACCCTGATAGAACGCTCCATGGAGGAATTTGAGGTTGGCAGGCAGGAGATGGTCGATCTCGAGGGTGACGGTGCCCAGAAACAGCACAATGAAGCCGTAGTAGATCATCGAATGGATGACACCCATGCGTCGGTCCCGCATCAATGTCTCCATCCGCAGACCCTGGCCCAGCCGTCGGAACCTCTTCCGCCAGTCGCCCCACCTGGTCTCGGGCCGGCCCTGGAGCCACGACCTCGACCGCTGGGCCAGCAAGTGGAAAGTCAGCCAGAGAAATCCGGCAACACTCACATAGAAGACGGCTACAACCGCGTCTGGCACGTTTCCGAACACCTTGCGGCCGACGTCGAATTGTGGATGCTCGGGAATCGTCCCCAACACTCCGAGAAGCAGGGTGGCAACGGCCGAGAAGACACCCAGCGCCTCAAAAATCACCGGCACCGCCGACGGGCGCCGGTTGGCGTCTATGCCGGTTTCCTGCTCCGTCGTGGCGGTCATAGCGCCGGAGTGTATATCCACCGGAAACCTCTGCCTGCCATCGCTTCCCCGGATCGCATGCGACTCCGATGATAAGCGAAACTGTCATACGAAGTTTATCGAATAGCTCCTTGCATGTAGAAGATTCGTATGATACAATTCCGTTCGATGATTATCGAATTACCCGTGAGGGATTCAAAATGCCCGAATTAGTCACACCACAACAGAAGGTCAGGGAACTGAACAGCGCAACGCGCCGGATCCCGATCGAGGTCGACGGTGCCATCTCGTATGAGGTGGTGATCACGGTGTGGAGTCTCTTCAGTTCGAAGAAGTACACCGGATCGTTCGATCTGGGTGCCGACTGGTTCACAGAGGCGCACGACGCCACTCCCGACGATCTCAAGGAAGAGATCGTCAGGTTTGGTGGAAGTCATTGCTCAGTGTGGCTCAGTCTCCTCGGGCTCATCTCGGTGGCGCCGCATCCCCACGACCCGGACAGCGTCTTTACCTGGATCGGAGAACTGAACCCGCAGCGATTACGGCGATGGATCCTCGGCTACCTCGGTGAGCAGAACGCTCTCGAGACGGGCCAGAGCCCGCCACCTCCATCCTTGATCGAGCAGGCGGCGCAGGGCGACATCAACTTCGTGCGAGAGATCATCGGCTCGAGTATGGACCAGGAAGGCGTCGACCAGGTAGTGGCAATGTTCGAGATGGACCCCATCGAGATGCGAGACCGGATGGCAGCGACATTGCGAAGGTTCCGGAATGAAGTCTTCTCGAAGTATGAAGAAGAGTTCGGCAAGGCAATCGCCGCAGCGGCGGGGGCCCGCCGCTCGGTGGCCACCCGCGATAGCGCCAAGGACGTGATCGAAGAGGTAACCAATGGCCTCGACTACGAGATCCCGCTCGGTGTTTGCCGGGTGATCCTGGTTCCGTCGGTGGTGGTGAGGCCACTGTCGCTGATCGATCAGTACCGGGATGCGTTGATCGTCTGTTACGGGCTCGCCGACGAGTTCCTCAACCTCAATCCTGAGGCACCGCCGTCCTGGATGGTCCGGTTCTACAAGGCACTGAGTGATGAGAAGAGGCTGAGAATCCTCCGTCGGCTCTCTGAGGGAGACACGAGCCTCGACGAATTGACCGAGATGCTCGACCTGACCAAGTCAACAGTTCACCACCACATCACGATCCTGAGGGCTGCCGGGCTGGTCCGGGTCCAGATGGGATCGACCAAAGCCGAATCCAAATACGGCCTCAGACCGCAGGCATTCGAGGACGCCTCAGCATTCCTCGAGAGCTACATGAGACCACAAGACAAGTCAGCACTTGCATGAGAAAGGAGTACCAGATGTACCCGTTGATTGACAGAAGCGAATACGACTATCGGGTCGGGAGACTCCAGATAGCCTCAGATCACAGACGTATGGCCCGATCGGCCAAAGCCGGCGGCCCCATGGTCCGGAACGGCCACTCGTTCAGAGGGGCCATCGGAAACGGACTCATCGCCCTTGGCGAGAGGCTGGCCGAACCTCCCTCGGTCGACCAACCGAGCCTGGATAGGGCAGCCTGAGTCTCGTCCGACAAGAAATGAGAAAAGTGCAGCCATCCGGCTGCCCTTTCTCTTTGGCAGTTCAGTCGACCAGCGACCTCACGAAGAACCACAGGTTTGCCGGTCGCTCGGCCATCCTCCGGGTCAGATACGGGTACCACTGCGACCCGAACGGGAGATAGACCCGTAACGGGAACCCCTCCTCGACCAACGATTGTTGTAGAGCCGGACGCACCCCGTAGAGCATCTGGAACTCGAAGTACCCCAGGCGCTGGGACGCGAGCTGACGGGCCCGCTCGACCATCTTCAGATCGTGTGTGGCCACCGCCGGGCGGATCGACTCCGCCACCATCAGTTGCTCCAGCTGGGCGACAAAGGCAGCGTCCACGGCGCGTTTGATAGTCAGGGCCACCTCGGGCGGCTCCACGTATGCCCCCTTGCAGAGGCGAATATGCCCGCCCAACGGGATGAGGCGGTCGAGGTCGGCGGGAGTGCGCTTCATGTATGCCTGAATAGCGATCCCGAGGTTGCCGAACCTCTCCTGGGCGTCGGCGAAGATGTCCACTGTGTCGGAGGTGAATCGCGAGTCTTCCATGTCGATCGTCACAGTTGTGCCCACCTCTGCTGCCCTTTCGGCGAGCTGCGCCACGAGTTCGATCGTCAGCTCCCGGTCGATGCTGAGACCGAGCTGGGTCAGCTTGACGGAGATGTTTGCATCGAGGCCGTCCTCTGCGATCCGATCGAGGCACTCGAGATATTCAGCAAGTGCGTTGCGAGCCGATTCCTCGTCGTGAACCTCCTCCCCGAGCAAATCCAGGGAGACGAGGAAACCACTCCGGTTGAGCTCAGCAGCAATCGCTACCGCCTCCTCCAGGGTCTCCCCTGCGACGAACCTCGAGGCAAGCGCCTTTCCCGGCGTCGTGCCCGTGATCACTTTCTCTACCGGACGGGACTGGGTGGTGGCGGTCAAAACCCGGGAGAAGACACTCACCCGGCTTCCCCGAGTTCGTGAGCCCGTTTCGCTGCCGCCCGCACCGCATCCTCGACGATGGCTCTGAACCCGCGCTCTTCCAGCACGTGAAGGGCTGCTGCGGTAGTTCCTCCCGGAGAGGTGACCTGGGCCCTCAGCTCCGAAGGTGTCTTGTCGATGGCGGTTAGCAACCTGCCTGCACCCTGCACCGTTTGATTTACGAACATCTCCGCGATGTCGCGAGGCAGCCCTTCGCGAATGGCGGCGTCAGTCAATGCCTCCGCAAGCAGGAAGACGTAGGCGGGCCCGGTACCGGAAACCGCAGTGATGGCGTCGAGCAACGACTCGTCCATGATCCTGACATCACCCACCGCTCCCAGGATCACCCGAGCCTTCTCCAGTTCGGCGGCACCGGCCCGTGTGCCACCGGCGATGCCGGTCACCCCTTCACCGACCAGGGCCGGTGTATTGGGCATCGCCCTGACCACAGGTGAGGCCGACAGCAGCGACTCATATGTGGCAGTGGTGACCCCGGCGGCCAGGGAAATGACCAGCTGGTCCGGGCGCAACGAGGACGCAATTGCGTTGACCACAGTCGGGACATCGCGCGGCTTTACGGCCACGACAACCACGTCGCTGCCGGCAATGGCCTCTGCCGGGTCGAGGTGGACCTGACACCCGGTCTGGTTGGCCAGGACGTCGCCCCGCTCCATCCGACGAACACAAAGAGAAACGTTTCGGTTCCCCCAACCGGCGCGGAGCAACCCGGACACCAGGGCCTCTCCCATAGCGCCGACACCGAGAACTGCGACGGAAGGTTGTTGTGACATTGCGACGAGTATAAGAAGGAGGACTATCCGAGACGGGAGCGAATCAATTCGATGACCGTTGCCACAGCTGCGGGATTGTGCCCCTCGGGGATTATCAGGTCGGCATACCGCTTCGATGTCTCGACAAATTCGATATGCATCGGGCGCACCGTCGCAAAATACTGGGCGATGACGCTCTCCAGGGTCCTCCCCCGCTTCTGGATGTCCCTTTCGATCCGACGGGCCAGCCTGATGTCGGGCGCGGTGTCGACGAAGATCTTCAGATCGAGCTCACTGCGCAGTTCGGCTTCGGCGAGCACGAGGATCCCCTCGACGAGGACCACGGCAGCGGGGGCGACATGAACCGTTTCTTCGGAACGGAGGTGCTGTGCGAAGTCATATACGGGCCGTTCGACGGCGATTCCTGACCGCAGCATCTCCAGGTGCTCCACGATCAGCTCGGTCTCGAGCGAGGAGGGGTGGTCGTAGTTGACCTTGGTTCGCTCCTCGTAGGACAGTTCCGGCTTGTGCCGGTAGTAGGCATCATGCTGCAGGTAGGAAACGGCACCCTCGAGGGTGCCGATCAGATCTTCGGCAACTGTGGTCTTCCCCGAGCCGGAGCCACCGGCCAGACCGATGAAGAGAGGGCGGTCGGGAACCCAGGGGCTCTTGTCTCGCATCGGCGGGACGTTACCGCATGTGCTCTGGCCAGTGACGTCGGCGATGTTCGTTCCAAGTCAGGGGCGTCGTCCGGGTCCTGAACGCGACAAACGTCAGTGGTCGGGGCACTACTCAGAGACCTTGCTGCGGAGACGGCGGATATCGTCGTAGACACCGGTGGTCAAGGTGGTTGACGCAGGGGCCGAGATGCCGCGCGCTCCCGTAGAGCGATCTTTGGGCTCATTCGGTGCAATCACAACTTCGGGGTCGGAGGGTTCCGCCTCGGGCTCCTCGGCATCTGCCGCAGCCGCAACCGGGGCTTTGGCGGTGGAATCATTGCTTTCGGAAGTCATTTCTGCGACGGCATCGTCGAGCCATTTGGTGGAGTCGGTGCTGGAAACCTCGTCGGCAAGCCGGTCGAGCCAGTTGGACTCTTCCTCGCTGACCTCGCCGGGAACAGGTTCGATTACCGACCCTGTTTGATCGGATTCGACCGCTTCGGCAAGGTCGAGACGATGGAAAGCGTGGACCATCCGGACTGCCGCCCCCCGCCCCAGGCGCTCGGCCAGGCTGGCGAAGGTGAACGGCTGCACGAGGGAGGCGATTGCTGCCCAGTCCTCGGGGGCGATGGTGACGTCAGACTCTATGGTGGATTTGAGCTTCACGTCCCCGGCGTCGATCAAACCCTTATCGGCGACGACCGCCTCGAGCGCCCGCAGCTCACCTATTGCGCCGGTGATGGCCTCGATCGGTACTCCGTCGACATCGGGGCCATCGGAACGGCCCATCGCAAATGCGCCTTCGGTCATCGATCCCAGGACGAACACGACATCGGCGATTACCGAAGTGTCGGTTCCCGCATAGACACCCTTCGAACTGTGCAGCTCGGCACCGGTGATGTTTCCATCACGGAAATGGACACGGCCCTTGTGAACACCCACGATGTCCAGTGATCCGGTCTTCTTGGTCACCTGAACGATCTGAAGCAAGTCGTCCATCGTCCAGTCGGCCAATTGGCCTGAGAGGTTCATGCTTTTATCCACGGTCGTCCGTTCTTTCCTCCATCACGTGGGTATCGGACAGCCGCGCCCTCCGGTTTAGCGATAAATAGGTCGATATACCTAGTGGTCTGCGGCCGGCGCCAAACGAATCGGCGAGGATCCCTGTGGCCGCGGCTAAGCGGGAGAGTCCCTCTTCTTCTGTTTCATCAGCCGCTTCTGCTCTCTCAGTTCGAGGACATCGTCGAATGTCGCCACGTCGGCAATGCTCGGCCAATCCGCAGCTGCGTCCTCCCACCCTTCGGGGCGGATCCCGAGACGCTTCCCGAGGAGACCGACGAAGATGCGGGACTTCCCGTCGCCGAAACCGGGCAACGCCTTGAGCCGCTTCAACAGATCGTTGCCGCTCCCTGCCGTCGTCCAGATTCGGGCCGGATCGCCTTCGTATTCGTCCACTATCACCTGGCAGAGATCCTGGGTTCGTTTCGCCATCGACGCCGGATACCGGTGAATCGCGGGCGGGCCTTTGAAAATCTCTTCCAGCCGGGCGAGGTCAGCTTCCGCGATTCTCCTGGCATCGAGATCTTCCCCGAGACGGTCCTTGAGCAGTTGTGGGCCGAAGAAGGCCCTTTCCATGGGGAACTGCTGGTCGAGGAGCATGCCGATGAGGACTGCGAGGTCGTCGCCGGCGAGAAGGCGATTGGCTTCCTCGGACTCTGTGAAGTGGAGTTGATCAGGCCGTTTCATCGACCGGACGGTAGTGGAGACTGCGCCGAGTCGGGGTTGGTGGCATTGGCCACGGCCGCCGGACGAGCTCCCCGCTGTTCACCCGGCAACCGGGCCGTTGCCTAACCCCCATCCCAAACCATGCGAACATACGGCGAAACAGAGCGAGGTGTAATAGGGCTATCGGCCCTATCGGTGAGAATCACGAGGAAGCGAGCGATGAAAGACGTATACATAGTCGACGGGTGCCGCACCCCGATGGGAAAGAGAGGTGGCCAGTTCGCCCACGTCCGACCCGACGACCTCGCTGCACATGCGATCTCGAAACTGATGGAGCGCAACGGCGGCGTCGCCCTTTCAGAAATCGAAGACGTCCAGTGGGGCGCCGCCAATCAGGCTGGTGAGGACAACCGCAATGTCGCCCGAATGGCCGCCCTGCTCGCTGGCCTGCCCATCGAGACTCCCGGCAACACGGTGAACCGGCTCTGCGGTTCCGGGATGCAGGCCATCATCTCGGCAGCACACTCGTTAGGGGCCGGATGGGGCGAGGTGATGGTCGCCGGAGGCTCGGAGTCCATGAGCCGGGCTCCGTATGTCCTGGCGAAGGCAGACCGGCCGTTCCCGATGGGCGCACCCGAGATCGCCGACACCGTCCTCGGGTGGAGGATGGTCAACCCGATGATGGAGGAGATGTATCCGCCGATCACTCTGGGGATGACCGCCGAACGTGTCGCCGAGAAGTACAAGATCTCACGCGAGGACCAGGACAGGTTTGCCCTGGAAAGCCATCAGAAGGCCATCGCCGCAGCGGAGGGAGGGAGATTCAAAGATGAGATCGAGCCGCTCGAGGCTCCTTCCGATCCCGCGCGTCGCAACATCTCGACGATCCAGAGCGACGAGGGCCCGCGCCCCGACGCTTCCCTCGAAACACTGTCGTCACTGCGGCCGGTATTCAAGGCTGGCGGCACCGTGACCGCCGGCAACTCCTCTCCCATGAACGACGGGGCTGCGGCCCTCCTCCTCGCCACCGGGGAAGGTTTGGAAAAGCACGATTTGACCCCGATGGCCCGAATCGTGAGCTCTGCCGTGGCAGGGGTCCACCCCGATGTGATGGGGATTGGCCCGGTGCCGGCTTCCACCAAGGCAATGGAAAGGGCCGGGTTGGCGGTATCCGACCTCGACCTGGTGGAGCTGAATGAGGCCTTTGCCGCGCAGGCGTTGGCCAGCATGCGTCTCCTCGACCTCGACCCGGCGATCGTCAACGTGAATGGAGGGGCCATAGCCATCGGCCATCCCCTCGGTGCCTCCGGCGCCAGGATCGTGGTAACGCTGGCCCACGAGCTACGGCGTCGTGAGGCGAGATTCGGGCTCGCCACGATGTGCATCGGCGTCGGTCAGGGGATCGCACTGGTGATCGAGCGTGTCTGAGGGCCCGCTCAAGGGCTTCACCGTTGTCGAGCTGGGCAATCTCATCGCCGCCCCCTACGCGGGCATGCTCCTCGCCGACCTCGGCGCCCGCGTGATCAAAGTCGAGCCTCCGACCGGCGACCTCGGGCGGCACTTCGGGCCCTTCCAGAACGGGGAGTCGGTGTTCTTCCTGGCGGTGAACCGGGGCAAGGAATCACTCGCCATCGACACCCGGGACTGGGTGGCGAAGCGGGTCCTCGACAATCTGGTCAAGAGGGCTGACGCCTTGATCCACAACCTGCGTTACGGCGCAATGGACCGGCTCGGGCTCGGTGCCGAAAGGTCCCTCGAGATCAACCCCACCCTCGTGTACACGACCATCTCGGCGTTCGGCTCGGCCGGCCCCTACGCCTCCAGACCGGGGATAGACATCGTCTTCCAGGGCGAGTCCGGCATGATCTCCATCACCGGCGCTCCCGAGGACGGGCCCCGCAAGACCGCGACGACAATTGGTGACTATGTCGCAGGGACCAATGCAGCCTTTGCGGTTTCGGCGGCACTCGCCGAGTCACCACGCCGGGGCCACCAGATCGACATCTCGCTGCGTGACGGTGCGATGGCGGTGCAATCGGGATGGAACGCAATCCATTTCGCCGACGGCAACCAGCCGGAGCGGACCGGCACCGCGAGCCCGTTCCTCGCCCCAAACCAGGTGTTCGGGGCGAAAGACCGCCATTTCACCCTGGCCGTAGTGTCCGACCGCCATTTCGAACTGCTGTGTGATGCTCTGGAAATGCCAGACCTCCTCGCCGACTACCCGACCAACGGAGATCGGATGGAGAACCTCGATGACCTCGTGGCACGGCTGCAGGGTGTCTTCGACCGGGAACCGGCCTCACACTGGGTCGAGCTCTTCGAATCGGCGGGCCTGCCCGCGGGACCCGTGCTCACCCTGGCCGAGGCCTTCGACGACCCCCAGGCCCGATACCACGAGATGACGGTTGAATTCGAGCATCCCGTGGCCGGCATGGTCCGGTCGACGGGCAGCCCGATCCGGATCGACGGCAGACCGGGCAGGAGCCAGGGCCCGCCTCCCGAATTAGGAAGCCATACCCGTCAGCTCCTCATCGAGTCGGGCGTCGACACCGACACGGTCGAGAGGCTGATCAGCGAAGGAAAGGCGGTTGCAGTTGAGCGGTGAGATCCGGCTCCCCGAAGGCATCGAAGCCGAAGGCCTGGCTCCCGAACGCGGGCTCATTTTCTGGGCCAGGCCCGGGCTCAAAACCTGGGATGACGCCCGGATTGAATTGATCGATGCCTTCGAACGATCCCGGGAAGCGGCCCGGAACGAACATTCCTTCGTCTATATCGTGACCAACGACGCCCTCCTCGGGAGAGTCGGTCCGGCGAATGCGATGGTGGCCGCCGGGCTGTTGTCAGGGGCGCGGACTGCGGCCATCGAGGGTGTGAAGAAGGGCTGGACCGCCAACGTCATCGCCTACGACGACGGCAACGAACCTGCCGGGATAATCATGAGGGCGGCGGCCCTCCTCGGGGACGGGTTGGTCACCGGTGAGCTGGTCCACATCGGCTTCGGCCACATCGGAAAGGCGTTGGCGTGAACGGGGCGGTGGTCGTCACCGGGGCCGCTCGCGGGATCGGCAGAGTGATCACCGAGACCGTCCAGGGCGCCGGCCCGTTCACCGTTGTCGGCGTTGACATCTCCCCCGAGCTTGCCCACTCCGAGGGGATCGTACCGGTGCAGGTCGACCTCACCTCCGAGGACGGCCCTTCGGTGGTGCGGGAAGCGGTTGAGCAAACGGGCCTCCCACTGGTGGGCCTGGTGAACAACGCAGGGATCACCAGGGATGCCCGGTTGATCAACATGACCGATGCCGACTTCGCCTCCGTCCTCGACGTGAACCTCGGTGCCGCCTTCCGCCTCGCCGGATCCCTCTCCCCGCTGATGGGGCCGGGTGGGGCGATCATCAACATCGCCTCCCGTGCCTATCTGGGCAATTTCGGGCAGTACAACTACTCCATGTCCAAGGGAGGGCTGGTCGGGATGACACGCGCCCTGGCCATCGACCTGGCCCCGGAGGTCAGAGTGAACGCAATTGCACCCGGGCTGATCGCGAGTGAGATGTCGCTGGCGATTCCCGAAGAGATCCGGGAGAAGATGATTGCGGCGATCCCCCTGGGCAGGATGGGTGAGCCAGAGGAGATCGCCAAAGCAGTCTGGTACCTCCTCTCCCCCGAGTCCTCCTACATCACCGGCCACGTCCTGGTGGTCGGTGGAGGCCGCAGTCTCACCTGAAGCGGGCCAACACCATGCTCGGAACGGTTCAGTAGTAATAGCGGGAGACCGTTTCGGCCACCATCGCAGGCTTTTCCTGGCCCTCGACCTCGATCGTGACGATACGGTTCACCTGGATTCCGCCACTGACGTCGGTGACATTGCCCAGCTCCACACTGGCCCGGATCCGGGAACCCACCGGCACCGGGGCGGGAAATCTCACCTTCTCCAGCCCGTAGTTGATCGCCATTTTGGGATTGCCCACATCGAGCGGGACCTGCCCGCCCAGGGTCACAGTGAGGGACAGGGTGAGGAAGCCGTGGGCGATCGTCACCCCGAACGGGCCATGTGCCGCCCTTTCCGCGTCAACGTGGATCCACTGGTGGTCGTCGGTCGCATCGGCGAACCGGTTGACCCGTTCCTGGTCGACAACCATCCACTCCGAAACACCAAGATGCTGGCCCACCTGTTCCGCGAGACTCCGGGCGATTTCCATAAACTGATTGTGCCATGACTGGCGAAACCCGCCAGTCAGGCTAAGTTTGTGGGTATGGCCAAAGAGACGAAGCTGATGGTCTGGATCGACCAGGACCTCTGCACCGGTGACGGGATATGCGAAGAGATAACTCCTGACGTGTTTGTCGGGCGTGACGACGGTCTCTGGGTCGTCAAAGAAGAGTCGAAGTATTTCGACAGCACTGTTGTCTTCGACGGCGAACAAGCCCCCGACGGGGCACGCGGTCTTGCCCGGGTCCCCGATGAGCTAATCGAGGACACCATCGAGTCGGCCGAGGAGTGCCCCGGCGAATGCATCATGATCGAGCCTTACTCCGCAGACGCCGTCCACCAGGGATAGACCTGCCGGGCCCGGACTACGAGTAGCCTCGCCGGGTAATGCCAGTACTGGGTACCAACGTCGATCGCAGCTCGGAAGACTTCGTCGCGAATCGCGCCGAAATGGAGAAGGTCCTCGCCAACTTCCAGGATCTGACCCGTCAGGCGCAGGAGGGTGGCGGCGAGAAATACATCAAGCGCCACCGCGACCGGGGAAAGCTGCTCGCCCGGGAGCGGATCGATCTCCTCCTCGACCGGGACACGCCTTTCCTCGAGCTGTCGACACTGGCGGCGTGGGGCACCGACAAGAACCTCGGGGCAAACCTCGTCACCGGGATCGGGGTGATCGAGGGGGTCGAGTGCGTGATCCTCGCCAACGACCCGACCAGCCAGGCGGGGTCGTTCAACCGATACACCCTGGCGAAGAGCCTGCGGGCGATGGACATCGCCATGGAAAACAGGCTGCCTCTGATCAACCTGATCGAGTCGGGCGGCGCCGACCTTCCCGACCAGGCCGCGGTGTTCATCACCGGAGGCAAGTGGTTCCGGAACCTGACCCGGCTCTCCAAGCAAGGGATCCCGACGGTTGCAATCGTCTTCGGGTCGTCGACCGCGGGGGGCGCATACTTCCCGGCAATGTGCGACTACTCGGTGATGGTGAAGGACCAGGCGAAGGTCTTCCTCGGCGGTCCCCCCCTGGTCAAGATGGCCACCGGAGAGGAATCGACCGACGAGGAGTTGGGCGGGGCGGAGATGCACTCGCGCATCTCGGGGCTCTCGGACTATTTCGCCGACGACGAGCACGAGGCGATCCGGATGGGCCGGGACATCGTCAGCCACTTCAACTGGCGAAAGCAGGGCTACGGCCCGACGAAGCCAGCTGACGACCCGGTGCACGATCCCGACGACATCCTCGGGGTGATCCCCCGTGACTTAAGGGTGCCCTTTGACCAGCGGGAGATCCTGGCACGGGTGGTCGACGGTTCCTGGTTCGAAGAATACAAGAGCCGGTACGGACCGTCGATCCTCACCGGGTGGGCATCGATCCATGGCTATCCGATCGGTGTCATCGCCAACCAGCAGGGCGTCATCTTCAGCGAGGAGGCGCACAAAGCAACCGAGTTCATCCAATTGTGCAACCGCCACGACACTCCGATCCTGTTCAGTCACAACACGACCGGCTACATGGTGGGCAAGGAGTACGAGCAGAGGGGCATCATCAAAGACGGGGCGAAGATGGTCAATGCGGTGGCCAACTCCGAGGTGCCGCACATAACCCTCATGGCCGGTGTTTCGTACGGAGCAGGCAACTACGGGATGTCTGGACGCTCGTTCGAGCCTCGCTTCGTCTTCGGATACCCGAATCACAAAGTTGCCGTGATGGGACCCAAGCAACTGGCAGGAGTCATGTCGATCATTGCGAAGGCATCAGCAGAGGCCCGGGGGATCCCCTTCGACGAGGAAGCCGACGCCAAGCAGCGCGCCGAGGTCGAAGCGCAGATCGAGCACGAGGAACAGTCCTACTTCTCAACCTCGCTGGTCCGCGATGACGGGCTCATCGATCCCAGAGACACCAGGCACGTGGTCGGGATCGCCTTGTCGGCGATCCACTCAGGCCCGGTGAAGGGGACCGACCGCTTCGGCGTATTCAGGATGTAGGACAACTCGTTCAGTTCCCGAAGTTGACCACGACGTCGGTGTATCCCAAGCTGAGCAGGAAGTTGGTCAGCACGGTGGTTGCGTTCTCCTCGGCCCGAATGAGGACGCCGTTTTCGATTGCAGCATCGACCAGAACGGTCTCAGCCACCCGACGCGCCTCACCTTCGAGCTGGGGGTCGCCTTTGGTGAAGAGTCCCATGTCGCGATCGAGGACTTCGGTTGCGTCGTTGTCGACAGCCACATACTGGATAACAGCTGCAGGGATGTTCACCTCGACCACGCCATCCTCCGACACGGAGAAGTCACCCGGTGTCAGGCCGCTGATGTCCACGCCTGCCCCGATCCGGGCTACGGCGATCATCCGCAAGCTGTCGCCCCGCGCCCAGGCGAGCCACCCGGCGTCAGTTCCCTTTTCGACGATGGTGTACTCCACGACCTCAACGGTGGTCAGACTGCCCAGGTCCTGAACCGAGCTCACCACTACGGGGCCGATATCGGTGAAGGGCTCCGGTTCGAAGACCGCTGCAAGGTCCGCAGGAGTGGGTATCGCTTCGACGATCCCGCGTGCGGACCACGCGACAAAGCCGACAACGACGAGAAGAACAGCCAGGAAGAATCCGGAGAGGCCGATGAGCAAGCCGGATCCCGAGCGCCTTTGCGCTGGTTGTGCCGGTTGCGGGCTGGTGGCCGGTGCGGCAGCGTCTTGACGCTCCTCAGGCCTCGATTTCATTATTGTCACAACTGAGCTCCCTCGGGTCGTAGGTATATGACTCCGGCTATCGACAGAAAGTTCCCTGCGGTTAGCCTCAACAAACATGATTCGCAGGGTCCTTGTGGCAAATCGGGGTGAAATCGCGCGTCGGGTCTTCCGAACCTGTGCCCGGCTAAGGATAGAGACTGTTGCCGTCTACTCGGACAGCGATGCCGGATCGCCGCACGTCCGCGAGGCCGATCGGGCGGTTCGGCTCCCGGGCCACACCCCTGCTGAGACCTATCTCGACCAGAAAGCAATAGTGGAGGCTGCGATCTCTTCGGAGGCTGACGCTGTCCATCCTGGATACGGCTTCCTCTCCGAGAACGCGGCCTTCGCCAGGGCCGTGATTGCAGCCGGCTTGACCTGGATCGGCCCCTCACCAGACGCCATCGCCGCGATGGGCTCGAAAGTCGAAGCCAAGCGGCTCATGGCCTCCGCCGGTGTTCCCGGCCTGCCTGGCGCCGAACTCAGCGATCTTTCAAACGAAGAGGCCGCAGCGGCGGCCGAGGGGGTGGGGTACCCGGTAATGATCAAAGCAAGCGCTGGCGGAGGTGGCAAAGGAATGCGGATCGTCGACTCTGCGGACGGGCTCATCGAAGCCGTCGAGGCGGCCAGGCGAGAAGCCTCGAGCTCCTTCGGAGACCCGACGGTATTCCTCGAGAAATACCTGACCGGTCCGCGACACATCGAGATCCAGGTGTTCGGGGACCAGCACGGCAATGTGGTCTCCCTCCATGAGCGGGAGTGCTCGATCCAGAGGCGCCACCAGAAGATCATCGAGGAGAGCCCGAGTCCGGCGATCGACGAGGCGACCAGGGAGCGCATGGGTGCCGCAGCAGTGGCAGCAGCAAGGGCGGTCGGCTATGTGGGCGCCGGCACGGTGGAGTTTCTCTTCAAGGACGGTCGGTTCTTCTTCCTCGAGATGAACACGCGGCTCCAGGTGGAGCATCCGGTCACCGAGATGGTCACCGGGCTCGACCTGGTCGAGCTCCAGATCATCGTCGCCAACGGATCTCCCCTACCTCCCCCGGCCCTCGCCCCACCCATCGCGGGCCATGCAATCGAAGCCAGGATCTACGCCGAAGACCCTGCGAATGGCTTCCTCCCCGTGACCGGGCCGATGCACCGCTTCTCCTTCCCGGCGCCAAGCGCGGTCCGGGTCGACTCCGGGGTGGAGTCAGGATCAGTCGTTTCTGTCTTCTTCGACCCGATGCTGGCAAAAGTGATCGCCCATGCCCCCGATCGGGATGATGCTGCGAAAGTACTCGCCAACGCGCTGCGCCGGGCCGAAATCCACGGTCCGACCACGAACCGCGACCTCCTGGTGCGAATTCTCGAAGACCCGACCTTCCTCACCGGGGAGGCCGACACCGGCTTCATCGAAGCGAACGGTGTCGGCGCTCTTGCCAAACCCCTCGTTGCACCCGACGAGGTGCCGGCCAGAGCGGCCGCCGCGGCAGCCGCGAGCAGGGCGGTCCGGCTCGCGGCTTCGGCCATGCCTTCGACCATTCCCCCGGGATTTCGCAACGTCGGCCTCAGCTGCCAGCAGGTCGGGTACCTGCACGGCGACCACCGGATCGATGTCATCTACGTCAACAACAGGGATGGGATGGAACTGGTGGAGCCACGCGGGGTTGTGGTCATGTCAGCCGGGCCCGACCGGGTGGGACTGACCAACGATGGCGACATTCTCGACCTGGCCTTGGCGCGATATGGCGACGTCGTGTACGTCGACTCCACCGCTGGATCGGTTCGGCTCGTCGAAATCTCCAGATACCCGGCGTCGGAGATGGCCCGGTCGGAGGGAAGCTTGCATGCCCCCATGCCCGGCCGGATTGTCCGGGTCGAGGTCGAGCAGGGAGACGCCGTGAACGGAGGCGACGCCCTCGTTGTGCTTGAAGCAATGAAGATGGAGCACACCTTGCGCGCACCCCACCACGGCACCGTCACCGAAATCAACTACCAGGTCGGTGACCAGGTCGAGACCAACGACATCCTGATTGTCGTGGAGTGACCGTCTTTCAGGCGGTGGCGAGGATCCCGAGCACGTAGTCGATGTCGGCGGGTGTGTGATCGGCGTTCACCTGGAAGCGGATCTCCTCGTCACCTTTGGGGACGACCGGAAAGTTGAGCCCGGTCGCAAGGACGCTGTGGGCATACAGGTGGTCGACGAGGCGGGAAGTCTCAGCGGTGTCCCTCACCATGAGGGGGACAACCGGGTGCGGGCCGGGGAGCGTCTCCAGGCCGAGGTCGACCAAGCCAGTCTCGAATCTCTCTGTCATCGCCGCGAGATGGGCAAGCATCCCGGACCCTTCGGCTGAGTCGAGGACATCCAGAGCAGCTTCGGCGGCGGCGGCCTCACCCACGGTGATCGGGTTGGAGTAGATGTACATCGGCCCGCTTTCGCGCAGGAACCGGACTGTCGCGCCGCTACCCACGACATATCCGCCGTTGACGCCAAACGCCTTGCCCAGCGTCCCGATCAGCACATCGGCCCCGCCGGCAGTGACCTCTTCGGTGCCGCGTCCCGTGGCTCCGAAGGCCCCCACACCATGGGAGTCGTCGACGACCACGACGACGTTCTCCTCGAACTCGCCGTCGTGAGCTGTGGCGATGGCTGAGATTCGGCCGAGGTCGGCGAAGTCGCCGCGCATCGAGAACACACCATCGGTGACCACGACGGCCCGCCTCGCAGTCCCGGCAGCCGCGCCGAGGGCGGTGTCGAGAGCGTCGTAATAAAGGTGCCCGTACACCTCGCGAGAACCGGGCCGGCTCATCCGCACTCCGTTGATGATGCAGTTGTGGTTGAGCTCGTCGGAGAGAACGACCGTGTCCGGCGTGATCAGGGCGCTGAGGGTCGACACCACAGCCGCATAGGCCGAGGAATAGATGATGGCTGCCTCACGCTCGTGGAAGGACGCGAGCCGCTGTTCCAGACTCCGGTGCGGGCTGTAGGTGCCCGAGATGAAGCGGACCGCCCCCGGCCCTGCGCCAAACTTACGGGAAGCTGTCTCCTCGGCCTCGAGCACAGCCGGGTGATGGGAAAGGCCGAGATAGCTATTCGAGTTCATGCGGAGAAAGCCCCGCAGTCCTCCCTCGAGGAGGTATCTGCGACTGAAGCCGTCTGCGGGGGGAAGCACGTCGACGATCACGAATTCGTCCCCTTTGGCGGATCCCGCCGCCTCCAGGTCGGAGACGCGGTCGGCCAGAACTGAGTCGAGTCGGTCGTGTGGCATGTCTTCGGTTTAGCAGGTTTAGGCTAGATCCATGAGAGAACTTGGCTTCATCGGACTCGGGATCATGGGCTCCGGCATGGCAAACAATCTGGTCAAAGCGGGCCACCCGCTTACGGTTTGGAACCGGAGCCCGTCGCGCATCGGGGCGGTACCGGGTGCTACAGCTGCGCCAAATCCGGGGGATCTGGCTGAAGGTCGCGACGTTGTATTTCTCTGTGTATCGGACACGCCCGACGTGGATGAGATCTGCTTCGGAGAAGGCGGAGTCGTCGAGCGGATGGGTGGCGGGATCCTGGTCGACCATTCGACGATTTCGCCGATCGCTACCAGAGAGTTTGCCGAACGTGCCGCCGAACTCGGTGTCAGCTGGATCGACGCCCCGGTTTCGGGTGGCTCGGAGGGCGCACGCAACGGCACGCTTGCGGTGATGGTTGGAGGCGACCCTTCCGCCCTGGATACGGTACGCGCCTTCATCGATGCCTACGCCTCTTCGATCGTGCACGTCGGGGAAGCTCCCGGTTCGGGCCAGATGGCGAAGATGGTCAACCAGGCCCTGGTCGTGGTCAACCAACTCGCCGCGTCAGAGGGTCTGCTCCTGGCCGAAGCGGCCGGACTCGACCTGGAGACGACACTGAAGGCGGTCGGCGGCGGAGCCGGCGGCTCGTGGATGCTCACCAACCGCGGCCCGCAGATGATCAAACGGGATTGGTCTCCGGGGTTCACCATCGACCTCCAGCAGAAAGACCTGCGGCTGGTCCTCGAGACGGCAGACCAGTTGGGGGTGCCCCTCCCGGGGACCGCCCTGGTCTTCCAGCTCTTTAGAGCCCTGCAAACACAGGGTCTGGGCGGCGAGGGGAACCATGCCCTCGTCAAGGCCCTAGAAACGTTGTCCGGGATCCGGCTCGGGGATGAGCCGCTAGCCGAGTAGGTCGGCCTTGACCCTCTCAACGTGGCCAGTGGCTTTGACGTTGCGGTATTCGCGCACCATCTCTCCGCTCGAATCGAAGACGAAGGTGGACCTGATCAGCCCGGTGATTGTCTTCCCGTAGAGTTTCTTCTCGCCCCAGGCGCCGAGCTCCTCGGCCAGGGTGTGGTCTTCGTCGGAGAGCAGATCGAAGTTGAGGCCCTCCTTCTCCCGGAATTCGGCGTTGAGCTCCGGCGGGTCCGGGCTGACGCCCACGACGTTGTACCCGGATTCAACGAGGTCGCCGTGGTTGTCCCTGAAATCGCAGGCTTCGACCGTGCACCCCGTTGTCATCGCACGCGGGTAAAAGAACATCACCAACCCCCCATCGAGGTATTGGTCCTGGGTCACCGTGTCACCGTTGTGGTTCTTGAGTTCGAACTTGAGCGTCATTTTCGGAACTTTAAGCGTTCGAGGATTTCTCAGCGGAGGCAGCGGCCGCCTCGGGGGAGGAGAGGAAGATGGCCCCGCCGGCAAGGAATCCGAGCGCTGCCGGCAGCCAGTACGAGACGAGGCGGAACACGAGCACCGGTGCCACGGTGATTCCCGCCCTGAACCCGTATGCGGCGAGGATGAATAACAGGCCCGCTTCGACGACACCGAGGCCGCCGGGAGTCCCCGGCAACCCGCCGACCAGTGAGGCGAAACCGAAGGCGGCCACGATCTCAACCGGGCTGATTTCGATTCCGAATGCAACCAGGACGAGCCCGAGGGCTGCAGCCTCGAGAACCAAGCGGAGCCAGATATAGAGCTGTGAGGTCCGCCCGGGCATGTGGTTCACCATCGACGGCTCGAGGCGCTTGCTCATGAACTTGGGCAGATATTTGTTGAGCGATCCGAGCTTGCCCGAGCCGAACATCAAAAGGAGGCCGACGCCGAGGGCAACAACAGCGGCGATGGTGAGAGTGAGCGAGGCCACTCCGACTCGGGGCCTCACGATGAGGATGGCGGCACCGGTCATTATCAGCAGGCCGGCGTAGTTGAGCAGCACGGCCCTTATCGCAGGCCCCGCCGACGCATCGACTTCATCACGCACGGTCCACGACATCGCCACAGGCGTGATCGCACCGCCGGCAGGAATCAGACGGGCAACGCCGGCGCCGACCAGCGCCCCCTTGAAGGCCGAAAAACTCCGAAGGCTCTGTCCGGTCTCCTCCACCGACTCACGAAAGAGGGCTCCGAAGAACCACTTCGCTCCAATTTCAACGATACCGGCGAGCACGATCAACAGCGCAGCAGTCGGCCGGAGGGGAGGGATCTCGACCGTGTTGAGGACGATCACCATCGCGACGATGTAGAGGACTGCCGCGATTCCCCCGATCCACGCCACCTTCTTTGGTGTCACTGAGTTGAGGCCTCATCCGCCGTTTCCGGGTACGGCTGGTCGAAAGGATCCCGGTCGTATATCACCCTGCGCAGGACGTTGCCCGCTCCCTCCAGGTCGCCCGGGTTGCCCTGGGCCCGGCGCAACATCAGCGTGGCCGACAACAGGACCAGGAAGAGTGTCTCGGGGCCGGGCCGGCCCAGCGCCATGGCCAGAAGGGGGAGAAGGCCCCAACCGAGGAATCCGGCGAAGCCACTCCCGATCCGCCAGCCTGCCAGCGACCACCCGCCAACCCAGACGATCAGGACCGGGTCGAGGCCGACCAGAAGCCCAGCAGAAGTGGCGAGGCCACGACCGGACCGGCCCCTGAGGTAGATCGACCAACAATGGCCAGCCACGGCTGCCAATCCCGCCATTCCGCTCGCAGCCAGCCCCATGTCGAGCCCGACCCGGGCGATGAGAACCGGGATGAGCCCCTTGAGACCGTCGAAGAGCGCCGCTGCCGCCCCCCAGTGCGGTCCGACCGAGTGAGTCAGGTTCCCGGCACCGATGTTGCCCGTACCCACTTTCCGCAGGTCGACGCCTTTGAGGCGCGCGAGAAGCTGGGCCGACGGAATCGACCCGACCAGATATGCGCTCAACAACAAAAGGGGCCAGGAGATCAACCCCAGGACATCAGACATGAACAGGAAAACTAGTGACTCGGCGCGCTGAGTTCTAGTTCAAACCAACAAAGATTCCCGGGCCAGTACCAACTCGAGCCGGAAGACACTTTCCTCCCCGTCACGCCGGTAGGCAAGCGAACCGCCCATCAATTCGGCGAGCTGGCGGGAGACGGAAAGGCCGAGTCCGACCGAACCCGCCACACCGCGGTGGGCCGAGGTGTAAGGCTCGAAGATTCGCACTGCATCCTCGCCGGAGACTCCTTCCCCGTCGTCGCGCACCTCTAACCAGACCCGCTCGCCTTCGACACCGCCGAGCACCCTCCTGCTCGAACCCCCATACCGTTCGAGGTTGGTGAGAAGGTTGCGGAGAATCTGGCGAATCCTGGGCCCGTCACCCACCGCGAGCGGCAGCGCAGATGGAATTTCAAGGAGATCGGTTCCAACTCCGCCGACCGCGGCCGACAACTCAGCGTTCAGATCGACCGTATCGAGCGCCACTGCCACTGTGCCCATGCCGGCGCGTGCTGATACCAGGAGATCGTCGATGATGTGGGACATCTCCTGCGCCTGAGAAGCGACCAATCCGATCAGCTCATCGTGCTCTGGGCCAACAAACCCGCCGGAGGCGATCTCGGAGGTGAGGCCCACCACCGCGGTCAGCGGAGTGCGTAGTTCGTGGCTGATCGAGGCGACGAACTCGTCTTTGGCCTGGATCAGCTCACTCATCGCCCCTTCCTTGACTTTGAGATGGGTCACATCGGCGAGGACACACAGGACTCCGTCAGGCTTGTCGCCGGCCGACACATTCACGGCGCGAAGGCTCAGCCAGATCTTCTCCCCGTTGCCATTCTCGAGTGGCAGCTCCAGTTGGACGAGGTCGCGGCCTTCGACGAGGGCGATCAGGATCTCGGTGATTGCGAGCAGCCACCCGTCCCTCAGATGTGGGCCGCTGATTGCCAGTTCGTTTCCCGGCTCTATCTCGAGGAGTTCCTTGGCAGCCTGATTCGTCCGGACAATCCGCACGTGCGAGGCAGCGCTGCGGACCACATCCGGGTAGGCACCGAGGAATCCCCTGATCCGGTCGCTCCTCCCCGAGAACTCGGTTCCCAAATATTCGATGGCTTCGGACCAGTCGGCTTCCACCGCCGCCATCGGCGAGTACTCGAAGATCACCTGGAATCGACGGTTCAACGTGGTTGCTGCATTTCGCATTGAGTAGAAGATCGAAGAGACCACAGCGAAGCTCACCCCCATGATGGCGCCGAGGGAAGCGGAGTCTGCAAAAGGCTCTCTCCAGTAGAAGGGGACTCCGGTTAGTACCGCGGCGATCCCCACCGTGATCAACAGGTTGTGCCTCTCCACGAAGAGGATGGATACGGAAGCGATGATCACGACCCCGAGCGCGGCGGGGATTAGCGTCGCCTGCTCACCAAAGACACCATATGTCGCAACGGCAGAGACGCCGGCGACGAGCAGCGTCACGACGGCATTCTCCCGGTGGGTGCGGACTTGGGCCAGGATCAGAACCGAGACAAGCCCGGGGCCCACCGCCTGGGCGTAGTAGGCCGCCTCGCCGGTTACCAGGCCGACGGCCAGAAGGAGAGCAAAAGCGAAAAGGGCCGCAGCAGCGCAGACGCGGACTACCCGACGATTCAACTGCTCCATGTCGCCGGGCGAACCGAGCGAGGTGTCAGCAAGGTGAAGTTCTGTTGACATATTCGAGTGACGATCCTTGAATTCGTTGCGGTGATATCGGAAGGTTCCCTCCGAAACTGGAGTGCCCGCCCAATGTTGATATCGTCAGCAAACACCCATCACCGGAGGTTTCGACCACATGAAGATCACTTACGCCACGATGTCTGCAGACAACGAGGAGCTGAATCAGGCCTACGAACACGCCGTTGAGAAGGCGAGGCAGCGTCTGGGCGCTGCGTACGGCGTGTGGGTCGACGGCGAAGAACGCACCGACCGGGCGCTGTACGAGGAGAGATCGCCAATCGATCGGGACCTCGTCGTCGGTATTTACGCCCAGGCCACTACCCAGGATGTGGACGATGCGGTAGCGGCCGCTCGGGCGTTCGCCCCGGAGTGGGAGGCGTGGGGGTGGGAGCGGCGACGCGACCTCATGATGTCAGCTGCCGACATCATGGACGAAGAGATGTTCGACCTTGCCGCACTGATGTCTTTCGAGGTGGGGAAAAACCGGTTGGAAGCCCTCGGCGATGTCGCCGAGACCGTCGAATTCCTTCGCTACTACTCGAAGCAGATCACCGAGCACAACGGTTTTGTCACGCCATTGAGCTCGCTTTCCGACAACGAGACCAACATCTCCGTGCTCCGTCCCTGGGGCACCTGGGCGGTCATCTCGCCATTCAACTTCCCGCTGGCACTCAGCGGAGGCCCTTCGACGGGTGCGCTGATCACCGGAAACACGGTGGTCCTCAAACCGTCGAATACCGGCGCGCTCATGGCTCTCGAGTTCTACAGGATCATGCGCGAGGCCGGCCTCCCCGAGGGCGCCCTGCATGTGCTGACCGGTGGTGACGGTACCGGAGACCACCTAGCCCACCACGAGGGAATCGACGGCCTCACCTTCACCGGGTCCTACCCCGTGGGGATGTATCTGTACCGCACCGTGAACGAAAAGCGGCCCAAGCCCGTAGCTGCTGAGATGGGCGGGAAGAATCCGGCGATCGTCTCAGCCACGGCCGATCTCGACATCGCCGCAGAAGGAGTTTTCCGGGGCGCCTTCGGTTTGAGCGGGCAGAAGTGCTCGGCAACGTCGCGGGTCTATGTCGAGCGGCCCGTCTACGACCAGTTCATCAACAAGCTGGTTTCTCGGACACACGAGATCACCGTCGGGAATCCTCTGGAACAGAGCACCTTCATGGGCCCGGTAATCGACGGGGATGCGGTCGATCGCTTCACCAAAGCCGTTGCTGCGGTGCGGGACGACGGTGGCGAGGTACTTGCAGGCGGTGAGGTCCTCACCGAAGGAGAATTCGGCAAGGGAAACTATGTACAGCCGACCGTTGTCAACGCACCCCGGGAGTCCTGGGTGTGGAAAGAGGAACTG
This sequence comes from Acidimicrobiia bacterium, assembly GCA_050329555.1. GTDB lineage: Bacteria > Actinomycetota > Acidimicrobiia > Spongiisociales > ZC4RG35 > MA-ANB-1. Next base: position 5,815 of record JBHJOQ010000026.1, on the reverse strand, counting down.
TTTGCGCCGCTGGTCGCAGTCACCGCCGTCGACTCCGTGGACGAGGCCATCGAACTGTCCAACGACACCGACTTTGGTCTCACCGCCGGGCTGTTTTCAACCGATGACGCCGAGATCGAGAAGTGGTTCGCCCGGATCCAGGCAGGGACGACCTATGTCAACCGCGCCGCTGGGGCGACCACCGGCGCCTGGCCCGACATCCAGTCATTCGGAGGCTGGAAGGGGTCGGGAACCTCCGGGACCGGCGGCGGCGGTCCCTGGTACCTGCGTCAGTTCCTGAGGGAACAGTCCCGCACCCTGATCAGTTAGCGAAGCGAAGCGAGCGGCTGTTTCCCCGGAGGCGGAGCCGAACGGGGAACCCCACCCGGGGTTCATTCAAACCTGAGTGTGAGCCCGCCAGGGCCGGAGACTTCCAGGCCCGCTGACGTCCGCACGGTTTCGATCTCCTGTGCGTTGAAGTGCTCGAGCCAGGGCTCGGGGTCTTCAACGAGCAACGCAAGGGTTGCGGTCTGCCCTGAAGGTCCCTGGATCAACTCGACCTGCTGGCCTTCGGCGACCTCGAGGACTGTGCCGAGGACGCCCGATTCGGGCGACCGGACCCGGGAGAGTCCAACAACATGCTCGAGAAAGTGCATTGCCTCGTCCACGGAGCCAACCTGGAGCAGTTGACGGGCGGCAACGATGCCACCGGGCGCACGGGATGAGCCCCGGCCCGCCATCACCTCGATTGCCTCCTCGACGGTGAACCGACCGGCCGTGACCTCGCGCCCCACGATCACTCCTCCGAGGCGACGGCCGGAAGACTCGAGTGAGACCAGGCGACGGAGATCTTCAAGATTTCGCACCCCACCGGAAGCAATGACCGGCTCCTCGACGGTGGCGAGTGCAGAGCCAATCAGCTGGAAGTTGGGGACGTCTTCGAGGGCGTTGCGACCGGCCTCGGAGACGAGAAATGCAACTACTCCGGCCGAGGACATCTCGATCATCACCTCTTCGAGGTAGCGACCGCTGTTTTGGGTCCATCCCCGGGTGGCGATCTCCTCGTCGGCGCGAACGTCGAGAGCCACCACGATCTTCTCGGGGTTGTCGCGACACAGATCCCAGATCATGTTCTGGTTCTCGATCGCCGCGGTCCCCATCACGATCCGCCATGCTCCTCGTTTGATGAAAGACTCCGCCTCGCTCTCCGAACGGATCCCACCAGCGACCTGGACTTTGGCGTCGACCGACTCGACGAGCTCGTAGATGAGGTTGCGGTTGCGGGCATCGCTGTAGGCAGCCGCGTCGAGGTCGACGATGTGCAAGTACTTGATTCCTTGTTCGACCCAATTGCGGGCTCTGCCGATCGGATCGTTGTCGAGTGGTATCGCTTCGTCGAGCCCTCCGTGAGGCAACCTGACCGAAAGACCACCGAGGATGTTCACTCTGGCGTAAAGGTCCATGACTGAAACCTAGCGAGTCCACGGGGAATGTGGGATCGCACGGCCTCTTGGTCACGGATCAGGGCCAGATCGTTCTGCGGGAGGTCAGCGCTTCGCTGATTCTTCCAGACGGGCCGGGCCACCGAAGGTCATCGTTACCCCTCCGACGAGAAGGATCAAAGCGGTGAATACCAGCTCCCCGGAATCAGCACCGGTGAATGGCAGCACCTCGTTCGCTACGACCACGGTGCCGATCACACGGATTTCATACGCGAAGGTTGCGCAAGCGACCGGGTCGGCTTGGTCGCAGACCTCCACGAAGAACTGATAGACGCCGCCCAGAGTCGCGGATCCGCTGAAGGTTCCGTCGTTCTCGAGGCTCAGGCCGGCAGGAAGCAGGCCGCCCGCAAAGGTGAACGTGACCCGGTCACCCTCGGCGTCGGTGGCTATCAACCCCGAGGGCGTCTCGCCAGCGTTGATCGTCTGGGTTCCGTCGACCATTACCGGTGCGGTGTTCGAGGCGCCGAAGTCGAGCCCGGTCCGATCCTGGCCGGAAAGCACGAGCCCTGCGACGGCGGCGGCGGGCGTTCTCATCGCCCAACCCTTCGGCCAGCCGGTGTCGACGACAACCGTGTACTCGCCGGGAAGGGCGCTGAAGCTGTAGGCGCCATCGTCGGTCGAGCTCGTGGTTGCCATGACGACACCGTCGGCATCAACTAGCGACAGGACGACTCCGCCCACACCCGCCTCCCCCGGATCGAAAAAGCCGTCATGGTCTGCGTCGTGGAAGGTCGTGCCCGAGATCGTCACGGGCAGGGCGAAGCCGAAGTTCACGCCGCCCAGCGTCTGGCCTGCGCCGAGGCCCACTGACACCGATTCGCCGCTTGTAGCCAGGAATGGGCTGGAGACTCCGACCGGGGTCACCGTGTAGGCGCGGGGTTGAAGATGACTGAATTCGTAGGCACCATCAACCGCAGTCGCGAGGTCGACGGGCCCGTCGACATCGCTCAGCTGCACCGAGACGCCGGGGAGGCCGAGCTCACCGGGGTCGAGCTCGCCATTGCCGTTGAGATCTTCGAAGACGACGCCGGAGATCTCCCCCGGCTCGATCAGTGTGACCTGGCCGACGACCGAGGCGGTCACGTCTTCGCCATTGGCGTCGAGACCACTGGCAATTGCTTCGGCGGCTATGAGCGACGGGGATGAGTCATCGCTTGACACCACCGCTGCATAGATCCAGGCTTCGGTCGCCTCCAGGATGCCGTTGGCGTTGGTGTCTCCACTTTGATAGGTAATAGCCAAACACAGCCCGCAGGTGACGTCGACCATCGTCACCGGCGATCCATCCGATGCGTCTCCGTGCTCGAGCGTGTAGAAGAGAGCGGCGGAGTCGCCGCGCAGCACTTCGACAGGCCCGGAGACACTCATGGTGAGAGTCGGGACGAAATCGATGTCGTTGACGTCGGAAGCCGAAGCCGTCTCATGATCGTTTCCGATGTGATCGCGGAAGTCGACATCGACCACGTTGGTGATGGTGAGGCCGGCATCCGGGGCGACTATCACCACGACGTCGAATGACACCGACGTGCCCGGCTGCAGTGGTGCGGCGAGGGTAGCTGTCACGACACCGCCTGTTTCCGAACAGGCGAAGTCGGTGGTGCGACAGGTGACGAATTCAACTCCTTCCGGCAAGATGTCCGTGGCGACGAGGTTATAAGCGCTGCCGGGGAGCGGATCGTCATCGGAGACGTTTTCGATGGTCACCGTGTATGTTGTCTCGTCACCAAGCATGAGCGTTTCCTCACCGTCGGTTTTATCCACGGCGATTCGAGGAGCAGGCTGAGGCTCCGGGAACGATGGTCCTGCCGAAGGTGCCTCGAAGACGTACTGGTTGTGGGCGCCTATGCAGATTTCGGCTGTCCACCAACCGTTGATGTCGGGGAGGACGTCGCCCACCCGGTTGGCATCGCTGCTGTTGTTCCAACTTGCGTTGCCGGACACCGTTCCCACGACGTTCGCCCCGTTGGGTGTCGTGTAGGTCACCGACCCTCTCCCGTCCATGTCGAAGTTGTGGGCACGCAGCGGCCGGGGAGTCGCGCTGTTGACAAAGAATATGTGGTCCTGACAGCTCGAACCGGGCCCTTCGTGTTGCCAGCTGGTCCGGATCACCCCGACCGCGAGAGCACCTGAGCCCGAAGGCGCCCGGGAGACCTCGTTGCCGTTGACCAGACTTGGTGCAGGACACGTCCCGGGGCCTCCGACGGCACAGTCGGGATCATGGGACACATCGACGCGCCATGAGTTGTCGTCGTCGTCGGACACGCTGACGCGGAGGTGGTAGGTGCCGGTCCCGACGGTCCCGGGGTCAAACGTTGCCAGCTCGGCCCATGCACCATTCGTGGAGAGGTCGCTGTAGGTCGCCGACGCCACGACCGATCCGGTTGGAGACTCCAGCCTGAACTGTGCGCTGTCGGCGGCGCCCCTGACCTCGTCGGCAGCGGTCGGCGAAACCGGGTCGACTCCCCCGATCTCGGGGTCGTACAAAGCAACGGTCACCGGGGTGCCCGCCGGCCAGTCCGCCGGGACCCGGATCATGAAGAGATGGTCGGTATCGCCACCGGCTGGTGACGTGTAATAGTCGCCAATGCTGAGCCCGGCGTTCGGCCCGGAAGTCTGCACGAAGAGCGAAGACGACGGCGAGGGTGCCTGCACGGCCAAAGCGTCGAGGGTGGGCGCGACCACAAGGGCAAGCACGACAAGCAGGACGACGAAACTCGACCTGAGAGGCAAGCGTGATGTTGCAGTGATCATCGCGGTTGGATCGGAGCTGCCCCGGGTGCGCTGAATGATCAACGGGGTTACGTCCCCGATGACTAGTCACCTGGCCCCCCACACGACACTCGCAAAGCCAGCACGCGCCGGTACCATCACCACTGCCTCGATTGGCGATAACCCCTGATGCACCAGATACTCGCCTCTTTCCCATCCCCCCCGATCAACAGCTTCCATATCGGCCCGGTCCGGGTGACTTTCTACGGGATGCTGATCGCGATCGGGGTCGCGGTTGCCTGGCAGGTGACCGAGCGGCGCTTCACTGCCCGCGGTGGCGACAGCGAGGTGCTGGGCCGGATCCTGGCCCGGGTCCTGATCTTCGGCTTCCTCGGTGCGCGATTCGGTTATGTCTCCACTCACCTGTCCCGGTTCGAGGGGGAATGGTGGAAGGTGATCGCAATCTGGGAGGGAGGCCTCGCCCTCTACGGCGGGCTGACCGCGGGCGCGATTGTCATGATCGTGTACAGCCGGAAGTGGAACTCGAGCCTCCCCCATCTGCTCGACTCGGTGGCGCCGGCCGTGCCCCTCGCCCAGGCTTTCGGCCGCTGGGGCAACTACTTCAACCAGGAGCTTTTCGGGACGCCGACCGATCTCCCCTGGGGTGTGGAGATCGACCCTCAGCACCGGCCCGAGGCATATCTCGACGCCGAAGCCTTCCATCCCACCTTCCTCTACGAATCGATATGGAACGTATCACTCGCCTTCTTCATCATCTGGCTCGGCAAGCGTTACACCCAGCTCAGCGGGCGGCTGGTCGGCGTCTACTTCCTCGGGTACGCCTTTTTCAGGTTCCTCATGGAGCTGATCCGCACCGACACCACCTTCCGGTTCCTCGGCCTCAGCCGCAACGCATGGGTCTCCATCGGTGTGATGATCCTTGGTGCGCTGATCCTGTTCTGGAAGCGGGCGAAAGCCGAGCTGAGCACCGAGAGCGCAATCGTCGACTAGTCGGTGATCTGCAGGGCCTTCTCGGCGTCGTCGAGGGCTTGACCGCCTTTGATCACCGGCTCGAAAAGGTCGCCGTGTTTCTGGATCCGCTCCCAGAGATTGGCAATGGTAACGTCTCCGTTCTTGATTTTCGGGACCTCGTCCCAGGTCAGCGGAACCGATACCGGGGCACCCGGGCGTGGGCGGACCGAGTATGCGGCAGCAACGGTCTGGCCGGAGGCGTTGCGGTTGTGGTCGATCAGGACCTTTCCCTTCCGCTTCGGCTTTTCCCACTCCATCGTCAGGTCGTCGGGGTTGGCCGAAGCGAGATAGTTGCCGACCTCACCGACGAAGCGGCGGACACGCTCGTAGGTGTGCACCGGCTCCAGAGGCACATAGACGTGGAGGCCTTTCGAGCCCGAGAGTTTGGGGTAGCCCTCGAGGCCGAGTTGGCCGAGGGCCACTTTGAGCAAATCTCCCCCGGCGACCACCTGGTCCCAGACCGATCCCTCCGCGGGGTCGAAGTCGAAGACTGCGTAGTCGGGCATGTCGAGACTGTCCGCGCGAGCGTGGAAAGGGTGGACCTCGATACAGCCCATGTTGGCAAACCACATCAAAGCTTCTCGATTGTCGGC
>JBHJOQ010000097.1:0-20542 GCA_050329555.1 Acidimicrobiia bacterium | reverse complement strand
CGAACCAACTCGCTTGCCGCCGCCCGGTGGCGGTCCGAGCAGCGGCGGGTGGTGGCGATGATCATCGGCGAGGCCGGGTCACCATTGCGGGAGGCCGATCGTGCCATGAATTCGGTCTTCATCAGGTCCCCGACGAGAGGTTCGAACACGAGGTTGATGGCGACCATCACCTCCATCCAATCCTCGGCCGTCATCATCGACTCGATCAACGCCCGGGTGGGTGCCAGCACCGGATCAGTCATCCATGCATCCCTGGCGCCCTCATCCGAATACCCAGGCCTGGCACCGGCCAGATCGAACGTCAGATGAACAATGTCCTGGAGGTGGCGCATCTTGTCGGCAGCCTGAAACGCCATCGCAAACATCACCGAGTCACCGAGCGCTTCACGGACTGGGTGACACAAGGCAACAAACAAGCCGTATTCCACGAACGGCCAAGCCGCGTAATACTTCCCGAGCACCTCCGAAAGCCACGTCGGCCCGATCGACCCACCTATGCCATCTGCCAAGGCTTGGCCGATGAGCCGCTCGAGCGACTGTTCCTCCTGATTGGTGTCCGAGACATATGGGCGATACCACAACTGGGATGGGTCCCGAAACCGTTCCCAGTCGGACGACCGGATCGCTGTCGACTCTTCGCTGTAAGGCGGGCGCCCATCATCGAACCGAAGGGGCCAATCGACGTCGAGCCACTCCTTCGGACTCGATTGCTGGCCGATCGTGAACATCTCATACTCGGTTGGAAGCCGCCCTGCCGGCTCGAACCAGACAAAACGGCGGTGACCTTCGAATGTCGGGCTTTGCGTCATGCGCCAACCTCCTGCACGAGAGGTGCCAACTGTCCGAGACAACCAACACGCTGAGAGCGCCTACCATATCGATGGACACCAATCAGACCTCCGTCCCCTCAGGGCCAAATTTGCCACCACGTCTGCCCTCCCAGCGCAGAGCCAAGGTCCTCGAAGCCTTCGACTGGCCGATCTCCGCCACGAGCGTGCTGAGTGAGCTGCGGGGCTTTCGATCAAGCCCACTCAGTCCGCACACCGACTGCCTGACCGAGGAGCTGGCGTCCGATGATCTTGAGGGCGAGCACCTCGTCGGTGCCTTCGAAGATCGAGAGGACGCGGGCGTCTACGAACACACGACTGACCGGGTACTCCTCGGCGTAGCCGTAGCCGCCGTGGATCTGCATGGCGTCGCGGGAGACCCATTCGGCCGCCCGGCACGAGTAGGCCTTGATGAGCGCCGACATGGTGGCGGAGTCGGTGCTTCCCACGTCACGGGCGACCCGGTAGGTGAACTGGCGGCAGGCCTGGATGGTGGCGGCCATCCGTCCCAGCCGCACCCTGGTGAGCTGGTACGCCGACAAGGGTTGTCCGAACACCGAACGGCCGGCGGCGTACCCGGCGGCCTCGTCGTAGGCGCGTTGCATCACGCCGATCGCCCGAGCCGCCGTCTGCAGCCGCCCGTTCTCGAAGCCGGCCATCTGCAGTGGAAAGCCGCGGCCGACGCTGTCGTCGCCGCCGACCAGCGCCTCCCGGGGCACCCGCCATTCGTGAAAGGAGACCTCGAAGCTGTGCATGCCCCGGTAGCCCATGGTAGGTATCGCCCTCCCCTCCATCAAGCCACCACCCACCTGGGTCAGCCGAAAGGCGTGACCCGGGACCGCCTCCTTCTCGACCACGACTAAGGAGAGCCCGCGGTACCCCTGGGTCGGGTCGGGATCGGTGCGAGCCAAAACCATCAGCAGCTCAGCACGTCCGGCGAAGGTGCACCACATCTTCGCGCCTCGCAGGGCGTAGCCGCCCTCCCTCGGGAGCGCCTCGGTCCGGATCGACGCTACGTCCGACCCAACGTTGGGCTCAGTAACCGCCACCGCAACCAGCAGGTCACCGGAAGCGATCGAGGGCAGCCAGCGCCGCTTCTGCTCTTCGGTGCCGCCCTTGACCAGGGCTCTGGCCAGGATCTCGGGCCGGGTGATCAGGGACCCGCCGATGCCGAGAGAGGCTCGGGACAGCTCTTCGGTGGCTACTACCATTGCGAGATGATCGGGTACGTCGCGGTCCTGGGACCCGCCGTACTCGACCGGAATGGACAGGCCGAAAGCTCCCAATGCGCCAAGGCCGACGATCACCCCCTCTGGCACGTCGCCGTCGGTACGGTGGATATCCTGCGCCACCGGGATGATCTGCTCCTCGCCGAAGCGGCGAAAGACATCGGCCGCCAGCCGCAGCTCGTCAGACAGTCCGGCATCCCCGTGGTCGGCCGCCTCGTCCAGAACTCGTTCCGCGTTCGCGGCGTCGAGGCCGGCGGCGAGGACTGCCTGGACCTGACTCCCGGCGACAGCGTCTGGCTCGAGGCCCCGAGCCTGCTGCCGACCGTCGATGCGGGTCCGGGCCGAGCGCAGCAGCAGCGCGGCCGCGCGCCGTGCCGTGTGCTCACCGAGCCGACGCTGCTCATGCGCAGCGAGCACATGACGCATCGCCGCGGCCTCGGATGCCAGGAACGCAAGGTCGTAGACGGCCTGCTGGTGGCCATCCAAGGCGTCGAGGGAGATCCGGCCCCCGACCATCACATCCGAAGCGAGATGTCTCGCCGACCGTATCACCGCGCCGTCCATGGCCTGTGCCGCCGCTTCGACATTGGTTCGCCAGTTGCTCATGCCGGCACCGACGTTAGCTCCCACATCCGCGCTGGCGGGACGGTCTCGTCGGATGAGAATGGGGTGGTCGATCACAAGATGTTGGGGTTTCGGCGGGTTCACACCTCAGACGACGGGACCGTCATCTTGCGCCGGCCGACGTAGGATGCGCGTCATGGCACGACGCGGGATACTCCACGGGATGCGAGTGGTGGAGGTGTCCGCCTTCGTAGCCGTACCTCTAGGCGGGATGCACCTGGCGGCGCTCGGCGCCGACGTGATTCGGGTCGACCCGATCGGCGGCGGCATCGACTACGGCCGCTGGCCCGTGACCGGGGACGGACACAGTCTCTACTGGGCGGGACTCAACAAGGCCAAACGCTCGGTGGCACTCGACCTGCGCTCCGACGCCGGACGGGACCTGGTACGTCGGCTGGCCGGCGCACCCGGCCGCGACGGCGGGATCGTGATCACCAACCTGGATCCGCCCTGGTTGGGCTACGAGGCACTGGCCGCGGAGCGAGCCGACCTGATCATGGTGGTGCTCGAAGGCAACCCGGACGGTTCCATCGCCGTCGACTATACGGTGAACGCCGCGGTCGGATACCCGCTAATCACCGGGGACGGTGAAGCACCGGTCAACCACGTGCTGCCCGCCTGGGACGTTGTGGCCGGTTCCCTCGTCGCCACCGCAGTGCTGGCGGCCGAACGGCACCGCGACCGGACCGGGGAAGGGCAACTGGTCAGGCTCTCCCTAGCCGATGTCGCGCTGTCAACGGTCGGCAACCTCGGCCACCTCGCCGAGGTGGAGATCAACGACACCGACCGACCCGCCTTCGGCAACTTCGTGTTCGGCCAGTTCGGCAAGGATTTCGCCACCAGTGACGGCCGCCGGGTCATGGTGGCCGCCCTCACGCCGCGGCAGTGGGCGTCGTTGGTCGAGGCCACTGGCAGCGGCGAGGCAATGACTGCCATCGCCGCGGGGCGGAGTCTCGACCTCACCCTCGAAGGCGATCGGTTCGCAGCACGCGAGGAGATCGCCGACGTCCTGGCCCCCTGGTTCGCCGCCCGCCCCTTTAAGGAGGTGGCGCAGGGACTCACCGATCACAACGTGCTGTGGGGACCATACCAGTCCTTCCGGCAACTCCTCACCGAAGACCCGCGCGCCTCGGAAGCCAATCCGATGTTCACCCGCATCCACCAACCCGGTGTCGGGACGTACTTGGCCCCCGGCTCGCCGCTCCGCTTCGGTGCCCTGGCACCTGGACCGGCTTTGGCTGCGCCCGAACTCGGCGCCGACACGGTGGCGGTGTTGCACGACGTCTTGGGGCTCGACGAAGACAAGGTCACAGCGTTGCGGAAGGAAGGTGTGCTTTGAGCGAATGGGATGCCTGGATCGGCCGTGAGGAGCGCGCACGGGACACCGTCGCGGTCGCTCCGGCGGAACGGTTAGCAGCAACCCTGAACCTGACCGGGATACCCCTACGCATTGGCGATCCCCTCCCTCCCCTGTGGCACTGGCTGTACTGTCTGCCTGCCCCGCAACGCTCCGATCTCGGCGAGGACGGCCACGCTCGGCGCGGCCTGTTCCTGCCGCCGATCCCGCTGCGGAGGAGAATGTATGCCGGAGGCCGGATCACGTTCGCTGCGCCACTTCGCGTGGGTGAAGAAGTGGAGCGACGAGCCAAAGTGGCCGCCGTGGTCGAGAAAGAGGGAGGAAGCGGACCGCTGGTAATCGTCACGGTCAACCACACCCTCACCGGACCGGTTGGGCTAATCGCAGAAGAGCAGCAGGACCTCGTCTACACCGACGCCGCCCCGGATCCACCCCCCGCCGAGAACGCGCCCGTCCCCGCGGCAGCATGGGAGAAGACAGTCCCAACCGATCCTGTGCTGCTGTTCCGCTTCTCGGCGTTGACGTTCAACGGGCACCGCATCCACTACGACACCGACTATGTGCGGGATGTCGAGGGCTACTCCGACCTGGTGGTGCATGGGCCTTTGGTGGCGCTGTTACTCGCCGGTGTCGCCCACCACCACGCCTCCCGCCTGTCCCGGTTCGAGTTCAGGGCGAGAGCACCATTCATCGCCAGCGACGACCTAATGCTGCGGGGCAACCCCACCGACACCGGTAGCGATCTAGCCGCCTACACCCCTGCGGGAGTGCTGGGAATGACAGCACGGGCGCACTCGACAGCCTAGCCGTCAAACTCGAAATCCTCGGGGCTGAGCGCGGACCATGTCCGCCATCATCTGGTCGAGTTCAGCTGCGACCACAACGTCGTCGTCATAGTGCCGTCTGCTAGAGGGCCAGGCACAGTTCCGCTGGTCCTCGCTCGGTGATCCGCCGGGAACGGAACGAGCCTGAGGGATGGCTGTAATGGGGTAGCCGCATCGGCCGTCCATCACACAAGCGGGCCGAAAGGCGTCGGACAGCATTGCTTGTACTTGAAACCTGATCCACAAGGCATCGCTCATTGCAACCGACTCTCGGGTCAGCCCTTGCGGGTCGGGCGGCAAGTTTCGACGGCCTCGACCTGCTGTTCGAGACGCCTCAGTTCATCCTCCCAGAGACGCAAGCGCTTGTCCTGCTCCCTGATCCGATCGCCGGCTGCGTCGAGCTGGCGTTCGCGAGCGATGATCTCTTCTTCCCGCGCGGCAAGCTGCTCCTGGGTGGCTCGTGCGAAGACAGGCTGATCGTCGTCGTTGAACACCTCGAACACACCAACCAACTCACGCTCGATCAACGCCGCGACGGCACGACCCATCGAAAGGCCGGCAGCGTCGCAATATCGCTTCCGAGTCGCCCACTTGGCCGGAGTCGCTGGAACCCGGACCATCTGAAACGTCTCGGCCTGGCCCAGCCCAGCGAGCAGCTCCCGGTCGATTCTCGCCAGCTTGCCGCGGTCGAGATCCATCACCAGCTCCTCGCATGTCTACATGTAGACATCGGGCAACTTGTTGCACGTGCGTGTGTGGTTGGAGGGTGGTTGGTCCGAATCGCGGTCTCTACCCGGGCTGTGGTTTCGGATGCGAGCTCTGCCTGCTGTGGAGGTGGCGAGTCGGGTTGCCCTGGCTTTCGGTTCTTGCGTTCGGGCCTTGCTGGATTTGCTTCTCTCCTGGTTTCGCAGTCGAGGCGATCTGGCCTGAGGAGCGATTGGACACATTCGCGAGGCTCTGAAGCCGTCAGACCGTGATTCGGGGCCCTTCTGCATTGCGTTGTCGGCCTCATGGATCCCATCGGACCGGACGACCCTGTCATCGCGATGTCACTCCAACCCGCCGCCCTTGGGGATCCTCGTCCACCGCGTGCGGACGGCTTCGACGCGAGTTCGAACGATCAACCGGCTCCCGCGGCCCTGTAGAAGTCGTTTCGGGACGCCGACAACCCTGTCAGCAGAGTGTCAGTAGCCCTGTCAGCCACCCTGTCAAGGCCTGGATTTGCTGGCTCGATGGAGACCGCTCACTCGATGCGGCAGTGCGCGTCGTGCCCCCGGTGCGGCTCGGAGTCCCATCCGTGATGGCCGCGAATTGACATCGGCTTGACAGGGTCCTCCCAGACGATGACGGGATGAAACACGAAGACCGCCTGCTCGGCGTCCACGAACTCGCCGCTTACCTCGATGTGCCGGTGAAGACGCTCTACGCCTGGCGATACAAGCGGGAAGGACCGCCGGCGCTTCGAGTAGGCCGTCATCTCCGCTACCGCTGAAGCGACGTCCAGGCATGGATTGAGCAGCGGGTCGACGCCCCGATGCCGAGGTCCCTGTCGGTGTCGCCACGTAGTGTCGGCCGGAGTAGATGACGACGGCACGAAGGATGGTGTCATGGCTCGGACGACAATCGACCGACGTGAGAACGGAAGGTACCGAGCGCGGTATCAGGGCCCGGATCGAAAGGGGCGTTCGCGGACCTTCGATCGCCGGATCGATGCCCAACGCTGGCTGAACAACGAGCTGGTCAAGCTCGACCGAGGTGAGTGGGTCGACCCCCGTGCTGGCCGAGTGCTGTTCGAGTCGGTGGCCGACCGATGGATGGCGGGACGCGTGGCGCTCCGGGCATCGACCCGGGCGCGTGATCAGTCCTACCTCAACTCCCTCGTGCTCCCCCACCTCGGCGACAAGCCGATCGGAAGCGTCCAGCCGTCCGACCTCGATGCGTGGATCGCCGACCTCGGAGCGGACGGAAAGGCGCCGGCCACGGTTCAGAAGGCGTGGCAGATCGCGTCGGGGGTGTTCCGGTTGGCGGTACGGGATCGCTTGATCGCCCTCTCCCCCGCCCGAGACGTCCATCTCCCGAAGATCGAACGGAAAGAGCCGATTGCCCTCACAGTCGAGCAGGTGATGCGTCTCGCAGACGCGATCGACCCTCGGTACCGCGCCCTCGTCCTCGTCGGTGCCTTTGGCGGGCTGCGCATCGGAGAGCTTGCCGGTCTCCAGCTCGGTGACTTCGACCCGCTCAGGAGTCTCATCCGAGTCCGCCGAACGGCGTCCGACGTGCGCGGCGAAATCATCGTCGGACCTCCAAAGACGGCGAAAGGCATCCGAACGGTGGCGCTCCCCCGGTCGATCACCAAGCAGCTCGTCGACCACGTGGCCCGCCTACAACCGACCGGACCGGAGGACTGGATCTTCCCAGCACCGGAGGGTGGACCAATTCGCCGGACCGCATGGATCCGTCGCATCTGGAAGCCCGCCCTCGACGCCGCAGACCTTGATAGCGGCCTGGGCACTCACACGCTCCGTCGCTCACAGGTGTCGCTCCTTATCGCCCAGGGCGAGCACCCGAAGGTGATCGCCGACCGCCTCGGCCACACCTCCGTTCGAACCGTCCTCGACGTCTACGGCCACCTCTACGAAGGCGCCGACGAAGCAGCAGCCGAACGGCTCGAAAGTCAGATCCATGGGTTGACCGATGCAGCCGGTCCGCCAGCTCAGTCGGCTAGATCCGTGCGATCGTTGTCCAGGGATCATGGATCCCGGAATACTGGTATGACGCGAATGTCATAGTTACTATGACATTCATGCCAAAGCTGTGGGTCCTCGACCGTCTGTACACCCTCGCCGACGCTCAGGTCGGCCATTTCACCGCCGGCCAGGCCGAGGAAGTCGGCATCGACCGTCGATACCTGACTCATCACGTTCGTTCCGGGAACCTCGAGCGAGTAGACCGCGGAATCTACCGGCTGTGTAACTATCCCAGCCATCGCTTCGAAGACGTCATGGTCGCGATTCTCTGGGTTGGTAAAGGCGCAGTTGCTTCGCATGCCACCGCTCTTGCCATGTATGACCTTGCAGACGCGATGCCACCGGTCATTCACATCACGGTGGATCGGCGTTTCCGAGGCACTCGCCGCGGTGTGATTGTTCACCAGGCTCGACTCGATGAGAGAGACGTCACCCGTCGCGACGGAATTCCCGTCACGACTCCATTGCGCACCATCACCGATGTGGCCTCAGACGTGTCGGTTGCAGTGGCAGCGGCAACAGAGGCCATCGAGCGCGGACTCATACGGGCTAGCCAATTCCGAGATGCGAGCCAGGAGCGGCCCCAACTCGCCGAAATACTGGCACGGATGCCGTCTGGATGACCGACAGATACGCAACCGATGACGCATTCCGCACCTCGCTGGAACAGCGCCTGCGGGACCAGGCCAGAGAAACTGGCCGCCCGCTCGACCGCCTCCGTAAGGAAGTGGCTCACCATCGGCTCCTCACTCGGATTCTGGAGTCGGCTCCTCGTGGTGCTTGGGCACTCAAAGGCGGTCTCGCCCTTCTCGCCCGTCTCGACGACCGAGCTCGGGCAACCTCGGACGCCGACGCCAACTGGCGGTCAACGGTCGACGAGCTGGAGCAAACCTTGGATCGCTCAGCTGCCCTCGACCTCGGCGACGGGTTCTCCTTCGAGATTGGCGCTCCACGCCCGCTCGAAGGGGAAGGCGCAGACGGCGCTCTCCGCTTCCCGATCAGAGTGGTCCTGGCGGGTCGAGAATTCGAGAGGATCAACCTCGACGTCAACATGGTTCCGACAGACCAACGCCCGACCGATGAGATCCAACTGAGGTTCTCTTGGGCTTCGCCAACATCCCCGCCCCGATCGTGCCGGCGATCCCCGTGGCTCAGCAGCTCGCAGAGAAGTTCCACGCCTACGTTCGCTCGTATGGCAACGGATCGAGCCGACCACGTGATCTATACGACATGCTCGTGATTGCCGAGCGACTTCCGGTGCCGCCGGCGGATGCCGTAGTCGACGTATGCCAGGAGACCTTCGCGATGAGGAAGACCAATTGGCCTCCCCACATCCCAGCACCTCCCGGCTCCTGGGAGAGGGCCTGGACCGAGTTCGTGGAGGTGTACGAGGTTCCTTGGACAACGCTGACGGCTGCGGGAATAGGCCTGCGCCGATTCTGGGACCCGTTGGTTGCGACGGAAGTTGAGCGTGCCTATTGGGATCCCGACCGGTGGGAGTGGAACCCGACACTCGCCTGGTAGCAGTTCGGTCGCCGATCACTGCCCCTCTCGATCCACGACCGTCTTCGATCTCTAGCGCGCATGCGCAACTAGGGCTACGAAGCTTCGACGCGCTCGCCCTTCGTCGAACTTCCACAAAGATGGCTTCGTAGTCGGTGCCGGTGTCGCCGGCGACCCGGGTTACAGCTTCCTCTGCACGTCCCATGCGTGGTCGCCGCCGACCAAGTCGCGATCAAAACGCGTCCTATGCGCGTCCTGGGTAGCCTACTGTCCGGCTTCGCGCTCTCCAGAGCGTCCGAAAACCCTTATAACATAAGGGTTTTCTGGGTGGGCGCTGCAGGGATCGAACCTGCGACCTCTGCCGTGTGAAGGCAGAAACGGGGATCGCGACCGAGATCGGCGAACTTGGTGGTTCCGAGCTTCCCACCAGCACCATCTGGCCTTCGAAGATCAGCGGCTCCAGCGGACTGATCCGTGGAGCGATCAGGCACAGCTTGTTGGTCGCAGAGTGACCACCGGTCCCGGGAGAGCGGCCCTCCGTCTGGTAGACAACCACCAGAACTACAGTTCCCGGATCGAGTTTGCCTCGTCCATTGCGATCGGAACATGACCAGCGCAGCCCACCTTCCCCCTCGACCGCCGCAACCACCCCAGCCACCGCAGAGACGCAGGCGGCGGTTCAGTCGCGGCCAACGGACCTTCCTCTGGTTGCTGTCGCTGCTGGTACTGGGGACGGCGGGGGTACTGGCCATGGTGCTCTACGCCGACTTCCAGATGGAGGACGCTGGCCCGGTGCCCGCCCTGGCCGCCGGGGACGGTGTCTATCTGATCGTCGGCACCGACAACCGGGAGAACCTTCCCGACGACCTCGACGGCAACTTCGGAGACTTCGCCGGGGCGCGCGCTGATGTGATCATTCTCGCCCAGGTCGCCAATGGCCGCCGCCAGCTCCTGTCGATCCCACGCGACCTCAAGGTCGACATTCCCGGGCACGGCACCAACAAGATCAATGCGGCATATGCCTTCGGTGGGCCTGACCTGCTGGTCGAGACGGTCGCCCTCGCCACCGGGATCAGGGCTAACCACTACCTGGAGGTCGAATTCGGCGGTTTCGCCGGCATCGTCGATGCACTCGGAGGCATCGAGCTGGCTTTTCCTCACCCCTCCCGGGACCTCAAGTCCGGTCTCGACATCGACGCCGGCACCCGGACCATCGACGGGGCAACCGCCCTCGCTTATGCCCGCTCCCGCAGTCTCGAAGAGTTGCGTGACGGTACCTGGGTGGCCCAGGGCGGCGGTGACATCGCCCGCACCGGCCGCCAACGCGAGGTCCTCCTCGAGATCATCGGGGCCGCATCTTCGCCTTCGGGGCTCGTCCGCAGCCCCTGGGTGATCGGCGCAGTCGGCTCTCATCTAACCGCCGACTCGGGCCTGACCCTCTTCCAGCTCGGTCGCACCGGCTGGTCGATGCGCTCGGCAGGCGAGACCGACGCAGTCACGCTTCCGGTGACCGGGTCCAACGAGGGCGGTGTGGCCTATCTGGTGCGGTCGGAGCCTGCGGCGACGGAGGTACTGGACGCCTTCTCCGCCCGGCGGCCGCTGCCCGCGTCATAACCGTTCGGGTTCGGGGCTCAGACCAGGCTGAACATCGTTCTCGATCTTCCAGCGATCAAATGTGAGACGCTGCGCCTTAGGAATGAGTTTTAGCTGACGAACTCCGTGATCCGGTTCCACGCGTCCAGAGACTCAGAGGAGAACTCACCCTGGGACCGGTCGAAGAAAGAGTGGGGAGCTCCCGGATAAGTCACGACCTCGTTGCTGACACCAGCGGCCTCCAGGGCCGATTCGAAGCGCGAGATGTTCTCGGCAGGGATTCCCGGGTCGTCGCCGCCAAACAGCGCCAGAACCGGGCATTCGAGCAGATGACACCTTTCCCATATCGGGCCGTCACCGGCGGGGCGGTCCGCTTCGGGCTTGCCGTAGAACCCGACGGCCCCGGCAAGACCGTGACCACGGGTGGCAGCACCCCAGGAGATGTTGCCACCAAAACAGAATCCAACGGTGTAGATCCTCGCGTTGGCCTCCCGTTCCCGGAGATACCGAATGGCTGCGGCGATGTCGGCATTCAGTCCTTCGGAGGACGTCTGGGCGATGTGCTCCATGAAGGGGAAGTCGGCATCTCGCTCTTCGATGCCGGCGGTGCGACCGAAGTAGTCGATGGCCACCGAACGGTGCCCTTCCGCAGCAAAGCGGCAGGCAAGGTCTTCGTAGAACTTGAAGAGACCGCGGACGTCGGGGAGAACGATTACCGCGGCCCCGGTTGCCTCCGTGGGCGCCGCGACAAGCGCGTTGAACCGATTCCCATCGGCAGCCTCGAGCACCAGGCGTTCCGAAACCGGGGTCTGCGGACCCGGAGGAAGGGCAGGAAGTTCAGCGTCATGATTCACACACATAGGGCAATCTTCGCAGAGACGCACTCTCCCTGCCACCGGAAGGTAGTTGTGGTTCCGCCGTGGAACACGAGGCATGCCCGGGCTGTCACGCCTCTTTCAATCCGACAATTGGCCCATACATCGCTACATCGGCGCCTCCCCCGCCTGCTGGGGCCGTACCCGCCGCCTCCTTCTGGTCGACGCCTTGAGGGAGTTCCGCGGCTCGTGGCTGACACCGGCTCGGAGAATATCTTTCGCACGGACCAGACCCTCGAGTCGTTCCATCGCCGTGCGCGACTCTTCGGAAGCCTACGGGCAGCGATGTAGCAGTAGGCAAAGCGGGGGCGCATGACCCGGGCCGATCGGAATAGCGGCGCTCTGTGCCCGATCCTGCCGCGGCAAAGGAATCCCTACAAAAAGCGGGCATTCGTCCGATCTATAGACGATATCGAAAGTTTGAGTACCAGGTGAAACCCCTTTATATAGCGGTGGTCGTCTTTGTGGCGATCGTTGCGGTGACCAACATCACCGACACCTTTGCGCGCGACGCCCACCTCGCCAGCGTCCGCTCGGGAATTACTGCCGAAGCCGACGCTATGGCAAGAAATGTAAGCGACGTGATTGCCAGGGAGACTGCCGCGGTGGAGACACTGGCTGCCTTCGTGGAGATCACCCGCGACGACCCTGATCGCATGGTCGAGGACTTCCCCACCTTCGCCAATGCCCTCGTCGAGTCAGGCGCGACGATTCGCTCGGTCCAATTAGCGCCCGATTCGATCATCCGACTGGTGGCGCCCCTGGAAGGCAACGAGGCTGCCGTCGGTCTCGATCTGCTCGCTGACCCCGACCGAAGAGCGCTGCTCGAACCAGCAATTCGGGATGGAACCACCGTGATTCAGGGGCCGGTGGAACTGGAGCAGGGAGGTCTCGGAATCCTCGTGCGCCGTCCGATCTACAACGAAGATGGGACGGCTTGGGGCCTGGCCGCCGTGCTCCTCGACTGGCCTGAAATGGCGCTTCTGACCGACCTCGACGATCCCGGTCGGGGCATTCTCGCCGCCGCTCGCCTGTCCGGCACCGGGGAAGTCCTCGCCGGCGACCCGGAAGCCTTCGATGGAGATCCCATCATCCGGACTGTTCGTATCGGGGCGACCGATACCACCTGGGATATCGCCGTGCAGCCGACGGCGGGGTGGCCGTCCGCGGCACGGGCGACTGGCTGGATCTGGATCGCAGGCCTCCTGGTCGGGCTGGTGACCGCTCTCGCTTCCTACACACTGGCGAAACAGCCCGAGGCGCTTCGAGAGGAGCGCGCCAAGGCGCTACGCGAACTTGAGGTTGCAGAAGCTCGCTACCAGGCAACTTTCGAGCATGCCGGGCTCGGCATCGCGATCACCGACACCTCGGGTGTGATCCTGTCGGTGAACCCGGCGATCAAGGCGCTCACCGGCCGGAGCGGTGAGGACCTTGAGGGGACGTACGCCACAGAACTGGTGCACCATGAAGACCGTCCCGCTCACGATGCACTCATTCGCCAGCTCTACTTCGGTGAGATCGACGTCGTGCTCGGCGAATTCCGCATCGACGGAGCGGAGGAGCGTTGGGCCCGTATCAACACGACCATGATCGACGGGGCAACCGAGCGACTCTTCGTCGCCATGGTCGAGGAGGTAACCGACCAAAAGGACGCCGAGACTGCGCTGGCAGAGTCTGAGTCTCGCTTCCGCCACCTCTTCGAACAGGCTCCGATCGCAATCCAACGAGAGGACTACTCCTCGGTGGTCGAGGCCTACTCTCTCCTGCGTTCCCAGGGCGTCACGGAAATCCGCGACTACCTGAGGGGGTCGGAGGCCCGCACCCTGGACATCCTTTCCGGGGTCCAGATCATCGATGCCAACCCCGCGGCGCGCGCTCTCCAAGGGCACCTCGAGCAAGGCGATGGGCAGTTGACCCTCCTCGACCGCTACACAGAGCCCTCGATCGACACTTTCATCGAGACGCTGGCGGCGATCTGGGACGGCAAGACCTCCCTGGACCAGTCCGTTGAGTCCATCGGCCCGGATGGGTCGGTTCGGTTTTTCGATGTCCGCTGGCATGCCCCGCTCGTGGAAAACACTCCCGACTACTCCAGCATCA
The DNA here is from genome assembly GCA_050329555.1 of Acidimicrobiia bacterium. Taxonomy (GTDB): domain Bacteria; phylum Actinomycetota; class Acidimicrobiia; order Spongiisociales; family ZC4RG35; genus MA-ANB-1. The sequence goes on along the minus strand of JBHJOQ010000097.1, from coordinate 6,863 downwards.
TGGTGACGATCGCCGACATCACCGAACTGCGGGAGGCGCAGCGCCAGCTCGAGAACCTGATCGAGTCCAAGGACCGCTTCCTGGCGTCGGTCGCCCACGAGTTGCGGACGCCGCTGACCGCAGTGGTCGGCTTCGCCCAGGAGCTCAAGGACGAGCTACATCTATACGGCGAACCGGAGAAGGAAGAGTTCAGGGAGTTGATCGCCTTCCACAGCGCTGAGCTGTCTCATCTGATCGAAGACCTGCTGGTGTGGGCCCGGGGCGACATTGGAGAGGTTCAGGTCCAGCCAGAGCGGATCGACCTTGGCGAGGCGGTTCGCCGCAGCATGCAAGCCATCCCCGGGGTCACCCTCGAAGTGGATGCGCCCGACGGACTGGTCGAGGCCTACGCCGACCCGGCCCGGCTGCGACAGATCATCCGCAACCTCACCACCAATGCTGTGCGTTATGGCGGCGACCACGTCACAGTCGGTGTGAAACGCATCGATGGCCAAGCCCTCGTCGAAGTCAGCGACAACGGTCCCCCGATGAACGCGGCGGACATGAACCGGATCTTCGAGCCCTACACCCGATCGGAGGCGATCATTGCTGCACCTGGCTCCATCGGGCTCGGCCTGACCGTATCCCGCTCACTGGCCCGGCTCCAGGATGGAGACCTCGTTTGCGTGCGCGAGGGCTTCTACAACGTATTCCGTGTCTCGCTTCCCCTGGGTTCGGAGTTCATGCTCACCGACACCCCGGCCTGACCCGACCTCCGCAGATAGGATCGGAGGAGGGTAGGACCATCACCCGTTCCGGGTCTACGATTCGCACCATGTTCAACAAGACGCAGGCATTCAGCGGGTTCTCGGTTGACGACATCCCGGCTGCTCAGGAGTTCTACGGCAGCACCCTCGGCCTGGAGGTGTCGGAGGAGCACGGCATGCTCACCCTGCACATCGCAGGCGATCGGGAAATACTGGTCTATCCCAAGGGGGAAGACCACGTCCCCGCCACCTACACGATCCTCAATTTCCCGGTCACCGACATCGAGGCCGCCGTCGAAGAACTACTCGAGCGAGGGGTGGAGTTCGAGAAGTATGACAACGTGGACAAAAAGGGAATCGCCCGTGGCGAGGGCCCTCCCATCGCCTGGTTCAAGGATCCCGCCGGCAACATCCTCTCCGTCCTGCAACTGGACTGACCGCCTCCTGTCGGCCGGACAACCCCTCCTTCAGTCTGCTTTAAGACGATTCCGTAATGTTCTGAGCACAAGAGCAGTGCGCTGAAGATCGGGAGGCAGGGAATTCTTGAGCACCTTCATTGTGCGCATCCAGATGAACCTGCCGGGCGACCTCAAAGGGACCGTCGAGAGGCCGGGGGAGGATGCCGAACCGTTCCAGTCAGGTGAGGAACTGCTCGAACTGCTTCACGATTGGACCTCGGGACGTGACGGGAACGGCTCCGGCTCGACATCCAATTCCGCCATCCGGGCCACATAGTTCCCGTAGAGGCGGCGGGCGGTGCCGCGGCGCCCCGAACGTTCCATGGCCGTGACCAGACCAAGGTGCGCGGGCTCGTTGAAAGTGTCTCGCTCGATCATCCTCAGGTAGCGGCGGGCGGCGAGATCGAAGTCGCCATCCGATTCGGCGGTTTCGGCCAGAAGTGAAGCAACGCCCATGTACTCCGACCTCGCCTCTTCGCGGAGCGGAATCGCCCATTCGGCGTACGGCTGTTCTTCGAGGAATTCACCCACGTACGAGGCCTCGGCAGAGGCGAGGAGTGCGAAGCCTTCGTCCCGTTTGCCCTGTCGTAGCAGGGTCCGCCCCCGGCGCGAGTTCTCCAGGAAATCCTCGACGTCGACAGAGAGGTGAGCTGTCCTGAGGCATATCGTGTCTCGATCCGTCTGGAGATAGTGGTCAGCGTCATGGTCACGGCCAGGATCGAATACCTTGCGGATTGTGGTCAGCGCCACCGACAGGCGGTTCGCCGACTTCGCAGGGTCCTCGTCGGGCCACAGCCGGTCCATGACCACCTCGCGGTTGATGGGGCGCGAGCGACTGGAGAGAAGCATCCACACCACCTCGCGGGCCACCCGTGACTGCCAGGCCGAAGACGGCACGGGCTCTCCACGGAGGAACACGTCGAATCCGCCCAGGGTCTTGATCGCCAGTTCATCGGCATCCCGCCGCGCCATGGCCTCGGCCGCAGCCGTCGCCTTGAGAGCGAGGCCTTTGGCGCCGTGCCGCTCAAGAGCTTGTGCCGCCGCTCGGGCCAGCCCTGTGCCCTCGACACCGCCGGTCAGCTCGGCGAGAGCAAGGTCAACACGGGCCACCCCGACCGGGACACCCAGGTCCGACCAGATCGAACGGGACTCATCGAGGAGGAGCCGCGCCGTATCCGGGTCGGCGAGAGCCGCCTGCAACTCGATAGCCTCCGCTAGACCGGGCCGGTCCCTACGCACCCGCGCCACGGCAGCGGCCTCGAAGGCATAGTCATAGGCGTTGTCGGTGGCGCCGCTGTGGAAAGCGGCCTCGCCGGCAGCAACCAGGGCTCCGACCCTTCCAATCCCGAAGTCCACGCTGGTCGCCTCCGCTGCCAGCTGTATTGCGAGCTGCGGCTCGCGACTGGCGACAAGACGGGCCAGGCCAGCTTGAGACGGCCCCAGGATCTGCAGGTCCTGCTGCTCTGCTGCGATCTGGATGGCTTGCTCGTAACAGGCCCGGGCCTGCGCGGTGTCTCCACGCGTCGCATATACGTCACCAAGATGCGAAAGCGGGTACGCCTCCATCCGCGATCCGATTCTCCTGAAAGTGGCGCGCGCCTCGTTGAGGTTTGAGATCGACTCCTCGAGATCGCCCAGAAACCACTTGACCTGGGCCCGGTTCGCCAATGCCATCCCCCGCCACATCTCGAACCCGGTGATATCAGCGAGGCGGAGCGCAAGGTCGAGCTCAGCTAGGGCGGCACCGAAGTCACCCTCTTCGAGGAAGTGGGACCCCCGGTTGGATCGGATCCGAATGGTCTGCACCACATCGTGTCCCTTCTCGGCATGCTCGAGGGCCTTGATGTAGTGGACGTCGTTCAGTGCCCGGTCGCCCTCCTGGGCGGCAACCATCGCCAGCACTGTGTGGGCGGTGGCCAGAGCGCGGGCATCGGATGATGACCGCGCTCGATCGAGTGCGTCCTCGGCAAGTGCTTTCGCCCGGTCCCGATCGCCACGCAGCCAGTATGCGCTGGCATGCCAACCCAGCAGGGCTGCCTCCGACACGTCGTCACCCGTGCCCAGCTCCCCCCGTTCGTATGCAGCAAGGGCATTTCCCACATCGCCTCTCATGTGGTGGAGGAACCCGAGGCGCCAGGCGAGCCGAGCCGAAATCATCCCTTCTTCGGGAACGAGGACCCGATAGCGCTCCAGGGCTCCCTCCCAGTCACCGAGCAGCTGGCGAACTTCGGCGTCCATCAGGAGCAACTCCGGCGTCACCGCTTCGTCAGGAATGGTGCTTATCGCCTCGACGATCTGATGGGTGAGACCCGAAGCGAGCATCGAATCGCCGCTCTCGAGGAGTAGCCGGGCGGACAGCGAGGCATTGCCGGACCGGACCAAGCACTCGAGAGCCTCCGCATACGACCCTTCGGATCGATACCAGGCGGCGGCCGCCGTGAGAATGGCCAGCTTCTGGTCGTCCGTGGGCGGATAGCGCTGGAGCAGGAACTCGCTGACCAACGGAGATACCGCCCTCGCCTCGGGAACATCAGGTGCGCTGGTCATCCAGGGGGCACCGGCCAGTACGAGCCGATTGATGTCCCCAGCCGCTCCCAGGTGTTTGAGCAGGTCGGGCTTTATCCAAGGCAGGAGGGCGACATCCCGCAGCAGAGCGATCCCGTCCTCGTCTTCGGAGCCGAGTGCTTCTTCGGCCAGGTAATCGAATAGTGCACTCCGTTCGACGATCGTCCGGCGCAATGAAGGAGATCGCTGGGCTGCCGCTTGGATGGCAAGGACGACGGCCGCAGGCCATCCACCCGCGAGCGCCGCCACCTCGTCGGCGAGCCTGGGGTCAGCGTCGGGAGACTGGAGTTCGATCAGTTCACGAATCTCTTCGGCCGTGAAGGCGAGGTCGGTTCCAACCATCTCATCGACCTCGCCGGCCACGGCCAGCCGGGATACCGGGAAAGGCAATGCTGTTCTCGAGGCGGTGACGATTCGCAGCCGTCGGGGGAAGTAACGGCACAGCGCGGCGAGGAAAGCGGCGCTGTCGCCCCCCTCGTCCAGTTCGTGGACGTCGTCGAGGACGAGGATGATGTCCCGTTTCAACAGCCCATCCAGATCTTCGGCGAGAGCGGCGGCGATGGCGACAGGACGGCCCGAGTCGATGCTGAGGTCAGGTCCGCTTGCCCCTTCCACAGCCGCCAGAAGTTGGGGGGAGAGACCGGGGACGACAAGGCGCAACTTACGAATGATATTGCGGGCGAGGACCGAGAGGGATTGGTCTGCCGCCGTCATCGTATGCCATACCGCGGGCCGGGTGCCGAAGCATTGCGAGAGAACGGTTGTCTTGCCATATCCCGGTCCCGCGGTGAGGGTGGTGAGGCGGCGCAGGCCGTCGGCGTCGAGCCGTTCTGCGAGCCGAGGGCGACGCAACGTGGTTGGGATTTCAGGCGGACGTCCGGTCAACATCTACTCCTAAAGCCCGGCCCACGCTACACCTTAACGACGATCTCTGGCTCCTCGTTCAGACCTTAAGCCAACACTAAGGGTGATGAGCTACCTTTGCATTCGGGCAGCGGCCACTACTGACCAGATCAGCCCAGGGGTCACCCGATGTGGGGGAGCCAGCGGTGGAAGCTGAATAGTTTCCACCGCTGGCTCGGGGGTTCTCACAGCCAGAGAATCCTGTATCAGGTCGTCCCGGCCCAACTCTTCTCACACATGAACCAACTACGTATCGATGGGGAACTCACCGGCTACACCAGGCAGGAAGGCGGCAGAACCGATTACGGCCGGCTCGCCCGGACATTTCTGATCGCGATGTTCATCGGGATCATCGTCGCCGGCGTCTACTTCGCCATCTCACCGATCCCGACGGGATAATCCGCGGGTCCGTGGGCGGTCTCAACCGGTGGACCGATCGAAGCCCTCACATCCGGTGCCGGCCAAGACCAGAAAGCCCCCGTCCGGCAACTCGCTGGCTTCACCCAAAACGACTTCAGACCCTTCGACAATCAGGGAACCCTGCACGGGAGTGACCATGATGATTTCGCCTCCATGGTTTTCCAGAAACGGCGCGAGGTAGGCCTCCACGGCGTCGCTGGCCCCGGCGAGCCCTGCAGTTCCTTCAGGCACAGATCCTTCCTCGGCCCAGACTGTCGCCGGATCACAGTCGAGTTCACCGTCAGCGGTAGGCGGGTTGGTACCGCTACAGCCCGCGACGGCCAGAGCCGCAACCAACAGCAACCGGTGAGTGATCGGACAGGTTCGATCGAGTGGGTGCGACATCAAGCCGAGCATATCTTTGCTCTCCCCCCGCTGGCGGAGAGAGAGACCCGTATCGAGGTACTCCCGTCAGGTATTGTCTCTTCTCCTGTGATGTACCAGGGAACCCACCCGGTTAGTCGACCTCTTTACGAAGGGCGGGCCACGTTTTCGACACGATGCCGGAAACTCTCATACATGGTGCGATTTCTCGCTCCGAGATCCATCGGGCAACAACCGACCGAGGTGGTTACTTCGGGTGCTCCCACCAGCGGAGGACCCGAAGCGCCCGCAGAGTGTTCCACCGACTCGGTGCCCGGCCGGATTCCATGTTGAACCACACCTGGCCCCTGTAGTTGGGATGGATCGGCCACCGTCCGTCGTTGCGACGGTGGCCGACCAGCAGGGCAATCGGGTCTTGGAGACGAGAGTCGCGTTCGGCGCCAGCCGCCCGGAAGTAGTCGAGGCCCCGCAGGATGTCGTGGTGCCAGCGCGGGGGAAACGGGAGGCGGGTCATTCTCTCGTCCGGAATCCTCCCGGTCCGATGCGAGCGGTACAGGTGGTGCTCACAGAAGAACTCCCGGGCGTGGGCTTCGGCGGTCTCGACGGCGAGGCGCTGGGTTCCGCCGGAGAGGGAATACTCCCGCAGACCCTCCAGAACATTGATCGTGGTGTGGAATGAGCTGTGTGCCGATGGGGTCTGCGTCCTGCAATTCCAGCCTCCGTCATCGAGCTGCCGTCCGAGAATTTCTCCCACCAGGTCTTCTCGCTGCTCGCCATCGATGGTGAACCAGCTGGACAGCGCGAGCCCGAACCCGGCAACACACCCCTCGAATTGGGCTTTGCCGCCCTGGCCGAAGACCCAGACCGGCTTATCCATGAGGAATCGGGTCGAGGCCACTGCCCCCGGATTCTCGCGCGACAGTCCCAACCGCCACAGGTCGAGCAGGGTGTACGTGGTCGAGGTCCACTTCGGGGAATAGAGCCCTTTGGCCCACCGCCCGTCGCTGCCGCGCTCGGCGAGCAGACGTTGGCCCCAACCCTCGGTTGCCACCAGCTCCTGATCGGTCTTCCACACTCCTTCTGGAGCGTCGAGAAGGTCGCGTTGCACCTGCCAGCGGATCGACGGATCACCCTCTAACAGCCAGTCGATGATTGCCGCGTCCATGATCCAAGATGATACGACCGACACACGAACCCCGGCCGGGGTTGTAGCGTCGTGGTGGTGACCGACTCGACGACCCGGACCGCCCAGGAGCTGTTCGCCCCTCTCGCCTCCGGCTATGAGCGCTGGGGGAACCTTCTCAGCATGGGCCAGGACGCCCGCTGGCGGCGGCGGATGGTCGACGGCCTCGACGTAATTCAGGGGCTGAAGGTCCTCGACATTGCGGCCGGCACCGGGCTGATCACC
>JBHJOQ010000057.1:0-30822 GCA_050329555.1 Acidimicrobiia bacterium | reverse complement strand
GATCGTCGTCGTCACGCCGTATGTTTCGACAACGTCGAGCCATTGATCGGCGTCGAAGCTCGGCATCACAATGTGCGTCTGTGCGTCCAGCAGCGTGGTGTAGATGCGCAAGCCCGCAGAGGCGTGATACATCGGCGTCGCTGACAGGTAGACGTCTTGCATTGACATTCCCTGGGAACGAGCGCTCACCCGGGCGTTGTAGACCAGCGCGTCCTGGGTGAGGCAGACGCCTTTCGCCGTTCCGGTGGTTCCGCTGGTGTAGATTATGAGCGCGATCGACTGTGGCGACGGGTACGGCAGCGTCTCCGGCTCGGCGGCGAGCGCCTTTGCATACTCGGGGCTATCTGAGACCAGCACGTCGATGCCGGCCGCGGCGACTTCATCGGCATAGGCGCGCTCTACGATCACCAGCGCCGGCTCCGCGTCGGCTAGGAGTGTCTCGATCTGGAGCCGCGCCAGCCCGGTCCCGAGTGGCACTACGGCAGCGCCTATCCGCGCCGATCCCAAGACCGTGTCGAACATCGTCAGGCCGTTGTCTGACAGTACGGCCACTCGATCCCCAGCGGTGATTCCTCGTCGCTTCAGCCATGTAGCGAAGCGTTCGACACGCAAGTGCAGTTCGCGATAGGTGAGGGCACTCCCGCCGACGATGGAGACGGCAACTCGGTCGGGATGGTCCCGAGCAGACTGTTCCAATACCTGGGGGATGGTCGGCATCGCGGTTCCGTTGCCGCTTGGGCTCATGGAGCGGAGGCTAGGTCCGGTGTGAGACTCACGACAAGCTCGCGCGGCGACCGCAGCACATACCCGTACTCGGCAGGCGGTTCGCCCACGAAGTCGGCCCTCCCCACCCGGTCGAGAAGTTGGCTCATGACGACCTCCATCTCCATCTGCGCGAGGAGCGAGCCTGTGCAGTGGTGGGTGCCAGCGCCGAACGGGAGGATGTCGGCCTTGGGCGTGAACTGGCGAAAGGCGGAGTCAGCGAACCGAGCCATCACGAAGCGCTCAGGGTCATTGAACACGTCCTCATCCCGATTCGCCGAGCCGATTAACACCATGACTCGCTGTCCGGCCCCAATGTCGACACCTGCGAGCTCGGTGTCGCTAGTGGCACATCGGATGAGCCCATGGGCCGGGGGAGCGAAACGAAGGATCTCTGCGCACGCCGGAAGAAGGAGATCCCGGTTGGCCCGCAGCTGATCCCAGAGCTCTGGTTCGAAGAATAGGCGGCGCTGCAGGTTGGTCAAGGCCCGTGACGTCGTCTCGACCCCTGCTGCTAGGAGGAGCGAGCAGGTGGACGCGATCTGATCGTTGCTCAACGGATTGCCGTCATACTCGGCGGTGGCGAGGTCAGACAGCAGGTCGTCTCGCGGGCGTTCGCGCCGGCTGTCGATCTCGGGCTGCAACCACTCGGCGAGGCTGTCTCTGGCCTCTTGACCTCGGCGCTGCACCTCGGGGTCGCCGCGCACGTTGGACACCGACGCCTGGCCGATCGCGACGTACCACGGCCGAAACGCCGCTACATTCGGGATGCCCATGAAAGTGGCGGTGACGATCATCGGCACGTCGGTGTTCAGGGATGCGTGCAGGTCCACAGGATCGCCGTAGGGGATCGACTCCATGATCGATCGTGTCACGCGCTCGGTCAACGCCCGCAGGTCTCCTGCCAGGCGGCGCCGGCTGCGAATCCACTTCCCGAGTAGACCGGCGTGGAAGCGGTGCTCCTTGTCCTCCATGTGGAGGATTACCCTTCCGTGAACTGCTGACGAGCCCGGACCTGCAGGCAACGGCCGGAAGCGCTCACCGTCCTCGAGTACCTCACGCACGTGCCGGTGCTTGACCGCCACCCATGCGTTGACCGCGTGGCTGTAAAACAGGGGGGCTTGGCGTCGTGCGTCGGCATAGAACCCGTAGGGATCGACACGGCCGGTGAGCACCGTGTCAAACTTCGCCTCTGTATCTGCGGGCCCTCGCACTCCACCTGCTCCAATTGCGGTCTTCTGTTGAATTGGCTATCATTGTATACGGTATACGTTCAGGTCCGCGGGTTTCGTGGACCGAGGCCATCGAGGAGGATTCGTGCGCAGGATCGCAGCAATATTCGTAACACTCGCCCTGGTCGCTAGCGCATGTGGAAACGGCGCCTCGACCACGACGGAACAAGCCGCTGGTCAGACGACGACCACGCAGCCGGAGGAGACGACGACTACGGCCGCGCCCGAAGAGCCTTCGGAGTTGCCCGAGTTGACCATCAATGTGGGACACTCGGGTGCTCCTGATGGGTTTGCGGACGTGGCATCAAACAAATTCAAAGAGTTGGTGGAGGAGCGATCTGGGGGGCGGATCACAGTCGAAGTCTTCCCGTCCGGCCAATTAGGGGGGGAACGCGAGTTGGTGGAAGGCGCTCAGATCGGCTCGGTGGACATGGCGGTGGTTTTGGCCGGGATCTTGGAGAGCTTCCAGCCCGAGTTCGCGGTGTTGAACTTGCCGTTCTTATTTGAAGATCGGGATCACGTATTTGCGACATTGGATGGTGAGGTGGGTCGCGAGCTGTTGGACCTCTTGGACGGCCAGGGACTGAAAGGATACGCCTTCGGGGAGTTCGGGTTCCGGTCGCTGATGTCGACGAAGCGGATCGAGACGCCAGAGGACACGGTGGGTTTGAAATTCCGGGTTCCGGAGTCGGAGCTCTACATCGCCCTCATCAACTCATTCGGAGCGACGGCGGTGCCGATTCCCGGCCCTGAAATCTTCACTTCGTTGCAGAACGGGGTGGTCGATGGGACCGAGGCGCCGATCTTCGCGGCAGTGACGCAGAAGTACTACGAGACGCCGTTGAACCACCTGTCGTTGACAGAGCACGCCTATGCGGCGTTGCTGATGGTGGGTTCCCAGGACCTCTGGGAACTTCTCGGGCCCGAGGGCCAGCCGTTGGTGCAGCAGGCTGCGTTGGATGCAGTGGCGTTCCAGCGCCAGCAATCGATCGCCGACGACGAGGGCTACCTCGCCGAGCTGGTGGAGTTGGGATGGGAGGTCAATGAGGTCGACAGAGAGGCGTTCCGCGCTGCCTCGGCGTCGCTCTATGACGACGTGCCCGATCTCGCCGACTGGATCGACCGCATCAGAGCCGCCGCCGGACAGTAGAGCGTGGTCGACCGCATCGCCGGCGGCCTTCACCTAGTCAGCCGGAGCATCGAATCGGTGCTCCGGCTGCTTCTTGCCATCCTCCTCGGAGCCCTCACCTGTCTCCTCTTCGTGCAGGTCGTGCTCCGGTTCGGCTTCAACCGCTCGATCGATTGGGCGGAAGAAGTCCCCCGAATCATGCTGATCTGGCTGGTATTCGTCGGCATGGCCGCGACGGTCAGGGGCCAGCACCTGACCATCGACGTTCTCAAAGACCACTACTGGCTTCGCATCTTCAGCATGGTGATCAAATTGCTCTTCCTCGGCTTCCTCGCCGTGTGGGGAACCGTTCTGGTGACCAAGGTCGCCAGCCAGCAGATGCCCATAACCCAGGTGTCACGAGCGTGGCAGTATGCCGCAGCACCGGTCGGCGGCGCGCTCGCAATGGTCGTCGGACTGGACGAGTTGATTCAGCTGTTGAAGGCTGGCCCCGGGGCGCCGCCCGAAGCTGTCGCTGGCGGACTGACTGAGGAGGGCTGGGCGCGTGCCTCCGTCGACTGACGACGACCGCAATCTGTACGAAGCGAGGGGCGCGTAGGTGGAGCTCTTCATCGTCTTAGCTGTGCTGTTCGGGCTTCTGATCCTGCGGGTGCCGATCTTCGTTTCAATCGGAGTCGCCACTATCGTCGGCGTGCTGTTGGAACCGAAGTTGACCGTCATCGAGGTAGTGAGAAACTCGATCACCGGCATCGACTCTCTGGTGCTCTTTGCCGCTCCGCTGTTCGTGCTGGCCGGCAACCTGATCCTCGTTGGTGGGGTGTCCCGCAGGCTGATCGCCTGGGTCGACATGCTCTTCGGCGTCAGCCGCTTCCGTTTGGCGTACACGAACGTCTTCGGCTCGATGTTCTTCGGCGGGATCTCCGGGTCGGCTACCGCAGACTCGGCCGCGATCGGTTCCGTCCTTGTCCCCGAGATGCGGCGGCAGGGCTATCCGACCGCCTACGCAGCGGCGGTGACCGCCTCGAGCAGTGCGATCGGCATCATCGTTCCGCCCAGCGTTCCCATGATTCTGGCGGGTGCTGCGACCAGCGTCTCGGTCAGCAAGCTGTTCGTCGGCGGCTACGGGCCGGGGCTCCTCATTGCGTGCTCGCTCGCTCTCGTCGCGTTCCTACGACGGCCAAAGACGCTGGTGGTAGAGCGGATCGCGTGGAGCTGGAGGGCGATGTCCGATCTCACGCTGCGGGCTTTTCCAGCCCTGGTCTTCCCTGCCATCATCATGGTGGGCATCCTCGGCGGGGTGTTCACCGCGACGGAGGCGGCGGCAGTTGCCGTCGTCTACTCGCTGATCGTTGCCTCCTTGATCTACAAACAAATGAGCCTGAAGACCCTTCTCCGGTCATTGGCCGAATCCGCTTTATTCGCCGCTATCGTGTTCGCCATAGTCGCCACGGCTCAGGCGTTCGGGCGTTACCTCACGTTCGTCAGGGTGCCGCAGAGGCTTGCAGACTTCATGCTGGGGGTATCAGACCAGGATTTCGTCGTCATCCTGATGATGATCCTCCTACTACTGGTGATCGGTACGTTCCTGGAGACCGTGCCAATCGTTCTAGTCCTATACCCGATCCTCGAGCCCGTTGCCGTCGGAGTCGGCATGGACCCCATCCATTACGGCGTGACGTTCATGTCCGCAATCGCCGTGGGGCTGCTGACGCCCCCCTACGGAGTGCTGCTATTCGTTAACTCGAAGATCGCGGGTATCCCGTCCGCCGAGCTGATCCGTGCGGTGGTCCCGTTCGTGATGGTCCTCATCGTCGACGTGCTGATCATCGCTTTCGTCCCGGGCATCGTCATGGGCCCTGTCAACCTGTTTTTCGACTAAGTACGAGCAAGTATGGAAGGAGTATGGATGAGAGTTTCCGAACGGAGAGCGACACGATGACCATCGAACGCGAGATCAGGATCTTGTCGTTCGTCAACCACATCCCGGTGCATCCGCGCATCGATGAATTCTTGGCGGAGGCAGATCGAAGAGGAGTCGACGCCATCTGCTCACAAGGTACCGGCATGGACTTCGGCCCCTACATGCTCGGCAGCGGCACCCAGTTCACCAGCGAAAACTTCCGTGACAACGTCCGCCCCTATCTCAATTTCGCCAAGGAGAAGGGTATTCCGTTCATCTTCTCGGTCGGGATCGCCGGCGGCCGCATTCAGCTCGATGACTGCCTCGATCGCGTCGACGAGGTCGCTCGGGAAGATGGGTTGGAATTGACGATCGGGGTCATCGACGGCGAGCTGGATAGGGAGATGTTGGCTGCGCGGCTGGCCAACGGATCGCAAGCGCGCCGAGCCGTCGACTCGCCCTACCTGTCAGAGTGGCTGACCGCCGACGACGTCCGCGAGTCTGAGCACGTCGTCGCCCAGATGGGACCGGAGCCGATCATGGCGGCCCTGGCCATGGGAGTTGATGGTGTCATCACAGGGCGAGCCCTCGACGTCGGCATCTACATGGCACCGGCACTGGCGGCAGGCTTCCCCAAAGGTCCGACCACCCACTTGGCCAAAGTCCTCGAGTGCGCCGGCCTCGCATTGACCCCGGGAGATCCGAGCGAGCCGATCTACGGCGTCCTCGACGAGAGCGGGATCACGATCTATCCCCTCAGCGAGGACCAAGAGGCGACGCCTCGATCGATTGCGGGACATTCGATGTACGAACGGGACAACCCGTTCATGGAGAAGAATCCGGGCGGCTACTTAGACCTCACCGCAGCGTCGTACCTCCAGCTCGACGACGGCGGGGTCCGTTCTGAAGGGGCGATCTGGGTCGATGAGCCATACACGGTCAAGTTGGAGGGTGCCAAGCGCAAGGGATACCGGACCATCGCGGTCTTCGGCATCCGCGAGCCGAAATTCATCGCTGAGCTCGATGGATTTCTCGGACGGATCCGGACGACTATCGCCGGGTCCCCTCGATTCGGTCATCTCGACGAGGGTAAGCACTACACGGTCACGTTCGACCAATACGGTAAGAACGGAGTGTTGGGTCCCAGCGAGCCACTGCTCGACGTGGTGCCTCACGAGATCGGGCTGCTGGTCGATGTGATCGCCGAAACACAGGAACTAGCCGAGAGCCTGGCGTACTTCATCTGCATGGAGCTGTGGATCAAGCCATACCCCGGACGACAGACTACAGCAGGCAATCTGGCCACCAGGTTTGCGCCGCCGACTGTCAACGTCGGGTCGGCGTTCCAGTTCAACGTGTGGCACCTCCTCGAGTTGGACGACCCGGTGGAGCTGTTCCCCGCCGAGGTCGTCCGCTTTCCGAGGAGCCGCTGATGGCGAAGCTGCGGGACCTCGCCCAGACGCTGCGAAGCAAGAACTGCGACCCGTTCAACACTACGTTCGACGTGTTCTTCGACTCGCCCGAGGTATACCACAGGGTCAAGAATTCGGGCGCTATCACCGCCGAAGCCTTGGCCGAGCTCTACGGGCTGGCGAAGGAGCAGGTGCTGGGCATCTACTTCCTCGACAAGGCTCTGGCATTCAAAGTGACCCTTGTGAAGGACATCCCGTCGTCGGAACCGGACTGCAAGGATGTGTTCGGGGCGCATCAGCACCTGAAGCTGTCCAACATCGACATACCCGAGGAGGAGATGTGACGAAGCTATTAGATCCAAGAGCCGAGGACTTCCGACGGCTCGGTTCGGGAGAGAAGCTGAAGCCGATAGAAGCTGCCGAGCTGCATGTGGCGGTCCTGAATTCGCGGTGGGAGAGCATGACGCACATCGCCCAGGTGCTCGACGAGAGCCTGTCCCGCCGACCAGACATCGGGCGTATCAGCCACTGGAAGATCAAGCACTCCGAGCCCACGCCCGACGATGTGATGGATCAGGTGACCGGCGAGAGCCACTTCGCCGTGCTTGGCCTCGGCAACTGAGGGGCATGTACAGCGTGGAGTTGCCACGACGGAGCAGAATTAAGGAGGCGGGGCGTGCCGACTGTGATACTCATCACGGAGGCTTTCGAGGAGTTGGCCAAGGCCACGCTGTTGAGTCGCGGCATGCCTGATCTGCCCATGATTGTATTCCCCCATGACACTGAGGTGCTCCCGATGGAGCAGCTGCGTCCCATTGTGGAGCGTGCCGTCGCCGAGGAGCTGCTTCCGCTCATCGAGGCGGCCAGGCAGGGGAGCAGGTGACCCCCACCATGAGACTCGCTTCGCGCACGCTGGACGGTCTGGAGGGGGCGGACTTCGACGCGATCCAAGACTGGTTCCACGACCAGGACCTGTCCGACGGATTGCCGATCGTGCCGCCGACGCCAGAAAGGGTGGCGGCGATGGTGGCTGGCAGCGGCCGTGATGCCGGGAGCGAAGTCGGGGTGATTGACCCCGAGAAGGGCGTCGCGACTGTCGAAAAGCTTGCAATCAACGCGGTGATGGCGGGGTGCAAGCCCGGCTACATGCCGGTCGTCATTGCGGCGGTCGAGGCGATTTGCGAACCGATCTTCAACCTGCACGCCGTTCAGGCGACCACCAATCCAGCGACGCCGCTGTTCATCGTCAATGGGCCGATCAGGAGGGCGATCGGGATGAACACAGACCGGAACCTGCTCGGTCCCGGGAACCGGGCCAACGCCACCATCGGGAGGGCTCTCCGGCTGGTGATGCGCAATATCGGCGGCGCGTATGTGGGCGTCGACCAGGCGACCCACGGCAGCCCGGCGAAGTATACGCTGTGTATCGCAGAGGATGAGGAGTCGAGCCCGTGGCAGCCACTCCACGTGGATCTCGGCTATGAGCCGGACGACAGTACGGTGTCCGTATCCGCGATCGAATCTGTCATCAACAGCACTGCAGTGTGGTGGACTGCCCCATCGCTGCTCAAGATGCTGGCGAAGACGATGCGGACAACGGCTACTAGCCAGTTTTTCTCGCGCGGGACGCCTACTCTGATGATGAGCCCAGCACATGCTGGCGTCTTCGTGCGTGCCGGATACGACAAGCAGCGACTCCGGGAGGAGCTGTGGGATGCAGGGAAGGTTCCTCTCGACGACTTCCCACCGGAGGGCAACATACCCCAGGGGGATTGGACCATCGATGGCGACCGGGTCCTGCTGTGTGAGTCGCCCGAGGACTTCCAGATCATCGTCGCCGGAGGAACAGAGGGGAACGCGTCGCACTCGGTGTTCTTCTCCGGCTTCTGCCTGAGCAAAGGCGTCACCAAGAAGGTGCGGTTCTCGGGATGACCGACGCGACTATGCCGATCGACGACTTCGCTGCCAAAGTGCTCGCCGGTGCGCGAGCGGGGATCGAGCCACATGTCGACGCCTGGGAAGCGGCCGCCCACACCCCGGTCGAGCCACTCCTCGAGTTCGCCGCCGAGTTCGGCCTGACCGCCCTGACTTTGCCCGCGAGCAGGGGCGGAACCCCTCGGCCGTGGCGAGACATCGTTCGCATTGCCCGTGTCATGGGCCGCGTCTACCGCGCTCTCGGGTTCGTCCTTGTCAACAACATCGTGGCCAGCTACCTCGCAGCGGTCGCCACCGATGCGCAATGGGCCCGGTGGGGTCGCCCGGTCGCGGCAGCAGAGACGCTCTCGGTCCTGGCATTGACCGAGCCCCAGGCTGGAAACGATCTCGGCGCCGTAGACGCCGAGGCAGTGCCTGCGGATGGCGGATTCCGGTTGAACGGTGTGAAGAGCTTTGTACCCAACGCCGATCAAGTCGAGTTCGCGCTTGTGGCGGCCCGACTGGGCAAGGAGCGCCCTCCCTCGATGTTCGTCATTGAGCCGAACGGCCCCGGGGTGACCACGACCCGAATGGGTCCAACACTGGCACTACGGGGCGTGCACCTCTGCGAGATCCACCTCGATGATGCGTTCGTGCCTTCAGATCACATGCTCGGCGAGGAGGATGGGGGCTTGAGCCAACTCTGGCCGCACCTGCAGGGGAGCAGGCTCAACACCTCCGGGCTGGCGGTGGGCGGCGCCGAGGAGGCCCTCGACTTGGCGGTCGCCTACGCCACCCGAACAAAGCGGTTCGGGGGGGCGCTGGTCGATAACGGGGCCGTCCAGCAACGTCTCGCCGATATGGCGATCGGCGTCGAGACCGCGGCGCGGTACCTGGACCACGCAGCAGCGGTTATGGACGAGGGCAGTGAGGATCTGCAACACGCCCTCTCTGTGGCGAAGGTCTTGTCCACCGACTCCGCGATGCGGGTCACCACCGACGCCGTACAACTCCTCGGTGGGTGGGGATACCTGGAGAGCCACAAGGTGGAGCGGCTGATGCGGGAAGCGAAGCTGAACCAGATCGTGGACGGAGCCAACGACATTCACCGGACCCTCATCGCCCGTGGCCTGGGGGAGGTGGGATGAGCCACTTACAGACAGCGATCATCACCGGTGGGGCCAGCGGCATCGGCTGGACAGTGGCCGAGGCGCTGCTGGAGCGTAGGCCTGAGGTCGTATGTGCCTTGGTGGACGTCGCCGGCGGCGACGCCCCGGCGCTGGAGGCTAGGTTTGGGGACAGGGTGCGCCTCTTTCTCAGCGATGTGACGGACCCTGATGTGGTCGCCGAGACGATGGCGGCCATCGGCGCGTGGCGGGCTCCGGTGCGGATGCTGGTCACATGTGCGGGGATCCAGATCGCAGGCGAGAGCCTCGACTTCGCACCTGCCGACTGGCGCAAGGTCATCGACGTGAACCTGAGCGGCACGTTCTACTGGTGCCAGGCGGCGGGAAGGGCGATGCGAGATGCAGGGGGTGGGGCGATCGTGACCGTCGGCTCCATCGCGATGTGGTTCGGCTTTCCCGGCCGCGCCCCGTATACGGCGGCAAAGGCGGGCATCGGTGGCCTTACCAAGGTGCTTGCCGTGGAATGGGCTAAGCACAACATCAGGGTGAACGGGGTGTCGCCCGGCATGATCGAGACGCCCCTGCTGGCCCGCGCCGTTGAGAGCGGCCTGGTCGATGCGGAGGAGGCACACCGGCATCATGCGATCGAGCGCTTCGGCACGACTAGGGAGGTCGCGGACGTCATCGCGTTTCTCCTCTCTGACGAAGCGAGCTTTGTCACCGGCGACATGGTGCACGTCGACGGCGGGTTCGTGGCGAGGAAACTGGACTAGTTACAAGTGAGGTTTGGCATTCATGAGTGAGAACAAGATCAATTGGGAACGGGTGCAGGGGTACCTGGACGGCAGCTCCACCCGGGCCGTGCTCAAGCCATACGGGCTTCCCGACATCACGAACCCCTTCACGTCCCGGTACGCAGACGTCGAGGTGCTCCCGAAGTGGGACATCCCTTCGGAGGTAGCGATCTCCGTGGCGATCACCGGCGGCTTCTTCATGACGAGGGACAACCCGAACCAGCCGATATCGGAGGAAGACATCATCCGCGCCAGCCGAGAGTGCATGGACGCCGGGGCGACGTCTCTCCACATCCACGTCCGTAACGAACAGGAGCTGAGCGTCGTCGATGTTGCCCGATTCGCCACGGTGCTCGAACCGCTCCACGACGAATATGACGACCTATACATCTCGGCTGGGGAGGTGGCAATCGGCAAGGACGACTGGGACGAGATGAAGAAGGTCACAGGTTCGGGCCTTGTGACCGGCTCTCCGGTGAACACCACCGCCACCTTCGTGGGGGATACGCTGTTCGCCAAGCCTCCAGCGGTCATGATCGAGAAGACCCGGATCCTCCAGGACTCTGGGGTGAAGCCGGAGATCGCCATATACACGGATGCCGATGTCGACAACGCCGACCGCTACTTGATCAAATCAGGGCTCTTGGAGAAGCCGTACTTCTGGGTGGTGCTCCCGGCGCTTCCGGGAGGAAGCCCGATGCACAACCCCGACCAGATGGTCCTGGGTTTGAAGCGGATCGTCGACTCCATTCGGGACATCGACCCCGAGTCGATCATCTCGGTTTGCGCCGCGGGACGCCCCTCCACCTACCTGGCGACCCTGGCGATGATTATGGGCCTGCACGTGAGGGTCGGGATGGAGGACACGGTGTGGCGTTTTCCTCACCGAGACGAATTGATCGGCTCGAATTTAGAGCACCTGGAGGCCGTGCGGGATATCGCCTCGCTGCTGGGGCGCTCGGTGATGTCCGGCAGTCGGTACCGCGAACTGCTTGGTGTGTCTTCGTGAGCGGGTCCCGGGAAGACACCATCAAGGAGTTGCTGGCCCCGCTCAGCCGGGGACTGGAGGCGGACGGCTACCAACTCGAGGTAGCGCTCCGGCCGGGTGTCATCGACCTCGAGGTCGTCGCCGGGCCGGAAGCCTGCGCCGACTGCCTCGTCCCCCGCGAGTTGATGGAGCAGATGTTCCGGGCGCGCCTGGGCCCCGATGCCACCGGGCTTGACCACGACAACGTGACGGTGACCTACCCAGCCGACCACGACGGCTAGTGGACACGCCGCTCCTGCTGGATGCCTACGCTCGCATGGCGCTCATTCGGGCCTTCGAGACAAGAGTAGAAGAGTTGTACCTCGCGGCCGCGATACCTGGGTTCGTGCATGTGTCTCTCGGCCAGGAAGCATGCGCGGTCGGGGTCTGTTTCGCACTCGGCGAGGACGACTACCTGACGAGCACCCATCGCGGCCATGGACACTGCCTCGCCCGGGGCATGGCGCCGGACCGTATGATGGCGGAGCTTTTCGGCCGGGCCACCGGGTACTGTGGAGGCAAGGGTGGCTCAATGCACATCGCCGATCCCACCGTAGGCGTGCTCGGCGCCAACGGCATCGTCGGTGCCGGGCTTCCCATCGCCGTCGGCGCGGGGACGGCGTGCCAGCTTCGCGGGAGCGGTGTCGCGGTCGCGTTCTTCGGAGAGGGTGCCACCACCACCGGAGCATTCCACGAGGCGATGATCATCGCCGCCGTCTCCCGAGTGCCGGTGCTCTTCGTCTGCGAGAACAACCGGTACGTCGAGTTCTCCGCCTGGTCGGAGCTCTCGACGGTCGACGGCGTTGCCGACCGAGCCGAGTCCTATGGCATCGAGGCCCTTCGCGTCGACGGGAACGATGTCACCGCGGTCTACGACACTGCATCAGCACTGGTGTCTCGACTGCGGGGTGGCGAAGGGCCCCTCTTCCTGGAGCTGGACACCTATCGGATCTCCGGCCACTACGTAGGCGATCCGGCCCGATACCGACCTGAAGGTGAGGCGGAGAGAGTCCGACGGGAACGGGACCCCCTGGCGCTTGCAGTGGCGCTCTTGCGAGACCGGGGCGTTGTCGAGGATGATCTCTCCCGTGCGGTCCGGGTCGCCGCGCACGCGGTCGAGGCGGCCGTTCGCTTCGCTGAGGAGTCTCCCTTCCCGGATGCGAGCGAGGTCACGACGGATGTCTGAGTGGCGTTACATGGACGCGGTCGGCGAGGCGCTGGCAGCAGAGATGCGGGACGACGAGACAGTGTTCCTGGCTGGCGTGGACGTCGATCCGGGGGTGTTCGCTGTTACCGCAGGGCTGATGGAGGAGTTCGGGCCGGATCGCGTCCGCAATACGCCCATCAGTGAGATGGGACTTCTCGGCGTTGCCGTTGGGGCAGCGCTTGCAGGTTACCGGCCGGTCGTCGAACTCATGTTCATGGACTTCATCGGTGTGGCCTTCGATCCTCTCCTGAATCAGGCGGCCAAGCTCAGATATATGACCGGGGGGGCGGCCCATCTTCCGCTGGTAGTGCGAACGCAGACCGGCGCCGGCGGGTCCGGCGGCGCGCAGCACTCGCAGAGCCTCGAGGCCATCGTCGCTCACATTCCTGGCCTCACTGTTCTGATGCCATCCACGCCGTCGGATGCGGCTGCCCAGCTGCGCGGAGCGATCCAGGACCCGCGACCCACCGTCTTCGTGGAGCACCGCCGGCTCTACGGCTGGAGGGAGCCGCGACCCACGCAGCTACCCGCCCCAGAGGCGCCGGGGAAGGCGGTGGTCCGGAGACATGGGACTGACCTCACCATCGTTTCCTGGGGACGGATGGCGGTGCTCTCTCTCCAGGCAGCGGAGGAGCTCGCCACCGAGGGGATCGACGCGGAGGTCGTCGACGTCCGCTCTCTGGTTCCTCTCGACATGGCCACCATCGCGGCCTCGGTCGCCGCAACGGGCAGGCTGCTAGTCGTACACGAGGCTGTTCGCTCCTTCGGGGGCGGAGCGGAGATCGTTGCTCGCATTTGCGAGGAGACGTTCTGGAGCCTGGACGCCCCACCTATGCGTATCGGTGGCCCAGACGCCCCTATTCCGTTCTCGCCGGGCCTGGAGCAGTCGTGGATCCCTGACATCCTTGGAATCGCACAGGCGGCGCGCCGGTTGTGCGACATCTAGCCGAGCGAACGGCTATCGCGTCTCGAGAAGCCGGCGAAGTTCCTCGCCGACATGGAGGACGTGGGCGCTGACGAGCCTGCGGACTTCGTCGAGTGCGCCCGCCTCTATCGCCTCGATGATGGAGTTGTGCTCCTTCGCTCCCCTGAGGGCCCACTCAGGCACCTCCGCCACAAAGTCATCCGGGATGAACGCCGAAATGGGGCGCAGGACCGCGATGACCGCCGACGAGCCGGACATGCGGTTGAGCTGGCGGTGGAAACTCCCGTTGAGGTGTGCCGCCTCGGCGATCTCGCCTCGCTCCGCGGCCGCGCGCATGCCGTCATTCAGCACGCGCAGGCGTTCCAACTGCGGCGCGGTGGCGCGTTCCGCCGCCCAGGCCGCAGCCAGCCCGTGCAGTGTCGCTTGCACCTCGAAGGCGTCCATAATGTCCCGGGGAGTGATCTGGGCGACTTCCGCGTCCTTGCCGTTTGGCCTCGCGATGAATCCCTCCATTTCCAGGATGTTGATGGCGTCCCGTGCCGGCATTCGGCTGGTGCCGAAGCGACGGCAGATTTCCTCCTGCGGAAGCGCTGTCCCCGGCCGGAGCCGGCCGAAGATGATCTCGTGGCGAAGCGCCTCGGCGATGCGCTTGCCGAGGGGGCGTCGATCGAGTTGTACAGGTGCGTCCACTATTCTCACGTCATTGAGGCGATCTGTACACAGTATACGGTTGGCCTCAGCTCCTCAGTTCCGGTGGCATTGCGCACGGTCTTCGCGATAGCCCCCAGCGGGCAGATGCGGATGGTCGCCACCTGTCCCTTGGACGCGCATAGGACGCGTTTCGCTGAGAAGCGACGAAACTCGATGAACATCGATGAGTGGTAAAAGCCCCGCTCAGAGGACATTGTCGGGCGTTTCCGCAGGTAGCCGAAACGCCCTGGAAGACCTTCACACGGCAGAGGTCACTGGTTCGATCCCAGTAGCGCTCACCTCACGAAACCTCTGCTACACACGGGGGTTTTGAGCGTGTAGAGAGGTGCAGAGCAGGGTCCAAGCGAAGCAATCTGACCAGATCCGACACAGCTGAATCTGGATTATCGATGATGCGATCGAGGCGCCCCAAGGTGGCTTCGAGACTGGTTGGCCCACGCACCCCTAGCCGCCATCAACGAGGCTGGAATCAACCGTGCCGACGGAAGCCAACGGCCGGATGCCCTAGCTCAACGTCGGCCGATGCCTCCGGTGCAACGGCCGCATTCGGACCAGGCCCCCGCTGCCAAGGGCACAATCTTCGCTGTGCCGAGGCGCATGTTCTGAGGGAGGAGTAGGGGGATGGTCGACTCGTACGCACCCTGCATCCCGCCCAAGATAACGAATCACCCAGGTCACCGGGCTTGCGGATCGAGGAAGGCTAGGCCCGGTCGGCGCGGCCCGACCGCCATATCCAGATCGCGGCTGACAGCGCGCACCGGAACCGGAGCCGAGAGGACCTGGGCTCACCGGGCTGGGTGGAAGGCGCCAACTTGAATCCGATCGAGGAGTTGCGCCGCGATCAATTGACCCGTTTCTCCCGGCCTTCCCAGTAGGGCGCTCGCAGCTTGTACTTCTGCAGCTTGCCCGTTGCGGTCCGAGCCAGCTCGTCTCGAATCTCGACCGAGGTTGGGCACTTGAAGTGGGCCAGTCGATCGCGGCAATACTCGATGAGCTCCGCCTCGGTCGCCGACGCCCCCTCCGCCAGCACGACCAGCGCTTTGACGGTTTCGCCCCACTTCTCGTGAGGCACACCGATGACCGCAACTTCGGTGACGGCGGCGTGGGAGAAGAGCGTATCCTCCACCTCGATTGACGAGATGTTCTCCCCGCCCGAAATGATGACGTCCTTCTTGCGGTCGGTGATTGTGTAATAGCCCTCCTTGTCGAGGAAGCCACCGTCCCCGGTATGGAACCAGCCGCCCTCGAGGGCTTGCGCGGTTGCGGTCGGGTTCGCCCAATACCCCTGGAGGATGTGATTGCCCTGAGCCAGCAGCTCACCCGATGAGTCCGTCTTCATCTTGATGCCGATCGTCGGCGCGCCGGCCCGACCCAGTTTCTTGGCCCGCTCGGACGACGTGAGCTCGTCCCATTCGCTTCGCGTTCTTGACATGGTGAGCAATGGCGCGGTTTCGGTGAGGCCGTAGATCTGGATGAACTCCCAACCGAGCTCGGTCTCCAAACGCTCGATCGTCTTCGTCGGCGGGGGCGCTCCCGCAACCACCATACGAAGCCGGCCACGGCCGGGAATCTCGCCCTCCCACTCCTCGGCCGCTGCGAGCACGGCAGCACAGACCGCGGGCGCACCACACATGAGCGTCACCCCGTGATCTCGTATCCGGCGCAGGATCTCAGCCCCATCGATCTTGCGCAGCACGACGTGTTTTACGCCCATGCCAGTGACTGTGTAGAGCATGCCCCAGCCGTCGCAATGGAACATGGGAAGCGTGTGCAGGTATACATCGCGGTCGCTCACCCCGGCGTGCCACCCGAAAGTGACCGCATTGGTCCACCGGGCCCGGTGCGTCTGCTCGACCCCCTTGGGACGGGCTGTCGTACCGGAGGTGTAGTTGATCGACGCCACGGCGTCCTCATCCGGCCTCCACGGCCTCGGGGTGCCTTCCTTGCCGTACCAGACCGCGTCCGATTCGGGGCCAATCACCCACTTCATCTTGCAGTCGACGCCGGCCAGCTGTTCTTCGAGCTCGGGGTCGATCAGGAGCGCCTTGGCCCCGGAGTGCTCGACGATGTAGGCCACTTCATACGCGCTCAGGCGAAAGTTGATCGGGACGAAAATGCGGCCGTTCCCGCTCACCCCGAAGAAGGACGTGAGAAGGCGGGACGAATTGTGGGAGACCATCGCCACCCGGGCCCCCATGTCGATTCCCAGTTCGTCCATTGCGACACCCATCTGCCGGCGGATGTCGCCAAGCTGGCGATAGGTGATCTCCTCGAGCGGGACAGCCACTTGGTTGGGCTCGTCGACGATGGCGACCCGATCGGGGAAGACAGCGACGGCCCGATCGAGAAAATCGTTGACTGTCAATGGAACCTTCATGTTCGTTCCCTTCCTGCTCGCGTATCGAGGCCTCAAGATACCCGAACCCAGGATTCCGGCGGGGCCGGTTCAGCGACTATTGAGAATGGCCAAACGCAAGTGCAAAGCAGCCGAAGCGACCATCGTGCTTCCTGTTCTTCCGCCAGTCGAGGGTCAAGTTCGGCCGACCGCGGTTCCCTGCCGCTCTGCACCACGATCGAGATCGGGTGTCATGTCGGGCTTCGTGGGTTGGCGGCGGGATGGGATCTTCAGTCGAGGAACAGCCGGGGGTAAAGAAGGTCGAGCAGTTGTTGGATTCGGTGCTCAGCTCGGACCAGTCGTTGACCGGCACCTGGATTGCTACCGCCGAGGCGGTCTTCATGTCGACCGTTTCGCCAGTCAGTTCGAACACGGCATCGGACCAGCGACGTTCCGGCGGTCCGAGTGAGTCAGCCGTGATCAAGGCCGAGCATTTCGAGGGTCTCCACCGCCCGCTCCCGCGAGACGATGGAGATCGCATAACCGGAGTGGACGACCACGAAGTCTCCGACCGTCGCCTCCGGCAGGAGGCTGAGGTCCACCGACCGCTCGGCACCTGCCACCGAGACGGTGGCAGGTAGCGATCCGCCGCTCGGCTCACCCATCGAGATCACCAGAGACGGGATGGCGACGCACATGGCTCAGCCCTCCACCTGAATCGAAACCAGTGTCACGCCCAAGCCACCGGGATCGTCGATGACATCTGAGCGCTCGACCTCGATGTCTGGCGCATATCCCCAAGCCTGAACAGTGTGTTGCTCAACTCCGTCGCGCAGCGCCGCCGACGCCAAGGACGACAGGGCCCCGATGCGCAGGGCGAGGTGAGTGACCCGGGTCTCGGCGGGGTCGATCTCGGCTTCGACCCGGCCAATCAGTTGCGCGACGAGCCTGCTCTCATGCATCGCCCAACTCCGCAACCACCGTATCGACGGCAGCATCGACCTCCGGACTGAGGTCACTGCCGTGGGACATCCCGCCCACTTCGATCCCGTAGACCGTGAGCCGCTCGGGCAGACGATCGAGTGCCCTGGCGAGCTCGACTACCTCGGCCACTCCGATAGCGTGAGTGCTGCCTCCGACCACCCCGGTGGGTAATGCTTGGGATCCCGCCTCGAATCGGTGGATGGTGCCAGGAGGGGCTCCGGAGCGGGCCGCATCGACGACGACGACATCGTCGGCGCCCTCCCAAAGGTCGATCAGCTGGAAAGGAGCTGTGGCCACCAAACCGTGTGCGCCCGCTCGCCGTGCCGCAACCACTCCGGCTGCATCGTCGCCCCTTGCTGCATTGCCCACCCCGATCACTACCCGTTTCATGTTCGATCCACCTTCAGGTCGAGAAAGTGGGTGGCACAGGAGATGCAGGGGTCGTAGCAGCGGATCGCCTGCTCCAGCTCCCACTGGAGGCGTTCGTCGGAGAGGTCGAGGCGGCCGGGGACGTAGGCACGCAGGTCGTCTTCGATCGAGAGTTGATTCTGTGAGGTGGGCGGGACGATGTGGGCGTCGCTGATCAGCCCGTCGCCGTCGATGTCGTAGCGGTGATAGAGCAGCCCGCGAGGCGCCTCCGACACACCGTACCCCGTGACGTTCCGGGGCTCCACCTCCACCGCGGGGACCGATGGCGGCTGGTAGGCACCGATGAGTCGCAATGCCTCCTCACAGGCGAAGGCGATCTCGATCGCCCTGACCACGATGCTCTGGAACGGGTTGTGGCAGGTGGGCCCCAGCCCGACCTCGGCTGCGGTTGACCGGGCCACCGGGGTCAACTGTTCGGAGTTGAGCGAATAGCGCGCCATCGGTCCGACGTGATAGGAGGCTCCGTCGCGGCGGCGGGCGTGCAGCGCGTTGGACCACTCGACATGGCTTTCCACGAAGTGCTCGTCCCACTCTGCGGCTCCGATGTCGAGACCTCGGTTCGAGACGATTCGGCCGTCCTCGATGGCGTACCCGTCGGGGTGCCGCAAGGCCACGTACTCGTAGTCCCGCTCGAAGTCGGGAAAGGTGAAGGTGGACACGAGCCTTGCCGTCTTCACCGCAGCGTCCAGGCCCCACTCCAGATCCGGTACCAGGGTTTGAAGTTCGGCGCGGGTAGGGGCGCGGTAGAAGCCTCCCACCCGGGTGTTGATCGGGTGGATCTCCCGACCCCCGAGCAGAGTCATGATCCGATTGCCGATCTTCTTGAGACGCAACGCCATCTCGACCTCCTCGGGGTGATCGGCGGCCATTTCGATGGCGCTCTCGTAGCCGAGGAAGTCGGGAGCATGGAGGAAGAAGACGTGCAACGTGTGGCTCTCGATCCACTCACCGCAGTACATCAGGCGGCGCAGGTCACGCAGCTCGGGGCCGAGCACGACTCCGGCCGCAGACTCCAAGGCATTGCAGGCACTGGTCTGATAGGCGACCGGGCAGATGCCGCAGATCCGGGCGGTGATGTCGGGGGCCTCCGAAAATCTACGGCCACGAAGGAACGCTTCAAAGAAGCGGGGCGGCTCGAAGATCTTGAACTTGAGGTCGACAACTTGGTTGCCTTCCACCTTCAGATACATCGCACCTTCGCCCTCGACGCGGGCGAGGTAGTCGACGACGATTTTGCGTTCAGCGGTCATAGGCCTCCGATGCCTCTCGAAACTCCGGGGCGTAGGCGTTGAAGGTGCGCAGCGCCCTGACCAGATCGACCCGGGCGACGCCGAGATCGGCCCACCAGGACGCCAAGGAATCGATATTGGTCGACTCCGCCGGGCCGAAGCATCCGTAACACCCGCGGTCGTATGCCGGGCAGATCGCACCACAACCGGCCTGGGTGATCGGTCCCATGCAGGCGATGCCCTGGGCGACCATGACACAGTTGGTTCCCCTGAGCTTGCATTCAACACACACACTGTGGCCCGGGGTATTTGGCTTGCGCTCGTGGATGAAGGCGTCGATCACCTCGAGAAGCTGGTGTTTGGAGATCGGACAGCCACGCAGCTCGAAGTCGACTGCGACGTGATCGGAGATCGGTGTGGAGGTTCCGAGCGTCTCCACATATTCGGGGTGGGCGTAGACGATGTTCAGGTAGTCGCCGACTTCGGCGTAATTGCGTAGCGCTTGGATCCCACCGGCGGTGGCGCAGGCTCCGATGGTTACCAGGGTCTTCGACACTTCCCGCACCTCCAGGATCCTCTCCGCATCATGGGGGGTGGTGACCGATCCCTCGACCAAAGAGAGGTCGTATGGGCCTTCGACTACAGCCCTCGTCGCTTCCGGGAAATAGGCGATCTCCAATGCCCCGACAATGTCGAGAAAGTGGTCCTCGAGGTCGAGCAGGGTGAGCTGGCAGCCGTCGCACGAGGCGAATTTCCACACTGCGAGCTTGGGCCTATCCCTCATATTTCCGCCACCTGCCACCGGTCTGCCACCGCCGCGTAGGAGAACACGGGCCCGCCCCAGCAGACGAAGTCGGCGCCGAACTGGCAGTGTCCGCACAAGCCGATGGCGCATTTCATGTTCCGTTCGATGCTGACGTGGATGTCCTCGGGGGGGAGACCCACGGACATCAACTCACGAGCCACCACCCTCATCATCACCTCAGGGCCGCAGAGCATCGCAACCGTCCCTCCCGGTTCGATCGAGACCCGGGAAAGTAACCCGGTCACCATGCCCACGTCGCCACGCCACTCACGCTCGGACACGTCCACCGTGACCTGTGCATCGAGACCGGAAGCCCCCTCCCAGGCCGTCAACTCATCCCGATAGAGCAGATCAGACGGTGATCGCGCTCCGTAGGCCAGGGACACCCGACCGTCCTCGTCAGCATGGGACACCGCCTCATACAAAACGGGCCTCAGCGGTGCCAACCCGATCCCCCCGGCCACAACCAGCAGATCCCTCTCTTTTGCTTCAGCTACCGGCCAGCCTGCTCCGAATGGCCCTCTCACCCCTACCACGTCTCCGGCACGCAACCCTACCAAGGCCCTTGTCACCGCACCCACGGCGCGGATGGTGTGGACCAGGATCTCGGGTCGGTTCGGGTCTCCGGAAATCGAGATCGGCACTTCTCCCACACCGAACACGTAGAGCATCGTGTACTGGCCAGGTCGAAATGCCAGCTCCCGCCCGTCCTCGGGCTCAAGCACGAGAGTGGTCGTGTCATAGGTCTCCTCCCGGGCCGAGACCACGCGAAAGACCCGAGGAAGCATCGGCTCCAACAAGCTGGTGTCGGGTAAGGACGTGGGGAGAGGGCTCACCGTGAGCCACCTCGATAGAGGTCGAGAAGTTGCACCCGGGTCCTGTGGAGCCGACCGGCCACATTCCCGGCGACGACGCCGAGCACCTCTAAAGCGAGATCTCGATTCTGCTCCATCTCGGACCGGATCACATCGGCGTCGAAGGCGACGAGATCGCTGTCGACCATCGCCCGGGCTCGCCAGTTCCAGCGATGCGGTGGGAACAGCCAACTGACTCCGACCAGGTCACCCGACCCGAGCGTTTGGATGACCATCGGGTCCTTGCCGGGGCTGGTGAGCTCCAGCCCGATCCTCCCCTCGACCACGATATAGAAGGCATCAGCCGACCCATCCTCCTCGAAAAGAACCTCTCCGGCAGAGACCCGGAGCTGGGACGCCGCCGACTCAAAGAGGCTCACGTCGGTGTTGGCCAGCGCCCGCAAGAGAGCACTCTTCTCCCGCAACGTGTCGAGATTCATGTCATAACCTCCTGGGTGGAACGGATAGCAGCCACCTCTTCGGTGATGTCGATCCCCACCGGGCACCACGTGATGCATCGGCCGCAGCCGACACAACCCGAAGACCCGAACTGGTCATACCAGGTGGCGAGCTTGTGCGTCATCCACTGCCGATAACGGGCCTTCCTGCTCTCGCGCACCGGGACCCCGTGCAGCGCCGAAAAGTCGAGGCTGAAACACGAGTCCCAACGCCGGGTTCGAGTCGCCTCGGAACCGTCGAGCGTGACCGAGTCTTCGACCGTGGAACAGAAGCAGGTGGGGCACACCAGGGTGCAGTTGGTGCAAGCCAGACACCTGTCGGCCACCTCATCCCAGCGAGGGTGCTCGGGGTTGTCGTAGAGGAGCTGCTTGATCCCATCGGTGTTCATCGACCTGCCCATCGAAGAGGAGGTTCTCTCGACCACCTCGTCGACCCGAACCAGATCCTGGTCGGTGGCCGGTCGCCCGGAGAGCTGTTCCACGATCGCTTCGCCCGCCACGCTGCCCGCCTCGAGGACGAACTCGTGTCGCCCCCCATCGAGGAGCTCGGTAAGGACGAGGTCGTAGCCGGACTCACAACGCGGCCCCGTCTCCATCGATACGCAGAAGCAGGTCCCACCCGCCACCCCACAGTTGACCCCGATAGTGAACAGGTCGCGCCGGAAGGTCTGGTAGACACGGTCGGGATGCCCGGGCCCGAGGAAGACCCGATCCTGAACGGCTATGGCTGCCAGCTCACATGCCCTCACGCCGAGCATGGCGTAGCGGACTTCGCCGACCTCCCCTGGCGCGAACTGCCAGCTGCCACCGGCCCTGGTCACGGTGAACAGAGTGCTCCTCGGCGGATACAGGTAACTCTTCCAGGACTTCTGGCCGACCGCGTACCCGAACAAGGCATCATCCTCCCGGGGGTGCAGCCGGTAGACCCCTGGAGCCTGCTCGTCCGTCCATCCGATCGGCAGATCCTCCACCCGGTCGATCCGGTCGTAGCTGATCGCCCCCTGTGCCACCGTGGGGCCGACGACGGTGTACCCCGCCGCCACCAGGGCGAGCAGGAGCGTGTCGAAGTCGTTTCTCGGTATCACGAGGCGGGGCATCAGCCCATTCATACCATCTCGAATCACGGCCATCTCGTGTCAAAGGTCAATTCCGACCGGGCACTTCGGCCGTTCCAGGGGGAAATCTCGAACGGTAAGGTCATGTCCCAACATGACACCGGACACCCGTATTCGCGGTACTCGTCGCAATGGAATCCTCCTCGCCGCGGCGACCGCAGTCATCAGCGGCTTCGCCGTCTTCATTAATGGATTCGGAGTGCGGGCGTGGTCGGAGATCTCCGATTCGGCCACCTATACAACCGCCAAGAATGCGACGGCTGCGCTGATCCTGCTTGTAGCTGGGCTGACGGCGGCAAGGAGGAGCGCGGGTCGAGCCCTCGACCGGGCGGTTCTCCGCGAACATTGGCGAGGGATGACCGCCATCGCCGTGATCGGGGGAAGCGTCCCGTTTCTGCTCTTCTTCGAAGGGCTGTCCCGGGCTTCATCCGGTGACGCTGCCTTCATCCACAAGACCCTCGTGATCTGGGTGGCCTTGCTGGCCGTGACCCTGCTCCGGGAACGAATCGGACCGGTGCACATGGTCGCTATCGCCATTCTTGTCGTCGGCCAGGCCGCCCTCTCCGGTGTGGGAGGGATCGATTTCGGCTCGGGCGAGTGGATGATCCTCGCCGCCACCCTCCTCTGGTCGGTCGAGACCGTCGTCGCCAAGCGAGTCCTCGCCGATGTGCCGGCCGTGACGGTTGGAATCGCCCGCATGGCAGGGGGAAGCGTGATCCTCGTCATGTACGTGCTCTTGTTCAGCGACCTGTCCGGCCTTGGGCTGATCACCGGTGCCCACCTTGGCTGGATCGTCGTGACCGGCCTGACCCTCGCTGGTTACGTGGGCACGTGGTTCGCGGCCCTGGCCCGGGCACCCGCCGTCGACGTCACCGCGGTCCTCGTCGGGGGAGCCTTGATCACCGTATTCCTCGAGAGCGGGGTCCGGGGAGCGGCGATTCCCTCTCTGGCGGGCGTAGGGTTGGTGTTGGCGGGAGTGGTTCTGGTGGGGTCGGCCGGATGGATGCGCGCCGCACACAGCCAGTGATCACCGGCCCTGAGCTGTTCTGTCGTTTTGCGTTTCCTCCCAACCTGCTGGGTTACTGCGGACCCTCCGACACCGGCCTCGTCGGCGAGCTGCTCCGAGCTGGAGACGAGGCACTATTGGAGATGCGCCATGCCGCTGCCGAGTTTGCCGGCGCCTGGCCCTATCTGGAGCTGATCTCTGACCGCGCCGGAGGTGACCCTCTCGATTACCGGGTGGTCGAGGCCTACTGGTTGGGGAACCCGATACTGGAGCGGATCGACCTTCAGACTATGGGAGACTCGATCGCCGATCGGTTTCGGGCTCAGGCCGGCCCGGAATGGGAGTTGATCGCCCGCACCCTCGGATCACCGGCACGGCCCACTCATTCTTTCCATGTCTTCTGTGTCTACCCGTGGGTCGGCCTGCTTCGCTCTGGTGCGGTCGGCCAGGCACTTCATGTCCTCGACCGATGCCGAATCCGTTGGGGCACCGTGGTTGCGCATGAGGAGGGGGCCTTGATGGTTTCGACCCGGCACCTGACCTGGGACGGTCGCTCCCTGGACATGGGCGACGAGACCACGGAGCGAGTCCAGCCGCCGGTCGATGCCCGAGAGATCGCGGTTGGAGACCAGGTGGCGATGCACTGGGACTACGTGTGCTTGCGCATCACCGATACCCAGCGGCGCCACCTGGAGAAGTACCAGGCCATGCACATGGGTTTGGTCAACCAGACAGGTACCCACCTGGCGCGCCGCGTGGAGCGATAGTGGTCAACGCGAGTTGACCGGCCGGTGAAGCCCGGCATCGTGCACTGCGAACTCAGACTTGGATCAACTCGAGCTGGTCCCAATCGTCGCAGCGATCAGAGCCATCGGGCAATTGTGGGTACCCTCGGCTGATGTCTCCGCGATGGTCGGCTTCGACCAAGCGAATGGTGGCCGTCGCCATGGTGATCGTGGGTGTCTACGTGCTGTATCTCGCTCAGGGCATCGTGACACCTTTCGTGCTCGGCGCGCTGCTCGTACTCGTCCTCAAGCCGATCATCGACTTGCTCCATA
Organism: Acidimicrobiia bacterium; assembly: GCA_050329555.1. GTDB lineage: Bacteria > Actinomycetota > Acidimicrobiia > Spongiisociales > ZC4RG35 > MA-ANB-1. The sequence goes on along the minus strand of JBHJOQ010000057.1, from coordinate 6,409 downwards.
GCCGCGCGGTTCCGGTGGTGGCTTCGGCGCGGGTGGTCTTCCTCTACATTCGCGCCAAACTCCTCGACGAAGATCCTTTCCCGAAAGTCGAGCCGGGCCCAGAGCGACCGTCGGCGACGACGGGATCATTGTCCCCGCTGACGGGGTCGGGGCCGAAGATGGGGGGCGGGTGAGATCGATTCCGACGACGACAGCGAGCGAGAGCCAGCAACCGCACCAGAACTGTGGCTCCACCGCTGCGGTTTACGGCGCGGGCGGGCTCCGGCGAGCGAGCTGTGTTCCCACATGGGTTGAACCAATGACCCATGCTGCGTCCGCACGGGGTTCAAGGCGACTTTGGCGGCCCTCCATCAGGCGTACCGGGGTTTGGCGGCGCGCTAGATAGTCAGGCCCGGCCGGTCTCGTAGGCCCACATCGCCAGCTCGACTCTGTTTCGGGCCCCGAGTTTGGTCATCAGACTGGAGAGGTGGGCCTTCACCGTGCTCAGGCTGATGTGGAGCGTCTCGGCGATCTCGGCGTTGGTCAATCCCCGGGCCACGGTCGTCAGGACCTCTTCCTCCCGGTCGGTGAGTGGCCAGTTCGGCTGGGTTGGCTCGCTCCGCGTTCCCGCCCGGGCGAACTCTTCCAGCAGCCGGACGGTCACGTTGGGCGCGATGAGGGCATCGCCATCGGCGGCGGCGTGGATCGCCTGGACCAACAAGTCCGGGCCGGCGTCTTTGAGCAGGAACCCCCGGGCTCCCGCCCTTAGTGCGCCATGGACGTACTCGTCGAGATCGAAAGTTGTGATGATGACGATGGCCATCGGATCGGCGACATCAGGCCCTGCGAGCAGCCGGGTCGCCTCGAGCCCGTCCATCTCGGGCATTCGGATGTCGAAGAGACAGACGTCGGGGCGCAACTCCCGGGCCAGCTGCACCGCCTGGAGGCCGTCGACGGCCTGGCCGAGTACTTCGATGTCGGGCTGGGCGTCGAGGATCATCGCCAGCCCGGTGCGGATCAGCTCCTGGTCGTCGGCGATGAGCACGCCGATGCTCATCGAGGCGACCCGGTTTTAGGTAGCACGGCGTTGACCAACCAACCCCGTACCGGACCGGGCCCTGTCTCCAGGCTCCCTCCGAGGAGTTTGACCCGTTCGCCCATCCCGATGATCCCGAATCCCGGCTCCGGGCTACCTGTGTTGCGGGGCTCGCCGTCGTCGCGAACCGTGACTCTCGCCGACTTGTCATCACCGGTGACAGCGACCTCGATGGTGGTGAGATGGCGGGCATGCCGGAGGGAGTTCGTGATGGACTCCTGAGCCAGCCGGTAGATGGCGGCATCGACAGCCGGTGCGATTCCGTCGAGGTTTCCTGAGATGGAGACTGACAGCTCGGGCCCTTCACCGGTGTCGCTGGCCAGTCGCTTGATGTCGGCGATACCGGGCACCGGGCCCAGCTCCGGCTCTTCCCCGCGACGAAGCGCTCCCACCATCGCCCGCATCTCGGCGAGGGTCTTCGACGCCTCCTCCTCGATCACCCGCAAAGCCTCTAATGGCGCGTTCGGGTTGGTTCCCGCCAGGGTGCGGCCGGCCTGGGCTCGAATGGCGATTGCCGAGACATGATGAGCCACGGTGTCGTGCAGCTCTCGGGCCAATTCCGCCCTCTCCTGGAGCACCGCGCGGTCACGGTCGCGAGAGCGGGCGAACGACCGGTAGCGCACGGTTAATCCGATGAGGGCAGGGCTCATCCCGAAGACGAACCCGGCGACAGCCTCTCCAATGTTGGTGAAGTCAGCGGCGAGCCCGGTGCCGAACCCGAGCATTATCAGGCCAAGCCCGATGATGATCTCACGGCCTGAGGCCCAGCGAAGCAAGGCATAGGGAATGAGGAGAATGAATGCCATCGCGGAGAGGCCGAAGTCGGGGTCGGAGGTGATGAGCACCACCACGTTCATCGCGGTTAAGGCACCGAAGTCGATCGCCACGACGGTCAGCGGGTGCGTTCGTCGCCACAGCAATGTGATGGCGAGGGCCACGGCGAAGAGGATGGCCACAGGGCCCCAGGACAGTGAGTCCCAGCGCAGGATCCCCTCGACGATCGCAGTGGCAACCACGCCCGCCACCAGCCAGCGATCCCACCACAGGATGCCGGGGTTACCCGGTGCTCTCGGTTCTGTCCAGAGTGAGCGCAATGCGTTTCTCATCAGGTGTCCACGTTAGGTGAGGACAACACCAGGCGAATCAGCCGAAAGTCTGATTCCAACCCTGCTGATCACCCAGGTTGGAGGTACGGAGACGAAGGTCATTGGTCGAGGCTGAAGGGTGGGTAGCGGTCAGTGATCAGGAGGAAGGCGTAGGCCTGGACTCGTAGCGACCACCGGCCGACTCCGACCACGTAGTTGAAGAGCGGGCGTGGGTAATGCCCGGTGAAGAGGATGGCGAACCAGGCAATGATGATGGCGATGATCGCACCGAAAATCAGGACGGCGAGCGCTATGTAGTGAGGAATGGCCAGGAGCCACTTCACCAGGGGGAGCCAACGGTTGAGTTGTTGGTCGACGTCGGGATAGTCGATTTCGAGGTGGACGGCCTGTTCGTCGACAGTGGAGGGGTATTGGTCGGTGAGCAAGGCGAGGTAAGCGCCGACTCGGGAAGAGAAGCGGGCCAGCTCCCTAGCAAAGTCGAACCACCAGCGCGGGTACCGCTCCCGGAACACGATCATCAGCATCGTGGCCACGAACAGTCCGGCTCCGATTCCCCCGCCTGACCTAACCATCTCTTCGCCGGTTTCGGTAACGACCGTCTCGTTGCCGGTGGCACTGACAAGGGTCAGGATGATCAGGATCGGCACGGCCCAGATGAGCCGGAAGAAGGTGGTGAGCCGGTCGAGTTTCGCCGGGTAGTCGACGTCGAGTCGGGCGGGATATGAGTCTGTTGCTGTTGTCATGTTCTTGTTCCTTAGTTGTTGACTTTCGGCGATTCGCCCCGCACGCCAGGGGAGTGCAGGGTCAGACGGTGATTGCGATTTTTCCCGAACCGTTCCTGGCAACCACGCCCGCCACCAGCCAGCGATCCCACCACAGGATGCCGGGGTTACCCGGTGCTCTCGGTTCAGCCCGGAGTGCGTGCAATGCCTTTCTCATCAGCCGTCCACGCTACGTGAGGACTTCTCCTGGCGAATCAGCCGAAAGTCTGATTTCGGAACTGGACGAAGGGCCAGGGTAAGTCTGCCCCATCAGCTGATGTGCCCGAGCGACGGGTTCGACACGATGCCCATTGAGACATCACTCGAATCGATTGGAGAAATCATGTCAAACCGTCTCTACAGGCTCGGACACTTCGCGGCACGGCGTCCCTGGGTCGTCATCGCCACCTGGGTGGCTGTCGCCCTCGTCGTCGTTGCTGCCGCCTCGGCGTTCGGCAAAGATCTGGAGGACTCGATGGAGGTCCCCGGTCTCGATTCACAGGCTGCAGTGGACTTGTTGTCGGCCGCCCGATCGGACTCGGCGGGTCTGACCGCCCAGGTGGTGGCGACGCCGTTAGATGGCGCCACCTTCACTGAGTCGGCTCCGGCCCGGGAGGCTCTGGCCGATCTCCAGGCGGGGCTCGCCGCTCTGCCCAACGTGACCAGTGCCCCCGACCCCGCCTTCTCACCCGACGGACAGGTGGCTCTGATCTGGGTGCAATACCCGGTGCTCGAAGAGCTCAGCGTCACCGACCTGGAGAACCTGAAGTCTTTCGGTGAGGAGGCAGGTGCGGGCTCGGCACTCCAGATCGAGATGGGCGGGGACCTGTTTTTCTCTTTCGAAGAGCCACCCGCGGGAATGGCGGAGATGATCGGACTGGTCGCAGCGGTAGTTGTCCTATTGGTTGCGTTCGGATCGGTGATTGCGATGGGATTGCCCATCGGGATGGCTCTGTTCGGCCTGGCACTGGGCATCACCTCGATGGGGCTCGTCACGTATTTGATCGACATCCCCAGCTGGGCCCCGCAGATGGCCGCCATGATTGGCCTCGGAGTCGGGATCGACTACGCACTGTTCATACTCACCAGACACCGGGAGTTCCTGGCTGAGGGACTGGGTATCGCGGAGTCGGCGGGTCGTGCCGTGGCCACAGCAGGCAAGGCGGTGATCTTTGCCGGCGGGACTGTGGTCATCTCCATCCTCGGCCTCGCTGTGGCCGGATTGCCGTTCATGACCGCAGCCGGCGTCGCCACCTCGGTTGTCGTCGGGATCATGGTTGTCGGGTCGGTCACTCTGCTCCCTGCCCTTCTCGGGCTCGCCGGTCACCGCATCAACGGGTTCCGCGCAAAGACGCCATCAGCCGCGGTGGGAAACGGTTGGAGACGCTGGGGCGAGCACGTGTCCCGGAATGCCTGGACCTACGCGATCGGGGTAACGGTGGCGCTTCTCGCTCTGACCGCACCGGTTCTGAGCCTCCAACTCGGCTTCCCCGACGAGGGAACGCTGCCCGAGACCCGCACCGAGCGGCGGGCCTACGATCTGGTAGCCGAAGGTTTCGGCCCCGGCATCAACGGGCCGCTGCTGATCGCTATCGATATCTCCGAGGACGTCTCGGTCGTCGAGCCGCTGGTGAGCGCGGTTGCGAGTGATGTTGGTGTGGCCGCGGTCGCTCCGCCGAGCGTGGACCCCGTGGCTGGTGTGGCGACGCTGGTCGCCTTCCCCACGTCGTCTCCTCAGGACGCGGCCACCGTCGAGACCATCGAGCGTCTCCGCGCCGAGGTATTCCCGGCGGTCCTCGAGGGAACCTCAGCCACGGCGCATGTCGGCGGGGCCACCGCCAGCTTTTCGGACATAGGCGGCCAGGTGAAGGACCGGCTCCCGCTGTTCATCACCGCGGTGATCGCCCTGTCGTTCCTCCTGCTGGTGGTTTTGTTCCGCTCGATTCTGGTGCCGCTGAAGGCGGCGATCCTCAACCTGTTGAGCATCGGCGCCGCCTACGGGGTGCTGGTGATGGTGTTCCAGTGGGGCTGGGGCATGGACCTGATCGGGCTCGAGGCGACGGTGCCCGTCATCTCGTTCATCCCCATGTTCATGTTCGCCGTGCTCTTCGGCCTGTCGATGGACTACGAGGTGTTCTTGCTGTCACGGGTGCGTGAGGAGTACTTGGCCACGGGCGACAACCAGGGTGCGGTGATCAGGGGAATCTCGAGCACCGCACGGGTGATCACATCCGCGGCGCTGATCATGATCTCGGTGTTCCTCGGGTTCGTGCTCGGCGACGACCCGGCGATCAAGATGATGGGTCTCGGCCTGGCAACCGCGATCTTCATCGACGCCTCCGTGGTCCGCATGGTCCTGGTCCCGGCGACGATGAAGCTGATGGGCGACGCCAACTGGTGGCTGCCGGCATGGCTCGATCGTCTCCTCCCCACGATCGACATCGACGGCACATCGGTCACGGTGCAGCCCGACAAGCCCGAGCTGGCCAGGGTCTCCTGACGTCCGACGTAGGCAAGGCTGAGTGTGAGTAGGTGACGTTTCCAGACGACGTCACCTACTCATACTCTCAATCCACGTCGAGACGATTAACGCTTGGGGGCGGCGCTGGAGGACAGAAACCCGTTCCGCCAGGGGGTTTTGGCGGACCGGGTCTGTGGTGGGCACTCGTGGACTTGAACCACGGACTTCATCCTCATCAGGGATGCACTCAAAGCGATGTGACCAGGGCTTTCGTCTACTCGGAGAGCGATTTGACACCGTTTTGACACCCCGCTTTTTTCTTTGTCTCAGAAGCCTTCAGCAGACATCCCAGGGCTGGCTGACTCTTGAGAGCTCATCCAAGCGGGACAGCATCTTGGCGAGCAGAGAGTTGAACGCTTTTGCTTCGCTGGCTGTCAACTCGTCCAGCATGGATTCGTAGACCCTGAGACACGTGGTGAATGCTTCGTCGATCAGCACTCGACCCGAATCGGTAATTTCTAGCCTCAGTGCTCTACGATCTTCGGAATCGGGGATCCGTTGGATGAGTCCTGTCGCTCGAGTCGATCGAGTTTGCCAGTCATGCCGGACCGTGACGTCTGAAGTTGTTGTCCTCGAGAGGACTCAGGAGAGCCGGCTCGACCCGTCTCAGTAGGGGGTAAAGCCTCGCGACTGAAGGCCGATAAGAGCGATATAAGCCGCGTCGAATCGAGGGACTGTGACATTGCCTAGAAAACCCATGGCGCTCGTCGTCGCCGTTGCGATGGTCGGCGCTGCGATGGTGCCTTTTCTCGGATCAGAGCCGGCAGTAGCGGAGGGCACCCCTGACATCGTGCTCGACAAGAGTATGCCGGCAGAGACCCTGTACGGGGACTCGACGTCGGTGACGCTCACCGCTTCCAACTCCACCGGGACCAACGGATACAACCTGTCTTTCAATGACGTGCTCCCGCCCGGGGTCACTCTCACCTCGGCCACCCCCGCCCCG
>JBHJOQ010000036.1:0-81172 GCA_050329555.1 Acidimicrobiia bacterium | reverse complement strand
TCGGCCCGAATCTCGGCTCCGATCACTTCCCGATCATCGTCGACCTCGAACTGGCCGGCGATTAACCGGCTTTGGCCTTGCCCTTAGGCCGAAACGCCGGGGTAGTCTCGTCGCCATGTCAGACCGCTTTGAATCCCGCCGCAGCCGACTCGCCGCCTCGATCGGTGAAGACGGGATTGCGGTTGTCCCTGCAAGTGTGGAACAGATCCGCAACGACGACGTTCCCCACGACTTCAGACAGGATTCCAACTTCTTCTACCTCACCGGGTTCACCGAGCCGGACGCAGTTGCCGTCCTGACTCCTGGGCATTCCGAAGGCGACTACACGCTCTTCGTCCGGCCCCGCGATCCCGAAATGGAGGCGTGGAATGGATTTCGCGCCGGAGTCGAGGGAGCAAAAACCGCACATGGTGCAGACAACGCCTATCCCATCGAAGAGCTCGACTCGGTGCTCACCCGGCTGATGATCGGGCGCGAGGCTCTCTGGTACCAGAGCGGGAACGAACATCAGGACAGCCGGGTCACGTCGATCATCACCAAGGCCAGGAGCCATCGCGAGCGCTATGGCGGTTCGGTTCCCTCGACCATCAAGGATGTCTCGGTGGTCATCGGCGAGATGCGTTTGATCAAAACCCCCGACGAGTACGAGACCATGTTGGCGGCCTGTGACCTGTCAGCGGCCGGTCATCGCGAAGCGATGCGATTCGCCAGGCCGGGACTGTACGAATACCAAGTGCAGGCGGCGATGGAGCTCAGGTGGCGCATGGCCGGGTCCCGCCGCAACGGCTACGGGTCGATCGTGGCTTCCGGCGCAAACGCCTGCATTCTCCATTACGTCGAGAACGATTCGCTTATCGCCGACGGCGACCTGATCCTGATCGATGCTGCTGCCGAGGTGGACGGCTACTCAGCGGACATCACGAGAACCTTCCCCGCCAACGGCAAGTTCACCGCCCCACAGAGGGCGCTCTACGAAGTGGTCCTGGCGGCGGAGAAGGAGGGGGTCGTGATGTCCGCCCCGGGGGCGTCGATGCGGGGGATCCACGACCGGGCCACACGGATCCTCACCGAGGGGATGGTCGAACTCGGTCTCCTTCCCCGACCGGTTGAAGAGTCGCTGGCCATGCATCACTACACGCAGTTCTACTTCCACGGCACCGGTCACTGGCTGGGGATGGACGTCCACGACCGGGGGGCGTACCGGAGCAACGGCAAGCCCCGTCCGCTCGAGGAGGGCATGACGTTCACAGTGGAGCCTGGCCTTTATATCGCTCCCGGCAAAGCCGAGATCGAACTGACGATGCTCGAGTACGACAGCGACGAGTGGGTGCAGCGAAGGCTTCTCGAAGGTCGGTCTGTGGCGATGAAGAAAGAGCAGGAAGCCAAGGACGCCGCAGAGAAGATCGCCCATTCGGTCCCCGAGGAGTTCCTCGGCATCGGCATCCGGATCGAAGACGACGTGATCATCACCAAGGACGGCGCCGAGAACCTGACGTCTTCAGTCCCTGTCGAGATCGATGAGGTCGAGGCTCTATGCGCCGAGCCTTCGGAGCTTGCCGGAGCGGGGCTCAGGCCTTAGACCGTGCCCGGAATCGCGTAGACGAGAATCGCCAGGAAGTGGAGGGTGCTTGCGGTTATCACCAGGACGTGGAACAACTCGTGGTAGGAGAAGATCCGCGGGAACATCCTCGGGCGTTTCGACAGGAAGACGACCACACCTATCGTGTAGCAGAGCCCTCCCAGGGCCAGGAGGACGACCGCCCCCGCCCCGAGCCGGCGGTAGAACTCGGGCATCCAGAAGACCGCAGACCAACCCATCGCGAGCTGGATGGTTACCGATAGCCAGGTAGCGGCGCTGGTGAGCACGGTCTTGAGCACGATGCCGAGAGCGGCCAGACCCCACACGGCCCCGAGCGCTATCGCCAGTCTTGCGCCTTCGAGGCTGGCGATTGCGATAGGCGTGAAGGTTCCGGCGACGACCAGGAAGATCATCGAGTGGTCGAGGCGTTGCATGCGGAGCTTCCATTCCCCGCTCCACGGGATGGAGTGGTACAGCGACGACGTGGTGGACATCAGGATCAGAGACAGCCCGAAGATGAGGGCACCGAGGCGCGCGTTTGCGATGTCCCACGTGTTGATGACTAGGACAACCAGTCCGATAAGGCTCGCGATTGCGGCACCGCCGTGGAGAAAGCCACGGATCGGGTTCTGCATCCGGCCCAGCGTGATGCGATCCACTTGCTCAGGCTACCTCGTCTCGGAGCTTTAACCTCGAGCGGCTGTCTGTCGGTGAACCGTTGACGGCGCATTACCATTTTAGAAATGGCACTTGGACTCCTCTACCGGCTCTACGAGCACAACCTCCTCAAAGGTCTCGACCGTGCTCGGCTGCCCCAACACATCGGAATCGTGCTCGACGGGCACCGGCGCCACGCCCGGGAGTCGGGGCTGGCCAGTTACACCGATTCGTACCGGGTGGGGATGTCCCGCTTCGAGGACTTTCTGGGGTGGGCCAACGAACTGGAGATCCCGGCGGTGACCGCATGGGTGCTTTCCAGGGAGAATCTCTCGCGACCTGCCGACGAGCTCGAGCCCTACTTCGACGTCCTGGTCGAGCTCTTCGAGAGGCTCCCGGTCTTGTGTGCGTCTTTCGATACCGGCCTCCGCTTCATCGGGAGCCTTGACCTGTTGCCGGACAGGCTGGTGGGAGCCGCCAAGGCAGCCGAGGAGGCCCGGCCCTCCGGGAAGCGTCGGCTCAACATCGCCATGGGTTACGGAGGCCGCCAGGAGATAGTCGATGCGGCGCGTGAGCTCGTCGAGAAGATTCTCACCGAAACCGTCGATCCGGCCGAAGTCGCAGCCAGGATCGATGCGGAGTCGCTCGCCAGCCATATGTACTCGGCTGACGTCCCTGACCCCGACCTGCTCATCAGGACATCCGGCGAGTCCCGCCTGTCGGGCTTTCTCCTCTGGCAGTCTGCGTACTCCGAATTTGTCTTCGTCGATGTCAACTGGCCGGCATTCCGCCGGGTCGACTTTCTCCGGGCCCTTCGTGATTTCGCCAGCCGGAACCGGAGGTACGGGAAGTGAGGGTCACCGTTTGTCAGCTCCCCGATGCGCCCGAAGAGTTCGACACCGCGTGGGCGAATCTCGGTGAGGGTGCGGCGGGAAGTGACCTTGTGGTCCTGCCCGAGCTCCCGTTCTATCCCTGGATGGCCTGGACCCATCATTTCGACCAGGCAGTCTGGGACGAATCGGTGTTGGCTCATGAGCAGTGGATCGACCGTCTCGGCGAGCTCGGCGCGGGAACGGTGGTGGGCTCGGCACCCATGGGCCACGACGTGCGCAGGAACCGGGCGTTCACGTGGCATGACGGCCAGGTGGAATACGGCCACGAGAAGTATTACCTGCCGGAGGAACCCGGTTTCTGGGAGGCCAGCTGGTACCGCCGTGGCGACGGCTCGTTCGAGAGGTCGTCGGTCGCCGGACATTCGGCGGGATTCCTGATCTGCACCGAGCTGTGGTTCACCGACCGGGCGAGGGAGTACGCCCGTCAGGGGGTTCGCCTGCTGCTCACACCAAGGGTGACCGAACTGCAGACTTCCGACAAGTGGATCATCGGAGGTCAGGCGGCGGCGATAATGTCGGGCGCCTACTCCCTCTCGTCGAACCGCGCCGGGTCGAGCAACGGGGTTAGCTTCGGCGGCAAAGGGTGGGTGATCGACCCCAACGGAAATGTGCTTGCCGTCACCGACGAAGAGAACCCGGTGGTAACCCTCGGCATCGAACCGGCAGCTGCAGACGGAGCCAAAGAAACCTATCCCCGCTACGTCGAGGAGTAGTCAGGCCTCAGGCGGTGATCATCCCGGGGTGGAGGTGGGTGACATCTCCGAGCATTCGCAAGGAGAAGGTCCAGCCCGTCGAGATCCTCGACATAGTCAGGCGGGAGACTCCTGTGTGGGGTTGGCGGAACCGCTCCCATTCCCAGGGGACCGGCTCCAGGCCGAGGAGATGTCCCAGGACCACGGCGTTGGTGCCGGCGTGGGAGACGATGATCACCCTCTTGTCGGGGTCGTCCACCGTCCAGAGGTGGCGGTGCTCATCGGTCATCGGGCTGATTCCGTGTGCGGCAAGCGTCTCCTCCAGACCTCCGACGACGCGTTTGTGGAAGGCGCGGAAACTCTCGCCCTCGGGCAAGCCGTCCCACATGTCGTCCATCGACCGGAGGTTGGCCTCGCTGAGCAGCTTGTCGATGTGATCGGCCGGTGCTCCCTCCCATGAAGGGGGGTTGTTGATCTCCTGGAGGAATCCGTACGACTCGACCTCCATCCCCAGTTCGGCGTAGATCGGCTCAGCGGTCTGTCGGGCCCGGTTCATCGTCGAAACCCAAACCTCATCGACGCGGTCCAGCGCGGCCAGCCGATGAGCCACCCGCTCTGCCTGCTCGACGCCCAGATTGGTGAGGAATGGATCATTCCGGGCGATGCTGTCAGGAGTCCAGTCCGGCTGTCCGTGGCGGATGAGTATCAAGTCCATACCCCGAGGTTACCGCCTGGCGCGCCGGGCTCCGCGGGGTGAGCCGGGGAGGCGGGTACCATGCCCTGGTGACCCGAGCCGCCCTCATCGAACACCTGGTTGCCCATGCCCTCCGCACTGACGGGCCGTTCAACCTGCGGTCGGGGGAGGAGGCGGACTGGTACCTCGACGCCCGCCAGACGACGTTTTCGGGCGCCGGGGCCCTGCTCGTGGGTGAAGCGATCCTTGAGGTGCTCCACCCCGAAATCGAAGCGGTGGGGGGGATGACCATGGGTGCAGACCCGGTTGCCCTGGCCACGGCGATGGTGGCCGCATCGCGGGGAATCCTTCTAGTCGCCTACTCGATCCGGAAAGAGGCCAAGGACCATGGTGTCGGGGGCAGACTGGTCGGGCCGGTCGAAGCTGGGATGCAGGTGGCGATGATCGAAGACACCACGACCACCGGCTCAGCAGCCGGCGAGGCAACAGACGTCGCCCTCGAAGCCGGCCTCAACGTCGTTCAGGCGGTGGCCCTGGTCGACCGCTCCGGCGGGCTCGCCGCAGAGAGATTTCAGGGCAGGGGGATTCCTTTTGTCTCCGTCGTGACTCCGGCCGACCTGGGGGTGGGACTGTGAAACCTGTAGACGTGAAGCGCTCCGGCTGGAGGCTGTGGTGGATGGCCATCGGCGCCATCCCGCTCCTGGTGATGGGTCTCGATGTCCTCACCAACCGCCGGCTCACCAATACGTTGCGAGAGGCCTTGTTCCGGCCAGAAGACACCCAGATCTACGAGCCGCGCGATGTGATCTGGGCGTGGGCGCTGACCCTCTTCGCGGCGATCCTCATTGTCTGGGCCCTCAAAGAGCTGTTCATCCCGACCAAGGTGGTCGAGGCAAGGCCCGAAGGGCTGGCGTTGAAGCTCCGGGGGCCATTTCGCCGGCCCGACCTGATCCCCTGGGAGCAGATCAAGGATATCGATGGCGGCGAAATCGACGACGAGGAGGATGTCCTTCCCCTGCTTGCGGTAAAGCTGGTGACCCGGGGCGAGCTTCCGGCCCACCCCTGGGGGGCGCGCTGGCTCGACCAGCGGGTGCTGGGTGTTCTCGCCGAGGATTGGCCGACTCCGCCGGAGGTCGTGGCGAAACAGATCGGTGACTACGCGGTGGCGGCTGCAGTGTCGGAGCGTCGGCACCGGGTCAGCTCGGTCTGGGAAGGGCAATGATTGTCGGCGCCCACGTGCCCGGTGCCGACCCGCTGAACGAAGCCGCAATCCGCAACGCCGATCTGGTCCAGATCTTTCTCTCCAACCCCCAGTCGTGGAAGAAGCCCCCGCCGAGAGTCGACGCCGCCGATCTTGCTGCCTCGGCTCTCCCCATCTATGTCCACTCCCCGTATCTGATCAACGTCTGCGCCGACAACAACAGGGTGCGGATCCCGAGCCGCAAGATCCTCCAGGACACCTGCGACGCCGCTACCGACATCGGAGCCGCAGCGGTCGTGGTCCACGGTGGCCATGTCACCGGAGATGGGCCCCAGGAGGAGGGGATCGATCGCTGGCGCAAGGCTCTCGAGGCAACCGACACCGCGATGAAGATCCTCATCGAGAACACCGCGGGCGGGGACAAGGCAGCAGCAAGGCGGGTGGAGTGGATCGGCAAGCTGTGGCAGGAGATCGGCGAATTCGGTGTCGGCTTCGTGCTCGACACCTGCCACTCCTGGGCGGGTGGTGAGCCATTCGACGAGTTGGTGGAGCGTATCGTCTCGTTCACCGGCAAGATCGACCTCGTCCATGCCAACGACTCCAAAGACCCTTTCGACTCCCGCCGCGACCGCCATGAGAACCTCGGAGCGGGGACGATCCCTGTCGATCTGCTCGGAGCGACGATCCTCGCAGCCGACGCACCGGTCGTGGTGGAAACGCCGGGAGGGCCGGCGGAGCACGCTGCCGACATCGAGTGGGTGCGACGGCTCAGCCGGGGCTGAGCTTCAGGCCTCGATCTCGAAACCGTCTTCGATAAGCGCCGCTTCGAGAGAGCCGGCTTCTTCTTCGCTGACGGAGAGGGTGAGGACGCCACCACCTCCGTATTCGGCATGCCGGATTTGTAGGTCGCGGAGGTCGACCCCGCTCCTCTCCAGCGAGCGTCCCACCAATCCAATTTCTCCGGGCCTGTCGAAAAGGATCACCCTCACCGCAGTGACCGGCGCTCCCAGGCCCATGCGGACAGCTGCGGTGGCTGCCAGATGGCGCTGCATCGCGGTTGCGTCTTCGTTAGCGATCTCTTCTCGCCAGCGCCCCAACTGCCGCAGCATCTGTTCGATCGTCCGATCCAGTGCACCTTTGTTGGCAATGAGGATGTCGCTCCACCAGTCGGGGTCCGAGCCGGCAACCCGGGTCAGGTCGCGGAAACTCCCTGCACTCAGCTCGGCGGCACCGGGGTTGTCCTCCGCCATCTGGATGAGAATCGAGGCGAGGAGCCGGGGGAGGTGGGAGACAAGCGCGACTCGCTCATCGTGTGAGGCGGCGTCCATGACCACCGGGTTGGCGCCCAGGTCCGCGACTATTTCTTTCATCCGTTCGATGTCACCGCTGTTGGCGAGGTCGTCGCACAGAACCCAGGTGGCCCCCTGAAAGAGGTGAGCGGAAGCGTGTTCGGGTCCGGTGCTGGCGCTTCCCGCCATGGGATGGCCGGGAACAAACCGCCGCAGCCCCCGGGCTGCGTCGACGATCGGCGATTTGACACTCGAGATGTCGGTAACGAGGGAGGAGGTATCGATGCGGGCGAGGGCCTCCACGGTCGCTGCCGGCGGGCCGGCGAGTATCAAGAGATTGGCTCCGGCGACACCTTCGTCAGGGCCTGACAGGATTTTGGATATTGCGCCCTTCTCCCGTGCGCCCAGCATTGCCTCCGGGTCAGGATCCCAGCCGGACACGTCCCAACCGGTCGCGCTGAGGCCGAGCCCTATGGATGCTCCCATCAGCCCGGTCCCGTGGATGATTGCGTTGTTGGTGCCCAGTGTTCCTCCGATCGTGCCGGTGCAGCGTAAAGCGCGGTGCGGGTCATCAGCGAAACCGGGGGAACCCTTCCGTCGTTGCGCTGGACGTGAAACCGATATCCGGGGTTGACGTAGAGGCCGAAAGAGTGGACAATCAACGTTGTGGACTTAGCGTTGCGCACCGCGGCCTCCCGGCCGGTTTTCTCAGCAGCGTTCTTCCGCGGCTATTTCGGCGTCTGACGCCGTATACACCCCACCCCCGCCGCACCGATTCAGTCCACCAGCCACTCACTAAACGTGTTCGGAGTTACACCATGGAAGAACCAACAAAGAAAGAGCCCGTCGATAAACCGATCGACAGCTTGCGAGAAGACGTCGATGGAATCGACGATCAGATCCTGGCCCTACTCGCCGAGCGGCGGCGGGTTTCGTCAGCGATCGCCGGCGAGAAGCAGCGCGCCAAACGTCCCTTCCGGGACGAAGACCGGGAGAATTCGCTTCTGACCAAGAGGGTTGAGGCCGCCAGGGACCATGACCTCGACCCCGGGCTCGTCGTCCGGATCTGGGAGCAGATCATCGCTGATTCGGTCAGCCTGCAGCACGACCACTTCCAGGGCCTGCTCAACGGCGGCGGGTCGACCGCCGTTGTCGCTCTCCAGGGCATCGAAGGCTCGTACAGCCAGCTTGCGGCCGAACAGTTCTTCCGCGACAAGCCGGTGGAGATCTCGCTCCTCGGATGCACCCGTTTCGCCGATGTGGCCAGCGCGGTGGAACAGGGCCGCGCCGATGTCGCCATGTTGCCGGTGGAGAACACCACCTCCGGGGGCATCGCCGAGGTGTACGACGTGCTGCTCCACTCCCGCCTCGCCGTCATCGGGGAGGTCAAGTACCGGGTGCAGCATTGCCTGCTGGGGACGGAGGACTCATCCCTGGACACAATCAAGAGCATCTACGGCCATCCCCAGGCGGTTACCCAGTGCTCCGACTTCCTCGGGGAGCTTCCAGAGGTCGAAGTTGTCTTTTTCGGCGACACAGCGATGTCGGGCCGGCGGATCAAGTCAATCGGTGATCCTGCGATTGGCGCTATCGCCAGCGAGGAGGCGGCGCGCCGGTTCGGGCTCAAGGTGCTGAAGCGGGCGATTGGCAACCGTAAGGAGAATTACACCCGATTCCTGGTGGTGGCCCGCGATCCGATCTCGGTCGACCCGCAGATCCCCTCGAAGACTTCTCTGGTTCTTTCCGTGGGCAATGCCCCCGGAGCCCTGATGGAAGTCCTCGCCCAGTTCAAGGAGCAGGACATCCCGCTGGTGAAGCTCGAGTCGAGGCCGATGATCGACAACCCGTGGGAGGAGATGTTCTACGTCGATTTCGACGGCAATGTCTCTTCGCCGCACGTGCAGCTCGCACTCGACGGGGTGAGGCGGCATGCCAAGTTCGTGAGGGTCCTCGGAAGCTACCCATCTCAGGACCTCCGTCCCCAGAAGCGGAACCTGAAACTGACGCCGGACGTGGAGCGGCCCAGGGTCAAACCGGCCGGGGCGCAGGCGGCTGCTTCCCCGGTCAAGGCTTCGGGGTACCGCCTTGCGAGCAGGGAGCAGAATGAGGAGGGCACGGTCATCGACGTGGGCGGGGTGAAGATCGGCGGCGACGATTTTGTCGTAATCGCCGGCCCGTGCGCAGTCGAGTCGTTCGAACAGGTGATGGCGGCAGCGGCAGGGGCAAAGGCTGCCGGAGCGACCATCCTCCGAGGAGGCTGTTTCAAGCCGAGGTCCTCGCCGTACAGCTTCCAGGGACTCGGATTCGAGGGTCTCGAGATGCTCGTCGAGGCGGGACGGGTCCACGGCATGCCCATAGTCACCGAGGTTATGGCGCCAGAGCACGTCGAGCGCATGTCCGAAACCGCCGACATCCTCCAGATCGGTGCCCGGAACATGCAGAATTTCACGCTGCTCTCCGAGGCAGGCCGGTCGTCGCGCCCGGTGATGCTCAAGCGCGGGATGAGCGCATCGCTGGACGAGTGGTTGCAGGCTGCCGAATACATCCTCGACGCCGGGAACCAGCAGGTGTTCCTGTGTGAACGCGGGATCCGCACTTTCGAGACATCGACACGCAACACCCTCGATGTGGCGGCGGTGCCCGTCCTCAAGCAGCGGACCCACCTTCCGGTGATCATCGACCCGTCACACGCCGCAGGCGACCGCCAGCTGGTGACGCCTCTGGCTTTGGCCGGTCAGGCTGTGGGGGCGCACGGCCTGATGGTGGAGATCCACCCGAATCCGGCAGAGGCCCTCAGTGACGGAGCTCAGTCACTCGACCTCGATGACTTCGACGACCTAATGGCGCTGATCAACGGCAAGGGATGATCCGTAACACCCTTTTGTGTCGGGAATGGTCCGGCGTAAGGAACAAGAATCGACACAGAAGGGAGGACGCGCTCACCACTTGAACCCAGGTCCGCACAAGGAACCCAAATCGACACAGAACGGTAGGTGGGCGTCCCCGTTTGAAGTGCACGCGTCGAGCCCAACTCCTGCGCCGGGGTAGCATTACCCCATGTCAGAGAAGGTCACGGCCCCGCTAATCAAGGACCGCAAGGGCGGTCCCAAGATTTCGATGGTCACTGCGTACGACTACCCGTCGGCGGTGATTGCCGACCGCGCCGGTGTCGACATCATCCTCATCGGCGACTCGGTGGCCAATGTCGTCCACGGGATGGACGACACCCTGGGCGTCGACGTCGACGACATGATCGTGCACACCAGGGCGGTGAAGCGCGCAAAGCCGTCAGCGCTGGTCGTCACCGACATGCCATGGCTGAGCTTTCACGTCTCAACCGAGGAGACGGTTCGCAACGCCGGCCGCCTGGTCCGCGAGGGTGGCGCCGAAGCGGTCAAACTCGAGGGTGGTGTCAAGCGGATTCCCATGGTCGAAGCAATCCTCGATGCCGAGATCCCGGTCATGGGCCATGTCGGGCTCACCCCGCAATCGGTCCATCGGATGGGCGGTTTCAAAGTCCAGGGGAAGGTCGTGGAGGTGGCTCGGAGCCTCATCGCCGACGCCAGAGCCCTCTCGGAGGCCGGCTGCTTCGCCATCGTCATCGAAGGTGTGCCCGATGTTCTCGGCGAGATAATCACCAAAGAGGTCGACGCCCCGACGATCGGGATCGGGGCAGGGCCGCACACCGACGGGCAGGTTCTGGTCTTCCATGATGTCCTCGGCCTTGGTTCCGGGCGTTATCCGAAGTTCGTTCGCAGCTATGCCAGCCTCGCCGACGATGCCGTTGCCGCCCTCGAGCGCTACGTGGCCGACGTCGGCTCCGGTTCGTTCCCGGGCGAAGACGAGAGCTACCACGTCACCCACGAGGTGGCCGCCGAGCTCTTGGGTGGCTCGCCGTCCGCCTGATCTTCCTGGCCGGGGCTGTGCTTCTCGCCGTCTCCTGTGCCGCAGAAACGGGTGTGACCTCGCTCCCCACAAGGCTTCCAGAATCGAGCACGATCCCGGCAAGCCCCTTCTTCGACGGAGACATTGCGACGGTGGTGGTCGGCGACGACAGGCTCGTAGTGGCTTTGGCCGACACATCAGCGGAGCGGTCCCAGGGACTGCGGGCGGCCCCCGACCTGGGAGGACTGGACGGCATGTTGTTCATTCACGATGCCGAGGGGCCCGTGTCATACACGATGATGGACACCCTGATTCCCCTGGACATATGGTTCATAGACGCCGGAGGAACAATCGTGGGCACCACAGAGATGGAGCCGTGCGATTCCGAGCCATGCCCCTCTTATCCGTCCCCGCGCCCGGTGCTTTGGGTTCTCGAGACCGAGATGGGCCGCTACGGCTTTTCCGTCGGCGAGATGGTGAGCCTCGACTGATTCGAATGTGGATTCACGGCGGCGACGGTTAGACTCAGCTGTGCCTCGACGCACGCGCGGTCGGGTGCAACACCCCTGCTCCATCATGTAGGTGGGGCCTTCCAAGTTACGGATGTCCACAGGAGGTCATATGCGCGACTATGAACTGATGACGATTCACCGGCCGGAGCTGGCCGAGAGTGAAATCGAAGGCAAGGTCGGAGAACTCGAAGCTGCCCTGGCTAGTGCAGGGTGCTCGGTCACCGGGCGGGATCTCTGGGGGAAGCGCCGCTTTGCTTACGAGATCGACCACATCACCGAGGGCTATTACACGGTGGTCAACTTCCAGGGGGAAGCCGACGTCGTACACACGGTGGATCGGATGTTGACGCTCTCCGACGAAATCGTGCGCCACAAGATCGTGGGTAAGAACAACTGACTGGATTCCGTCACACCAACACGGCATGATCGTTGGTGGATGTGATCAGAGGAGATCTCAATGTCGAACAATGTCACACTTATCGGGAATCTCGTAGACGACCCCGAGCTCAGGTTCACGCCGTCGGGCGTGGCAATGGCCAAGGTCCGTTTTGCTGTGAACCGCCGCTGGCGCGGCCAGGACGGCGAATGGCAGGAGCAGACCAGCTTCTTCACCGGAACGGTATGGCGCGAACAGGCTGAAACGGTTGCCGAGTCGCTGCAGAAGGGGACCCGGGTCATCGTCTCAGGACGCCTCGAACAGCGTAGCTGGGAGACCGATGACGGCGACAAGCGATCCGTTGTCGAGGTTCAGATCGACGAAATCGGGCCCTCCCTGCGGTGGGCCACAGCAACCGTCAACAAGACTCAGCGCTCCGAGGGAGACTTCGGGGGTGGCGGCGGTGACGGCGGCAAGAAGGTGCCCCCGGCCCCGGTCGCCCGTGACGACTACGGCCCCGATGAGGCGCCGTTCTAAAAGGAGTTTAGAAAATGGGACGCAAAAGCAACAGCAGTGATCGAAAGGCGGCCAAAGGCCGGCGCCGAGCGCCGGACACCCGCCGCATGCGGGCCAAGCCCTGTGCTTTCTGCCACGACCGGTCGTTGGTCATCGACTGGAAAGACACCGCGGTCCTGCGCAAATACCTGTCCGACCGGGCCAAGATCCGTGGTCGTCGGGTCTCAGGCAACTGCCCCCGGCACCAACGTGAAGTGGCACTAGCGATCAAGAACGCCCGTGAGATGGCGTTGCTTCCGTACGTTTCGACGCGATGAAGCTGATACTCACCTCCGACGTCGCCGAACTCGGCAAGAGCGGTGACGTGGTCGACGTCAGCGATGGGTATGGCCGCAACTACCTGCTCCCCAGGAAAAAGGCAGTGAAAGCAAGCGTGTCAGCTCTCGAGCACGCCGAGTCAGTACGCGCTGCCCGAATCGAGGCGGCAAAGCGGGCCAAGGACATAGCTGAGAACGTTGCCGCCCAGCTGGTGGGCACCAGGGTGGTCCTCGCCGCGCAGGCCGGTGATGAGGGACAGCTGTACGGCTCGGTGTCAGTGGCCGACGTGGTCGAGGGCATCCGGCGCTTCGCCGGAGTCGATATCGATAGGAAAGATGTTGTCATCCCCAAGCCAATCAAGGCGATCGGGCTCCACGAAATCAACGTCAACCTCCACCCCGAAGTCCAGTTCCCGGTAACCCTCGACATCATCCCGGCATAAGAACCGATCCTAAGGCGCAGCGTCTCAATAGTGATACCTGGGGCATAGAGTTCGTACCGAGATGCAGGAACCCGCGAAAACAGTGCATGTTTTCGCGGGTTGCGATGTTTCTGGTGCTTCGCGAAAAACATGTAGCGTCTCGGGTTGGTAACCGGGCCAGTGTGTTCTAAGTTCAGTTCTACTTCCCCCCGCTGAGCAGATTCTCCTTCCCCAACGCGGCGGGGTCCTACGCGCCAGGACCTCCTGGCCGTCGATTCTGTCCCAGGCGGGTGGCATCTTGTAATCGAGGACGAAATATGACGATGACATCTGACGAGAGGCAATTGAGACCGGGCTATCGAAACCCGCCTCACTCGCGCGAAGCCGAAGAGTCAGTTCTCGGTGCCGTGCTCTTGTCGGAGGACGCGGTCAACGATGTGATGGACCAGCTCCGACCCGAGGACTTCTACATACCCGCTCATCAGGCCGTGTTCGAAGCGATCAGGATCCTCTTCGACACGAGCCAGGCAATCGACGTGGTGACGGTGTCAGAGGAGTTGCGGCGCCACGGCGAACTGGAGAAGATCGGCGGCGTTCAGTATCTGACCCGTCTCGTCGATATCGTCCCGTCCACCTCCAACATCGTCTACTACGCCGGAATCGTCGAAGAGCACGCCAAACGCCGCGAACTGATTCGCGCCGGGTCGGCAATCACCGATTTCGCCTTCAACATCGACGAAGAGATCATCAACGTCCTCGACCGCTCCGAGCAGGCGGTTCTCGCGGTAGCCGAGAAGCGCACTTCGCAGACCCTTCTCGAGGTCGGGCCGATGTTCAATGCAGTGCTCGAGCACATGGAGATGCTGGAGCAGCAGGGGAGCGAGCTCACCGGGCTGGCAACTGGTTTCATCGACCTCGATAAGAAGCTTGCCGGCATGCAGCCCGCCAATCTGATAGTCATCGCCGCTCGCCCCGCAATGGGGAAGAGCTCGTTGACGATGAACATCGCCACCAACGCGGCCATTGCCGGCGAAGCGGTGGCCATCTTCTCCCTGGAGATGTCAAAAGAGGAGATCGTCCAGCGCATCCTGTCCTCGGTCGGCAAGGTCGACTCGATGAAGCTCCGCTCGGGCCAGCTCGGACCGCTGTGGCAGAAGGTCGTCGACGCCGCCGGGAAAATGTACCAGGCGCCGATCTACATCGACGACTCCCCGATCGTCACCGTCACCGACATCCGGGCCAAGTGCCGGCGGCTGAAACGGAAGCGGGGATTGTCGCTGGTCGTCGTCGATTACATCCAGCTGATGGAGGCTTCGGGTCGGGAGAACCGACAGCAGGAGATCGCCCAGATCAGCAGGAACTTGAAGAACCTCGCCCGTGAGCTCGACGTTCCGGTGATCGCCGTGTCCCAGCTCAACCGATCGTTGGAGTCGAGGGAGGACAAGCGCCCCCGCCTCGCCGACCTCCGTGAGTCGGGGTCGATCGAACAGGACGCCGACGTAGTGATGTTCATCTACCGCGACGAGTATTACAACCCGGAGAACCACGAGAACCGGGGCATCGCCGAGGTGATCGTTGCTAAGCATCGAGCCGGCTCCACCGGCCCGGTCCGGCTCACTTTCCAGCCCGAGTTCACCCGCTTCGCCAACCTCGGCCGTGACGTCTCCTGAGAGGAGAATCAGCACCAGGACAGGTGTACTCTTGACCGGTTATGCCAGACCGAGAACCGGATGCCGAGGGCTACCGACCAGGTGCGGACCTCGAACCAGATCTGCCCAACCATCCGGCCCCTGAGGTCACCAGAGGCCGCTATCTACTCCTGCTCTCGGTCGGCGCCCTCGGCATCGTCTACGGGGACATCGGCACCAGCCCGCTCTACGCCTCCCGTGAGTCCTTCCACGCTGCCGAGGGTCTCGCAGTTAACACCGAGAGTGTGTTCGGCATCCTCTCGTTGATGTTCTGGGCTCTGGTCCTGATCGTCTCGATCAAGTACCTCATCTTCGTGATGAAGGGCCGACAACCACGGTGAAGGAGGCATCCTGGCGCTCACCGCGCTGATCGCTCCGGCCCACCGCACCTGCCCCGACAGGGTCAAGTGGTTCCTGATCCTTCTCGGACTCTTCGGGACCGCCCTCCTCTACGGCGACGGGATCATCACTCCGGCAATCTCCGTCCTCTCCGCGGTCGAAGGCCTCGAAATCGCCGCGCCGGCGTTTGGTGACCATGTCATCCCCATCGCAGTGGCGATCCTCATCGCTCTCTTCGGCGTCCAGCGAACCGGGACCGCAAGAGTGGGCGCGATTTTCGGCCCGGTGATGATCATATGGTTTGGTGTCCTCGCCCTCCTCGGTGCCGACTACGTGATCGACAACCCGGGGATCCTCGCCGCGATGAATCCGCTTCATGCCATCGACTTCGTGGTCGGCCATCCCCGAGCGGCGTTTCAAGCCCTCGGATCGATCTTCCTGGTCGTCACCGGAAGCGAGGCGCTGTATGCCGACATGGGCCACTTCGGCCGACGCCCGATCCGACTCGGGTGGTATGTGGTGGTGTTCCCTGCGTTGCTGCTCAACTATTTCGGCCAAGGGGCGATGCTCATCTCCAATCCCGCATCAATCGACAACCCGTTCTTCAGAATGCCGCCGGGTTGGGCCGTTCTACCCCTTGTTGTCCTGGCGATGTTGGCGATGGTCATCGCTTCACAGGCGCTCATATCGGGCGCCTACTCCCTGACCATGCAGGCGGTGCAACTCGGATATCTCCCCCGCTTGCGTATCGACCACACCTCGCCCCGGGAATTCGGACAGATCTATATCGCCAGCATCAACTGGGCCCTCATGGTCCTTTGTATCGGCCTCGTAGTCGCCTTCAGGACGTCGGGCAATTTCGCCGCGGCCTATGGCGTCGCGGTCACCACGACGATGGTGATAACCACCCTCCTTATGTATGTGGTGATGCGCGAACGCTGGGGATGGAGCCGCCTCGTATCGATCTCGTTGACATCGGTGTTCCTCCTCGTCGATCTGGCCTTCTTCGCGGCCAACATCGGCAAGGTGCCCGATGGTGGTTGGTTCCCCCTCGCCGTCGCTGCCTTCGTCTTCACGCTGCTCACTGCCTGGAAGGCCGGCAAACAGCGTCTCGCCAAGGAAATAAAGCGCGGCGAGCTCCCGGTGGAGCGGTTCATCGGTTCGATTTCGACTCATCCCCAGATCAGAGTCCAGGGGACCGCCGTGTATTTGTTTCCCGAGCCGGGCACCACCCCACCCGCCCTGCTCGCCAACCTGAGGCACAACAAGGTCCTCCATAAGACAGTTGTCCTCGTTTCGGTTCGCACGGCGGGGAGGCCAAAAGTTCATCGGGCGGAGCGGGTGACCGTGCATCCCCTTGGCGAAGGCTTCTTCCAGGTGGTGCTTCTGTTCGGATTCATCGAGGAGCCAAACGTCCCGCTGGAGTTGGAGAACATCGTCGATGCCGATCTTGGCATCCATCGTGAGGAGACGACCTACTTCCTCGGGAGGGAATCGGTGGTGAACCTCGCCGGTGGTGAGATGCGGGGATGGAGGACCGGGCTGTTCCCTTCATGTATCGCAACGCGACCAGCGCAGGAGAATATTTCGGGTTGGACACCAGCCGGGTGGTCGAACTCGGCGCCAGGGTGAAAATGTGAGGCGGGCAGGCGGCAACCTGTGGGGGTTGCCGCTGGAGGGGTACAGCCAACCCGAGAGCTGGGGGACTCCACGAGGGGGACTCGTTTGTTGGGGAGCGTGTACTTGCTACGAGTATCGGTGAAAGCGGGCCTGGTTGTCCATAGGGTTTAGCCCATTTTCGAATTCACACGTCTGCGCTAGTCATCCGATCTGCCGAAGTCGCGGTGTGATCGGCTGGCGGTGGGCCCGCTCTGGCCCTGGTACTTAGAACCCAGCTCGGGCGAGCCGTACGGGTACTCGGCCGCCGTAGTCATCTGGTAGAAGCTGATCTGGCCGATTTTCATCCCGGGGTAGATGGCGATTGGCAACGTCGCCACGTTGGACAGCTCCAGGGTGATGTGGCCCTCGAACCCTGGATCGATGAAACCGGCCGTCGAGTGGATGAGCAGGCCGAGACGCCCCAGCGACGACTTGCCTTCCAGCCGGGCGACGACGTCGACTCCGAGCCGGACCCGCTCCAGCGTCGACCCGAGGACGAACTCACCGGGGTGGAGCATGAACGGCTCTTCGTCGTCGACCTCGACCAGCTGGGTGAGGTCGGCTTGCGGGGCCCTGGGATCGATCTCCGAGTAGCGGTGATTGACGAAGACTCTGAACCCGTTGCCCACCCTGAGGTCCACCGAAGACGGCTGGACGTAGCTCGGCTCGTACGGCTCGATGGCGATCTTGCCGGACGAAATCGATTCTTTGATCGTCCGATCCGAATAAATCAAGTGGCTCTCCTCATGTTCGGTGGGAGATAGTAGAGAGGAGGCGGCGGATTCTCGCAGCCGCTAACTGGATTCGACGTCTTTCCAGAATCGGTTCAGTGCGTCGATGGTCTGCTCGGGCCTGTCGAAGTGGGGCAGCCCCCGAGTGTCAGGAATCCGCTCCGCCTGGCGCAAACCGTTTCCGCCGGCGGTGAACCCGGGCAGGTCTGCGAAATCGGTGTACGGGTCCTCGTCGTAGAGCACCAGGGAAGGGACCAACAATGGCTCGTAGACACGGCTCATGGCGTCGGCTGTGAATAGACGCCCGCGGATGAAAGCGAGTGGAGCGTGCCGCGCACCGGGCTGGCGTGAGGTGAGACCTGCATACGCCGCGAGGGCAGGGTCGACTTCTCCGGTAAAGCACTTTCCGAGAAAGTAACGAATCGACGGGCCGGTGATGAGAAGATCGAAGATGGCCTGCCCCAGTACCGGGGCGGTCAGGATGCTGTCGAGGAACGACTCTTCGGTATCGTCGACCCGGCTCTTCCGGCCCATTCCGGTAGGGGAGATGAAGCTGAGCGATCGAACCCGGTCGGGCCGAATCAAGGCTGCCTGTGCGGCGAGCTCGGATCCGAGTGATAGCGCAACGACGTGGACCGGTCGGTCGTATTCGCCGAGAACGGAGGCAATGGCCCCTGCCATCAGCTCGGGTGTATAGGCAATGTCGGGTCGATGCGAGTGACCGAATCCGGGAAGATCCAGGGATGCGACCTGTCGGTCGCGCTCGAGGCGCTGGAACAAAGGTCGCATCTCCGCGGACGAAGCCGCGGCGTTCACGGAATGGACGAGGAGCACTGGAGCGGTGTTTTTGTCGGCAGACTGACTAGACCGGTGCACCGCGATCCGACCCGCTTCGAGATCGGGGACGAATTCGAGGCCTGAGGAGAAAGGAGAGGGGAGGGGAGGGTGCTCGCTCTTCTTGAAAGCGGAATAGCCAACCCATCCCACCGCAGCAGCGGTGGTGATCGCCGGCAATCTCCTCACGATTCCGAAAGAGGTTTTCAAGGTAAAGCCGAAGAGTCCCATGGTCTGACTTACCCGTTGTTGGGTTCGGGCAAACTAAAGCACCTTCGTCGGGTTCGCGTCCCCCTCTGTCTCGCCCTTGGCGCTCGACATCTCCCCCATTCCGAGGAGAGGCCCTGCAACGCGGGTTGGGCGTCTCTGCTGGGTTGCGGTCCCCCCCTGTCTCGCCCTTGGCTCGACATCTCCCCCATTCGGCTCCGCCTCTGGGGGAGAGACGCAAAATTCTGAGGATTTTGCTTGGCTGGAGCGGGTGAAGGGAATCGAACCCTCGCTCTCAGCTTGGGAAGCTGAAGTTCTACCATTGAACTACACCCGCGGCAGGTCTCAGAGTACCAAAAGGTCACAGCCAATTCGAAGGCGCTTTCAGCGGACCAGGCTGATGACACCCCAGATCGTCATCAGCACACCGACACCCATCAGAAACCGCACTCTTCCCGGTCGGTAGGCTGCGTCCTCGACCCCTTCCGGGGTCTGTCCCTGACGGTTCTTCCACCAGGCCAGGCCATTACCGATGAGCAGAGCGAGGCCCAATCCGATGATCAATTCGGGGAGGAGGTCGTCGATTCCAAGAAGTTCGGCCACGGATAGAACGCTAATGGTGAATAGGCTCCAACCGTGATCTCACAAGCAACAGCATCAGCCCCGGCGAGCAGTGCCAACCTGGGCCCTGCCTTCGATGCAATGGGCCTTGCCCTCGAGCTGCGTTGCGTCGTCAAGGCGGAGCCGGCCGACTCGTGGGCCGTGGAGCACATCGGCTCAAACCGTCCGGCTTCGGGTGAGTCCGACGCCGTGCTGGTTGCAGCGAGGATGGCCGTGGGAGATGAGACACCACTGCGTCTCACGGTCGACAATGCCATCCCAATCGGGAAGGGACTCGGGTCGTCCTCAGCCGCCTTCGTCTCCGGAGTGGCGGCAGCATTGCGCGCCATCGGCAGTGAGGCCAATCCGGACCATGTTTTCAGAGTCGCCGCCGACCTCGAAGGACACAAAGACAATGTTGCAGCCGCTGTTTACGGCGGCTTGGTACTGGTTCCTGCCGAAGGGATGCCGGTCAGATTGCCGATCCACCCCTCACTCCATCCGGTGCTCGCGGTGCCGCCAACGCGGCTGTCGACGAGAACGGCCCGGACCGCAATTGCCTCCAGCTTCTCGAGAGAGATCACCGTTCGGAGCCTCGCCCGGGTCGCAGCCCTGACGGCAGGGTTGATCACCGCCGACCCCGAGTTACTCTCGGCGGCCCATGGCGACGAGATTCACGAGTCGGCCCGCGCCGGCCTTTCTCCGGAAGTCGAGCAGATGATCGCCATCGCCCGCGGCGCGGGTGCGTTTCATGCAGCCCGGTCCGGGGCCGGCCCCTCAGTGCTTGCCCTGGTGGGGAGAGACGGCCTCGATGACCTGGTGTCGGCGTTGGAGGAGATCGGGATCGAAGCAATGCAGCCGGGGGTCGCCACCACCGGCCTCGTGTGAGTTCACGTTGGGCTCAAAATCAAATGAGGAATCGATGACAGATTCCGGTCCGGCCCGGACATAGAGCTGTTGGTGAAGGTCAGAACCACTCGCACTGAGCGGTTCGAGGACATCGTCAATGAGGTCTTCGAACCGCTTCAGAGGTACCTCCATCGACGGATGCCCGCCGATTCGGTCGACGACGTCCTCTCGGAGACGCTAATGGTGGTGTGGCGCCGTCTCGATGAGGTCCCTGCGGACGCGAGTCTTCCCTGGTGTTACGGCGTAGCCAGAAGAGTGCTCGGTAACCAGCGCCGCGGCCAGCAGCGCCGGCTGCGTCTCGTTGACCGTCTCACCGCCGAGCCCCAGCAGTTCTCCACCGACCCGCAGGGAGCCGATGAAGGAGACCCTCATCTCGACGTCGCTCTCGAGCAGTTGAGCGACCAGGAGAGGGAACTCATCCACCTCTGGGCGTGGGAGCAACTGGAGCCCCGGGAGATCGCCCTTGTCGTCGATTCGACGCCGAATGCGATCAGTCTGCGCCTGGCCCGGGCGAGGCAAAAGCTGGCAAATTCACTCGAACGACAGAATCGACCCGCATCCGGACACTCACCCGACAAGCAAGTCCCGGAATCAAGTGTCGGAGAGATGTGATGGAAAACGAAGATCTGCGAAGTCGTCTCCAGAAGCTCGACCCCGCCGCCTCCGGGGTGGAAATCAAATCTGTCGACGAGGACTCGTCGCAGAAGATGTTGGAGTCAATCATGAGCCAATCTGCTGGATCGGAACGCCTTCGCCCTGCCTGGTATCTGGTGGGCGCAGCCGCGGTCGCCATGGTGGCCTTTGGCGCCGTGACCCTGCTCGGAGGTGGTTCGACGCCTGATGTGGCGGCAACCCTAGACGAGGATGCCATTGAGCTGACGGTTGGATCGGAAGACGCTCTGGCGAGTTGCTTAGCCATCACGCCGGAACTGGTGCGAGCTGTCCCGCTTGCCTTCGCCGGTACAGTGACGGCCGTCGACGGTGACCGGGCGACGCTGACCGTCGATGAATGGTTCGTGGGCGGCGATGCCGCTACCGCCAATCTGCTGGCCCCGTCGGGGTTCGAGGCGCTTATCGGGGGCATCTACTTCGAGGAGGGCAAGTCCTATCTCGTGTCGGCCTACGACGGAGTGGTCAACTACTGCGGTTTCAGCGGGGAGGATACACCAGAGCTCCGCGCCATCTATGACGAGGCCTTCGCAGGCTGAACGTCAAGGCATCTGCTCTGAATAAGATGTGCCCCGGGGATTCTCCGGGGCACATCACGTTTGTCACACACCGCTTTTCGAAGCGCTGACCGGGCCCGGCTGCGATACTCGCTCCATCGAGTCAAGGGTTGGCAGTGTTCGAATTTGTTTGTGAGCGCATCATTCCGGGCTGCAGTTTCATCGAACGGGATGACACCGAGGAGAAACTCCTCGAGCAGGCCACGGATCACCTGCGCGAACGCCACAGCATGGACTACATAGACAAGACCCTCGAGGGGCGGTTGTTGTCGATCGGCATCGCTCCCTTGAAGTAGCAGCCGTTTGCGCCCGGTCAACAGCTTCCATCGGGGAGGCGCCAAACTCCAAGTTGACCTAACTGTGGAAAAGCGCGACCATGAACATCAGCTTTCTCCCTGAATTGTGAGGTTTTTGCATGGGATCGCTCGTTAAGAAGCGTCGTAAGAAGATGTCGAAACATAAATACCGCAAACGTCTCAAGGCCAATCGCCACAAGCGTAAGTAGGTGAAAGGACCGGCCCGAGTGGCCGGTCCTTTCGGTATAGCCCTAACGGCTATTCCGTGGGCTCCAGGTATCAGATGTGAGACGCCACGCCTTAGGAACGGGCAATCAGAGGTTGATTGCGAGTGCCACGATCACCAGGGCGAGGAGGAAGATCGTTGCTTGGATCATGCCTCTGGTGCGGGGGGTCTGGTGGCGCGCCGAGACGGTGTGCCAGGCGGCCAATGCGGCAGAAACCAGTACCAAGCCGATCTTGGTCGTCATCGTCGTCGACAGGTTGAACCCGATGAGCAGCATCGCCGTCCCGGTGACCACGAGAAGGCCCAGGGCGCCCCAGGACAAGACCCCGAACCGTTGCGCAATCGCCCGAATCACGGTCCTGTCGTCGGTCACATTACGGACCGCAGGGATCAGCCCGGCCATCACGATCAACCCGCCAACCCACACCGTCGCCGCCACCACGTGGACATAGAGCAGGTACGTCATCGGGTGGGCGAGATGCCGGGCATGGCGGGACTCATCGACCCCGGAGGAATCGCTCGATCTCCTCGACCAATTCCGGCCCGTCTTCGGGGACGAGGTCTGTGGCCTCCTGCTCGAGTTGCTCCACATACTCAGCAAGTTCCTCGTTCTCCTCGATTGCCGCGTTGACGGTCGAAAGGAACTGCCGACTCGCTGTTGTCATCTCGCCGATATCGAGAGGGACCCCCACCAAGTCCGAGGCTTTGATCGCGAGCGCTTCCGTTGCGGGCGGATACTCCTGGTTGGAAAGGTAGTGGGGTATCGCGGCCCAGATCGAGATGACGTCGATGCCTTTGTTCCCCAGCGCTTGGTTGAGGACGCCGAGAATCCCGGTCGGCCCGGTGTAACCAGAAGGGAGGAGGTCGTGGAGGGCCAGGGCGTCGGGCCGGGTTGCTGAACCCACCAGCGGGACTGGGAGGGTGTGGGCGACCTGGCCGACGAAGGCGCCTACAGTTATCGCCCGGTTGACACCAACGTTCTCGAAGGCGTTGACCAGCTCGGACACGAACGACTTCCAGCGGTAGTGGGGCTCCTCCCCGAGGACGATGAGGAGGTCCTGTTCGGGAGTTTCCACCACCCACAATTCGTTTCGAGGCCAGTGAATGGAGCGGACTCCTGTGGAGTCGAGCGAAACCACGGGACGCCGCACCTGGAAGTCGAAATGCTCATCGGGATCGATCGACGCCACCCGACGTGCGGCCGGATGGTCGAGGAACCCGGCGACGGCTGTGCTCGCGCTCTCGCCGGCATCGCCCCAGCCCTCGAAGGCGATCAGGGCCACCGGATCGCTCAGCACCGGATGTTCAAACCATTTCAGCCCGGACATGACGTCAACATACTCCACAGCGCCCGGTAGTGGGACCTAAAAGTTTGCATCGAAGCGTTTGAGTCGCAGCGCGTTCAGTACCACCGAGACCGAGGAAAAGGCCATGGCCGCAGCCGCGATGGTGGGTGTGAGCAGTCCGACCGCAGCCACCGGGATCGCGGTTGTGTTGTAGAGAAATGCCCAGATGAGATTTCCCCGGATCGTCTTGAACGTGTCCCGGGCCAACTCCACTGCCACCGCGGCACTCCGGGGATCGTCGTTGAGGATGATGACGTCACCGGCCTCAACCGCAACGCCGGTCCCCGATCCGACTGCTAGTCCTAGGTCAGCCTGGGTGATCGCCGGAGCGTCATTGACTCCGTCACCGTAGAACGCCACCGTCTTGCCCTGCTCCTGAAGTGCCGCAACGCGCTTGGCTTTGGAGTCAGGGGTTGCACCAGACACGTAGGAGCTGATGCCGGTGGCTGCTGCTACCCGGGCGGTGGCGCCGGGGCCGTCCCCGCTGACGAGCTCGACGTCGATTCCAAGCTTCTGCAGGCGACGGACCGCATCGATCGACTCGACACGCAAAGCATCCGACACCGACACGACCCCCCTCACCTCACCGTCCCATCCCGCCATGAACACGGTCTGGCCGGCGTCCTCGAGCCGAGCGAACTCGGTCGTCCAGTTGCCGCCGCCGAGGAGGCCCAGTTCGCCGAGATAGGATGGCTTGCCGACCGCAACCTCCCGTCCGTCGACCCTGGCACGGGCGCCCATGCCGGGCTCGGTCAACAGCTGCTCGACCTCGGTCAGGTTGACCTCCGCCTCGTCGGCGGCGAGGGCAACGGCCATGCCAATCGGGTGACCGGAAGCTGCTTCGAGCGACCCGACCAGCCGGAGGAACTCTTCGCGGTCGACATCGGTGAGCACCTCTTGTGCCGTCATCACGCCCCGGGTCAAGGTCCCGGTCTTGTCGAAGATCATCACATCGATGCTTCTTGCCTGCTCGAACACCTCCGCCCGTTTGTAGAGGATGCCCAGGTCGGCGCCCCGGCCCGAACCGACCATCACCGCGGTCGGGGTGGCCAGGCCGAGCGCACACGGACAGGCAATGATCATCACTGCCACCGCAATCCGGAGGGCCTCGCCAACACCATCCCCGGCGGTTAGCCAGTACCCGAAGACCAGCAGAGAGATGATGAGCACGGCACCGACGAACTTCGCCGAGTAGGAGTCGGCCAGCCTCTGGATCGGGGCCTTTGAGCTCTGCGCGTCCTCGACCATCCGCACGATGCCGGCGAGAACGGTGTCCGCACCGACTTCTGTCGCCTCCATGGTGAGGCTCCCCGCCTGGTTCACAGTTGCCCCGATCACCCGGTCACCGGGGCCTTTGGCTACCGGTGCCGGCTCCCCGGTGAGCATCGATTCGTCAACACTGCTTCCACCCTCTCGAACCACTCCATCGGTCGGGATCTTCTGGCCCGGTTTGATCCGGAGCAGGTCACCGGGCGAGATCTCTTCGATGCTTATCTCCCGGACTCCGTCGGCAGTTACCAGCGACGCCGTCTCCGGCCGGAGCTGGAGGAGGCGGTGGACGGCGTCGGAGGCCTGGCCTTTGGCCCTCGCTTCGAACACCTTGCCGAGAGTGATCAGCGTGATGATCATCCCCGCGGTCTCGAAGAACACATCACCATGGCTGAACACGACAGCCAGCGAGTAGAAGTAGGCGGCGAGCGAGCCAAGCGAGATCAGGGTGTCCATATTGGCGCCGCCCTGCCGGGCGAGGCGCCAGGCCACTCGGTGGTACCTGGCACCGGCATAGAAAACCACCGGAGTGATCAGAATGCCCTGGAGGATCGCATTCCATAGCTCATGGGGGCCGAAAAGGTGCAGGACCATTGCCGGAGCGGTAAGAGCGGCTGCGATCCAGAACTTGCGTCGCTCTTCCCGCTCCTCCCCCGAATACATCTCGACCACATCACGGCCTGCTTCATTCAGTTCGTGTTGGCTCAGGGAGTAGCCGATCTTGTTGACAGCGGCCACCAGTCCAGCCGGGTCGGTGCCGGCGGCGACGTCCACGGAGGCCGATGCACCGGCGAGATTGACCGAGGCGTTCTCCACGCCCTCCTGGCGGGTCAGCACCCGCTCCACCCGCGTGGCGCAGGTGGCGCAGGTCATCCCGTCTACATCGAAGCGGAGAGTGTCGGTGGCTCTATCCGAAGACGGCGTAGCCCTGCTCCTCGATAGTGCTCTTGATCTGAGCGAGGTCGATTGTGTCCTCGTCATATTCGACCGCGACCGAAGCATCTGAGATGGCGACCTCCACCGTTTCGACCCCCGGGAGTTGCGACACAGCGCCCTCGATGCTCGTCTTGCAGTGGTCGCAGTGAACTTCCGGAACTTGCAGTGATACCTGTGTCATACAAGCATTCTACACATTCCAGCGCACTGGAAGGTCAAGTGGTATTGTTCGCGTATGAGAATTGGTGAGCTGGCCAGTCATACCGGCGTGGCGACGAAAACACTGCGCTTCTATGAAGAGTCGGGGGTGCTGCCGCAACCCGACCGGGATGCAAACGGGTACAGGAACTACAACTCCGCGTTCGTGGACAGGATCAGCTTCGTCAAAGACGCGCAATCTGCCGGGCTAACTCTCAAAGAGATCGCCAATATCCTCGACCTGCGCGATCGAGGCGAGTCGACCTGTCATCACACCAGGGAGCTGCTCGAGGCGCACCTGGTCGATCTCGATCGCCAGATCGTCGAACTGGAGCGCACGAGACGACAGCTGGTTGCAATGACGCGGCGGGCGGCAAAGATGAATCCTGTGGACTGTGTCGACCCCAACCGGTGCCAGACCATCTCCGGCTAAATCTCTCTCCGCTGCTCGCGTGGCTGTCCTCCCGCTTGCGCCGAGGTTGGTTCCTGCGCCCGACGAAGGAGGGCGGAGGTAGGAGGGAGAGGTCCGCGCGGGCTGGGGGCTCAAGTGCCGTTGGTGGGAACGCCCCACCCTCCCCGGCTCCTTAGTCGCCGGTACTCCCTCCGCGAGCGGAGGGAGAGGGGCGTGTTTCGTACTCCCGTTTTCCCCCGTTCGGCTTTCGCCTCCGGGGGAACAGTCACTTCGTTAGGCGTCTTGTTCGTCCATGATCTTCCCGCGAACACGGGGGAAGCGGATCGGAGCGTGCGCATGGCAGTACTCCGCCTTGTTGTACTGGGAAAGCCTGGTGTCACATCCACCTTTGGCGCAGACGCGCCCGGTGTTAAAACGCTTGGACGGACGGGTTACACCCTTGATGGCCGCTCCTCTAACTGTATCAGTCATTATGTACCCCTCCTGGTGGGTGGGTTTCGGTTTCTATTTGTTGAAACAAATCTCTTGTGGTTGTGATTCCATCAATCAAAGGAATCAGGGGTGTGGCGGGTGTCAATCCGCCGGTCATCTGACTCCAGGGCCTTTCGGCCTCCGGTCAGACATAAGACGTCGCGAGGAATAATTTGGTTCCCAGCGCTGACCTATTCTAGACGGTGTACCCCCAGATTTAGCTAATCCCCAATTTGTTGAGGAATGCTTTGTTATCGGGTTCCCGACCGAGAAACTTGCGCAGCATTTCGTCGGCGTTGACCGCCCCGCCCTTCTCCAGCACTTCGCGGCGGTAGGCCATTCCGACTTCGGGGTTGGTCGCCCCCTTCTCCTCGAAGACCGAGAACATATCGTCTCCGTAGACCTCCGACCACATGTAACCGTAGTAGGCGGCGTCGTATCCGCCCATGAGGTGGCCGAAGGAAGCCAGGGAGAAGGTGCCCTCAGGGTGGGGAAGGAGCGAGATGGTGGCAGCGTCTTTCAGTGCCTGAACCAGGTCCTTCTCCGGTCCCGGCTTGTGGATCTCCTGGTCGAGCCAACCGAATTGGAGCTGGCGCAACTGGTGGACGGCAATGTTGAGCTGGCGCGCTTCGACGAGCTTGTCGACCAAAGAATCGGGGATCGGCTCTCCGGTCTCATGGTGCCTAGCGAACTTCTTGAGCACATCGACTCTCCATATCCAATGCTGCATGATCTGGCTCGGCGCCTCGACGAAGTCGCGTTCTACGTTTGTCCCTGAGAACCTGGCCAGTTCGGTCCTTCCCAGGTTCTGGTGGAGAACGTGACCGAACTCGTGGAACAGGGTCTCAACCTCGGAATGTTGCAGGAGGGACGGCGCGCTCTTGGTCGGCTTGGTGAAGTTGGCGACCATCGCGCACACCGGGTCCTGATACGAACCGTCCTCGAGCCGCCGGCTGAGCACGAGCGGGAATTCGGCGGCGTGCCCGTACTTGCCCTCCCTCGGGAACAGGTCGAGGTAGAAGTGGGCGAGCTGTTCGCCCGAGGAGGTGTCCGACATCGAGAACAAACGGACGTCGGGATGCCACGCTTCCGATGCATCGACTTCCTCGAAGGTAAGACCGAAGGTCTGCTGCACCAACGCGAACATCCCGTTGAGCACGGCGTCGAGTGGGAAGTAGGCGGCCACCTCGAAAGGGTCCACCCCGTAGTCGGTCCTTCTTTGCTGGGTATCGTAGAAGCGCCAGTCCCAGACTTGCACCTCGCTGTCCCCGTCGTCGCTTGCAAGCAGGGCTGCCATCTCACCGACATCGGCTTTGCCCTGTTCGGTGAGGGGAGGCAGAAGGTCTTCATAGAACTCGAAGATGGCCTCGGGTGTCTTCGCCATCCTCTCTTCGAGCTGATAGTGCGCCCAGCTGGAGAGGCCGAATGCCTTTGCGATCTCGTCTCGAAGCTGGATCGCCTCCTCGAGCAACGGACGATTCTCAGCTACCGCCTGGGTGTTGAATTTCCGGCTGAGCTCTTCCCTGAGGTCGCGGCGTTTGGCGTTCTCTGTGAATGGGAGGATGTGGGGATAGTCGAGCGTGACTTTGAGTTTCCCGGTCTCCTCGTCGATCTCGAGCGACTCGGCGAACGAACCTGGTAGCCCGTCGAGGTCGTCGTTGGTGACCAGGATGTGATCGGACCATTCGTCGATGTTGTTCTGGAACCTGACCCCGAGCTCGACCAGGCGTTGCGTCTTATCCTTGACTGCCGTCCTGACCGAGGGATCGAGCTCATGGCCAGCACGGCGAAGGTCCCGCAGGAGGAACTCGAGGAACCGTGCCTGCTCGCCCTCGAGGTTCGCTGCCTCATCGGTGTCGGCGTACTCCTTGACCGCGGTGTTGAGGTCGTCCCGGAAGATCATCTCGACGCCGAAGGTGTTCAGCTTCTCCTGGGCGTCGTTGCCGGCCTTGCGCACACCGGCGTCGGGGTGGACGTATCCCATGAAGGCGTAGCGGGCGAAGGCATGTGACAGGATGTCGCCGATCCGGTCGACCGGCATCAGGGTGTTGGCAAACGATCGTTCACCTTCGGGAGCGACGGCATCGTCGAGGACCCTGCGCGCCTCGTCGATGGCGCGATCGGTGCCTTTGGCTATCTCTTCTGCGGTTATGTCTGTATATGAGTACATGCGAAGCAGGACGCTAGTGTCCTGTCCGGCTGATCATGCGTGTATTTCAGCGGCCCTTTTCACCCCTGGCAGCGTCCTCGTCCTCGCCGAACGGCCCAGTGCGACTTCGTCCTGCGTCCTTGCCAGAAATGAAAATGGCTCGCCGAAATAGCAAGCGAACCAACCGTACAGGACACTAGTTGCTTCCCGTGTTTCCCTAACCCGAAATCAGGTCCGGGTCAGCGGGGGATCGGGTGGGTGGAACAGTTGCAAGGCCTGGTCTTCGGTGAGGGCCTGGCCGGGATTGATCCCGTGACGATCCACTGCAGCCTTGATCCCAATCCGGGGGTCGGGTGGTTCCACCGGGCAGTCGCTGCCCCCGAGCAGCCGCAACCCTGCTTCGGCCATCTCCCTGAAGGGGTAGGCGCGACCCATTCGCACCGTGCCGAGCCTTCTCTCCAGCCAGTCCTCCTCGGAGGCAAGAAACGCAGGCTGAATCGAGGCGGTGATCCCGAGGGCAGCGAATCTGGCGACGGTCCGCTCGGTGAGTATCGAAGCGTGCTCGACCCGGAGACGGTCAGGGTCGGCCCCTTCGGAAGTGAGGTGCTCGAAGAACTCGGCGACCTCGTCATTTGCCCGGTCTCCAATGGCGTGGATCGCGACATCACCCCCTAGCTCGAGTGAAGCGCGTGCCATCGCCCCGGCACGCGCCGGGCGGAGTCTGAGCATCCCCACCTCGTCGGGCCTGTCGGCAAACGGCTCGTGCATCGCCGCGGTGTGTCCTCCGAGACTTCCGTCGGCGAAATCCTTCCATCCTCCGAATCGCAGCCGCCCGCCGGCCGCTCCAATCCGCTCCGCCGCCGACGCCAGCGTCTCGGGAGTATCGGTGATGACTATGACGTTGATGTCGATGGGGAGCTCGGTGGCAAGCCCGATCAGGGTCTCCAGCTCGTTGCCGACCCCGCACCACATCGGCTCTCCCGCCGAGACCATGCCGGTCACCGAACCGATGCCCAGATCCTCCAGTCGGCCGAAGGCGTCGAGGATCTCCTGGCTTCCGGGCCCGGTACTCATCCCGGAGAGGGCGTCGGACACGATTTTCAAGGCCGTTTCGCGGACGACACCTGTTGGTTCTCCGTTTGGGCCCCTATCGATGGACCCGCCGTCGGGGTCGCCGACTCCGGAACGGATCCCGGCCAGCTCGAGAGCGGCCGTGTTGGCGATCCCGATATGGCCGCAATACCTGTAGACCAGGATGGGGCGGTCGGGGGAGACCGAGTCGAGGAGGCTCCGGTCCGGTAGCGAACGTTCTTGCAATCCCTCGTCGTTGAGGCGCTGGCCGATGATCGCACTGTCAGTGGAATCTCCCCGGTCGGCCAGGCGGCGAGCGAGATCATCGAAATCGGCGGCGTCGTTGAGGTCGAGGCCGGTGACCATTCCCACGTATCCGAGCGGATGGAAGTGATGGTCGTGGAATCTCACTTCAGGTGCTCCGGCATCCCGCTCGAAACTATCTCGCGCAGTTCGTCGTGGATCTTCCCGTTGCTGGCGATACAGGCACCTGCGTCGAGATCGTTGGTCGCTCCGTGATGGTCGCTGACTGTGCCACCTGCTTCGGTGACGAGGAGGGTCCCCGCTGCCGCATCCCACGGTTTGATCCCGAACTCCCAGTATGCGTCGAAGCGCCCGCAGGCCACCCAGGCGAGGTCGAGCGCCGCCGAGCCGAGACGACGGATTCCCTGCGCTATCTCCAGCACATTGGCCACGACTTCGAGGTACTCGCGGGCGTGATGCTGGCGGTCGTAGGGAAACCCGGTGACGATTACAGATTCGTTCATGGACGGAGTCGACGAGACTCCGATGGGCAGGTCATTGAGCCGCGCCCCTTCGCCGCGCACCGCGACGAACTCCTCCTGACGCATGACATCGATGACCACGCCGATCAACGGCGCGCCGTCATCCCACAAGGCGACTGAAACCGAGAAGTGTGGTATCGAATGGACGAAATTGATCGTGCCGTCCAACGGGTCGATGATCCACACCCTGCCCTTCTTCCAGCCATCGCCACCCCGCTCCTCGCCGAGTATCGAGTCGTCGGGGAAGTGGGACCCGATGCTGGCCCGAATCGCTGTTTCCGCGCGCTCGTCGATCTCGGTAACAGGGTCGACTATTCCCTTCATCTGCGTCAGGAAGGCGGAGCCGGCTCCGGCCAGCACTTCGTCGGCACCGGCTCGCGCTGCACGCAGAGCCACCCATAGATCACCTTCCCACATCTCGAAGACTTTACGGCGTCGTGCCGGGCCGGGGAACTTGGACAATCCAATGGGTACCGTAGCGTCGTGATTTCACTGCTCCTTGCCCTCGTCGGCGGTGTCGTTTCGGGTTTGGCTTTCCCTCGATTCGGACCCGGGTTGCTGATCGT
The DNA here is from genome assembly GCA_050329555.1 of Acidimicrobiia bacterium. Lineage (GTDB taxonomy): Bacteria > Actinomycetota > Acidimicrobiia > Spongiisociales > ZC4RG35 > MA-ANB-1. The sequence continues at coordinate 50,221 of JBHJOQ010000036.1, read as the reverse complement.
TCCCGGGATTGCGCTGTTCCTTTGGGCGCTGCGGTCGACGAGCAGCCGCTTCCAAGGGATGTTTGTCGGAGCGATCTACGGGTTCAGCTTTTTCATGGTCTTGATGTGGTGGTCGAGCGAGCTCGGTCTCATCGCCCTAGTTCCGCTCGCAATTGTGCAATCGTCCTACTTATGGTTTTTCGGCTGGTGGCTGGCGGGCCACCGCGATGCTCCGCCAGGGATCTGGGCCGGGTATTGCGTCGCCATCTGGTCGCTGGTGGAGCTCATCCGGTACAACCTCCCGTTCAGCGGCCTGGAATGGGGAGGTGCCGGTTATGCCCTCTCCGGGTTGTCCCCGGTCCGATCTGCTGCCTCGCTCATCGGCACCTCGGGTTGGACCGTCCTCGTCGTGGGAGTTGCTGCCGGCCTGGTCCTGGTGGTTGGGATGCTCATCGGACGCGCCACATGGTCGTGGTGGCTGCTGGTGCCATTCGCGTTGCCAGCGCTGGCAATCGGTGCTGCGCTCGTGCTCGATGGAGTGACCGCAGAAAACGCAACCGAGTCGACGTCGGTGGCGATTGTCCAGGGCTCGACTCCGTGTCCATATGAGAAGTGCCCTCCCGACGAACGGCTCCGCACTTTCCAACAGCACATTGCGCTGACCGCTGAAATCGAACCCGGTGCGGTTGCACTTGTGGTCTGGTCGGAAGGATCCTCAGGATCTTTCAACGCCGACCCGGTCCAGAATGAGGAGATCGGCGAAGCAATCGGCGACGAGGCGGCCCGCATCGGCTCGTGGTTCCTGGTGGGTACCGACCGCCCGATCAGCGACGAGAATTGGATCAACGCCAACGTGGTCTTCGATGACCGCGGCGAGATAGTCGGCGAGTATCGTAAGCAGCAGGGTGTCCCCTTCGGGGAGTACATCCCGTTTCGACGTCTGTTCGAGTGGATTCCCGACCTGTCCCAGGTTCCCCGTGACATGATCCCGGGAGAGGGCCCGGTGGTGTTCGACCATCCTGACTTCACCCTGGGATCGGTCATCTCGTTCGAGGGTTCCTTCGCACGGTACGCCAGACAGCACGTCCTCGCCGGCGCGAATGTGATAGTCGTCGCCACCAACGAAGGCTCCTACGGCACCACTCCGGCCTCCGATCAGCTGATCGGGATGACAAGAATGCGAGCGGCGGAGTTGGGTGTTCCGGTGATTCATGCCGCAGTGACCGGAAAGTCGGTGATTATCGACCGCCACGGCGCGCTCACCTCCGATGTTTCGGGGCTGGGGACGATCGAGATCGTGTACGGGGAAGTACAACCGGGATCTCCCACCGTCTACGCTCGGCTCGGGGACTGGCTGATGTACCTTGCCGTACTGTCGGTCCTTTTCGTGGTTTGGCAGCAGCGAAGGCTGTTAGTTTCCACTGAGCAGAAGCTGTAGAGGAGAATTGCATGTCAGAAGCTCTTGAGAACCTGCTCCATGAGGAGCGTCTCTTCGAGGTGGACCCCGAGTTCGCGGCACGGGCAAACGCCCGGTCCGGGATCCACGACGAAGCGGCGGCAGACTTCGAGACTTTCTGGCAGAAGCAGGCTCTCGAGCGGATCAGTTGGTTCACCGAGCCCACCCTGGTCCTCGACGACTCGAACCCACCCTTCTTCAAATGGTTCGCCGACGGTGAGCTGAACCTGTCATACAACTGTCTCGACCGGCACCTGGCCGAACATGGAGATCAGGTGGCGTACCACTGGATCGGTGAGCCGGGTGATACCCGGACCCTCACCTATTCAGATCTTCACGCCGAAGTGGGCAAGTTTGCCAACGGCCTTTTGAGTTTGGGCCTTGAGAAGGGGGACCGGGTGGCCATCTACATGGGCATGGTCCCCGAACTCCCGATCGCGATGCTGGCCTGCGCCCGGCTGGGGCTGGTTCACTCTGTGGTGTTCGGAGGGTTTTCCGCGGACGCCCTCTCCAGCAGGATCCTCGACGCCGACGCCAGGATCGTGATCACCCAGGATGGCGCCTGGCGTGGCGGGAAGGTCGTGCCACTGAAGGCAAACTCCGACGCCGCTGTCGCCTCGACGCCAGGCATCGAGAAGGTAATCGTGGTCAGGCGGACCGATCACGGAGTCGACATGGATGAGGGCCGTGATATGTGGTGGCACGATCTAGTCGATGGCCAGTCGGAGGAATGTGAGCCGGTATCGCTCAATGCCGAGGACCCTCTGTACATCCTCTACACCTCGGGCACCACCGGGAAGCCGAAGGGGATCGTCCACACCCAGGGCGGCTACCTCACCGGTGTCACGACCACCCATTCGTATGTGTTCGACATCAAGCCCGACTCCGACGTCTACTGGTGTGCCGCCGACATCGGCTGGGTCACCGGGCACAGCTACATCGTCTACGGCCCTCTGGCCAACCGGACCACAGGGGTTATGTACGAGGGTGCCCCGAATTATCCCGACTTCGATCGCCTCTGGCAGATCGTCGATGACTACGGCGTTACCATCTTCTACACAGCACCAACTGCAATCCGGGCTTTCATGAAGTGGGGCGACGAGCACGTCGAAAAGCACGACCTGTCTTCGTTGCGCCTGTTGGGCACCGTCGGCGAACCGATAAACCCCGAGGCGTGGATCTGGTACCACCTCAACATCGGCAAGGAGCGATGTCCCGTCGTCGATACCTGGTGGCAGACCGAGACCGGCGGGATCATGATCTCCCCGCTACCCGGCGTGGTTGCCACTAAACCCGGTTCGGCGACAATCCCATTCCCGGGGATCTCTGCAGACGTGGTCGACGAGGAAGGTAGCTCGGTGCCGCTCGGGGGCGGCGGCTACCTGACGATCACCCAACCGTGGCCGTCAATGGCACGGACCATCTACGGTGATGACGACCGTTACGTCGACACCTACTGGAGTCGTTTTCCCGGCCGCTACTTCCCCGGTGACGGGTGCAAACGAGACGACGACGGCTACTACTGGCTGCTGGGAAGGGTCGACGACATCATGCTGGTGTCCGGGCACAACATCTCCACCACGGAGGTCGAGTCGGCACTTGTCAGTCATCCCAGTGTCGCCGAGGCGGCAGTTGTGGGGCGTAAAGACGACCTGACCGGCCAGGCGATTGCGGCCTTCGTCACCCTGCGTAGCTCGGTGACCGGTGACGAGAAGCTACTCGTTGAGCTGCGGGACCACGTTGCGGCGACCCTTGGCCCGATCGGCAAGCCGAAGTCGATCGTCTTCACCACCGATCTGCCCAAGACCAGATCGGGCAAGATCATGCGCCGGCTGCTCAAGGACATCTCCGAGCACCGTCAGCTCGGAGATGTGACCACCCTGGCCAACGAGGACATCGTCCAGGAGATCGCCGACATGGCCTCGTCCTCCGCCGAAGACGCGTAAGCGCGTTAGTGACCTAAGCCCAGATCGCGGCGATCAACCAGACGCCGAAGATGAGCAGGCCGCCGGCGAGTTCGATGCCGATGGAGAGGGCGATTGCACCAGCGGTCCGCAGGGTCGCCGGCCATGCCTCGTTGCGCCCCATCCGGTTCCACTGGATCAGGTAGATGGCGACCATGAAGCCGATGGGAGCGCCTACGACGGGGATGACGAAGAAGCCGATGACCGCACCGAACAGAGCGATCAGCATTGTCGAGAGGGCCACACCTGATTCCTTGAGCTGCCGGCCCGGGATCAGGTATTTGACCACCGTGGCAACCGCCCCGAGCCCGAAACAGATGGCGAAGACACCCCAAGCGACGGCAGTTGCCTCGACCACAGCCCAGATGAGCACCGCACCGACGATCAATGCGAGTCCGGGAAGTATCGGCAACACGATCCCGGCCAGACCGACCAGGATCACGAACCCGATGAGGACTTCCCCGATTGTGCTCATCGGCCTTGGTCAGCCGACCCGGTTCGGGGTGGGTCACCCGCGCTTGGATCAGCGGGCAAGGCTCGGTGCGTGAGTGGGGAGAGGGTGTCCATGCCGCCGCAAACCCTACTCAGCCCTATGCCCACACCCGCCGCTCGCGCCCACCGGACGGTGGTTCTGGCGCTCACGGAAGTTGTCGAGAGTGTAAGTTCGTCACATGGCTACCAAGATCACCCTCGCCGAGTCGGACCTGCCGTCGCACTGGTACAACATCGTCCCCGACCTCCCGGTGCCTGCACCTCCGGTACTCCATCCCGGGACACACCAACCGGTGGGGCCCGACGACCTCGCACCTCTCTTCCCGATGGACCTGATCCTCCAGGAGGTGTCCTCGGACCGTTTCGTCGAGATTCCGGAGGAGATCCGCGAGATCTATCGGAAGTGGAGGCCGACTCCGATGTACCGGGCCCATGGCCTCGAGGAGATGATCGGCGGCCCCGCTCGCATCTACTACAAGTACGAAGGCGTCAGCCCGGTCGGTTCACACAAGCCGAACACCGCTGTGGCCCAGGCGTATTACAACGCCAAAGCCGGGGTGAAGAAGCTGTCGACGGAGACGGGAGCCGGCCAATGGGGCTCGGCACTCGCCTTCGCCTGTGCCTTGTTCGGGCTGGAGTGTGAGGTATTCATGGTCCGTGCCTCATACGACCAGAAGCCATACCGAAAGGCGATGATCGAGACCTATGGGGCGACGATCCACCCATCGCCCTCTGACCGGACCGAGACCGGACGCCGAATCCTCGCCAACGACCCGAACACCTCGGGCAGCCTGGGGATTGCAATCTCCGAGGCGGTCGAGGTGGCGGCCACCAACGACGACGTGAAGTACTCGTTGGGCTCGGTCCTCAACCATGTCCTCATGCACCAGACGATCATCGGCGAGGAAGCGCTGAAACAGCTCGCCCTGGTCGAAGAGACCCCTGACGTAGTAATCGGCTGTACCGGTGGCGGCTCGAATTTTGCCGGCCTCGCCTTCCCCTTCGTGCGGGAGAAGCTCGCCGGAAAGATGGACCCGGTGATCCGGGCGGTGGAGCCGGCTGCGGCACCGTCGCTAACCAAGGGGAGCTACCAGTTCGACTTCGGCGACACCGCGGGGATGACCCCGCTGGTGAAGATGCACACCCTGGGACACGGTTTCATCCCCGACCCGATCCATGCCGGCGGTCTTCGCTACCACGGGATGGCCCCGCTGGTCTCGTTACTGGTAGACGAGGGCATCGTCGAGGCGGAATCACTCAACCAGACCGAGACGTTCGCACGGGCCGTCGAATTCGCCCGGGTGGAAGGGATCATTCCCGGCCCCGAGCCGACACATGCGGTGGCCTCGGCGATGAACGAAGCGATCAAGGCGAAAGAGTCAGGCGAGGAAAAGGTCATCTTGTTCAATCTCTCCGGACATGGCCACTTCGACATGGCTTCCTACCAGGCCCATTTCAACGGGGAACTGGTCGACTACGACCATCCGGCCGAGGCGATAGCAACTGCCATGGAGGACGTCCCGGTGGTCGCCGGCTAGACGCTCCGGAGCCCCGACCTTCTGTGTCGATCCGCGTCATACCGTGGTGTTCGAAATCGACACAGAAGGGTTCAGGCGAGGGCCTGTTCCAGGTCGGCGATCAACTCGTCGACCGGTTCGATGCCTACTGATAGGCGGAGGAGGTTGTCGGGGACAACCGACTCCGGAGGTTCGAGGACCGTGCGGTGTTCTATCAGGCTCTCAACACTCCCGAGCGATGTCGCCGGGATGAATACCTCCGTCGAAGTGGCAACCCGGTGTGCAGCGGCGAAGCCACCTGCGACCAAGAGCGAGAGCATCGCACCGAATCCCCGGTCCATCTGGGCTTTCGCCACTTCATGGCCCGGGTGCGACTCGAGTCCCGGGTAGAGCACTGCGTCCACGGCGGGGTGTCCTTCGAAATGGCGGGCGATGGCCATTGCGCTCTCCGATGCCCTGTCGACCCTGAGGTAGAGGGTCTTCATTCCCCGGAGCAGCAGCCAGGCCTCGAAAGCGCCCATCACCGCTCCGGTATGGGTCCTGATCCAATGGACCTGGTCCCACCGTTCATTGGCTTCGGCGGTCACCAGTAACCCGCCGAGCAGGTCGGCATGACCGTTGTAGAACTTCGTGGCCGAGTGGAAGGCGTAGTCGGCGCCGAGCTCGATCGGGCGGGTGGTGAGTGGCGCCACCGTTGAATCCACCGCGAGCAGGCCACCAACAGCATGGGCGGCGTGTGCCGCAGCGCGGATGTCGATCACGTCCCAGGTTGGATTGACCGGCGTTTCGATCCAGACCAGATCGGGATTGGCACGCCCGATTGTGGCTTCCATCGTCCCCGGCGTCGACTGGTCGAAAACGAATAGCTCGATTCGCCCGGCCTCGTGGAGTCTCCGCAACCACAACATGCCCCCGTGGTACATGACTTCGGGTGCCACCACCGGCGCGCCGGGCGGCACCGTCTCTACAAGGGCGGTGAATGCCGCCAGACCGGATGCAAACACTCTCGCGTCGACGCCGCTGTTCAGACTGGCGGCCAGCCGTTCCACTGCCCGGTGATTGGGTGCCCCGTGCCTCGAATAGAGGTATCCGCTCGCCAATTCGTAGTCGATGTCGCGGGCGAATGTCGTTGACGGCTGGATCGGGGGCACCACCCCGCCGTCGGGATCGAAAGAGTGGCCGCCCTGAACGATATCGGACTCGACACTTCTGTCCATACCTGATGACGTTACTTCCCGGAGGCTGCGACGGCAGAAGATCGTCGTCACTCTAAGTAGCATTCATCCGCTCAGTGCGTTATGCTGCGGGCGTTATCTGTGGGGATGGATGACAAAACTATATGGGAGGCAATCAAATGCGGAGACAGTCAAAACTGTCCGGCAAGTTTGTGATGAGCGCAACCGTCGCTCTATTTATGGTCCTGCTGGCAGGTCCGGCCATGGCGGAGACCAGCACGGTTTCCTAGGACTTCTCGCGTGGCGAGAGGGTGGTGGTAGGAGACGAGCTGCCGTTGGGTGGAGTCACGGTGACCGATCCAGCCGGTTCGGAGTGCACGGCGGAAGTCGAGTCAGAGAACGGTTCCTCGGTCCACCTGGGACACAACATCAATGTGTACCTCAACGGGGTGCTCTTGATGTCACTCCAGGGAATCGAGGACGCACCGTTCAAGGTCAGCAGTGACTCTGAGGGGTTCACCTCGTCGGGTTCGGATCAGCTCACTCTCGCTCTCGAGGCGACCCAGGACAGGGTGACCTCGACGCAGGGGAGCCTAACGGTGACCTGCACCCCGCCACCGCCAGCTGGTGGTGAGGGCTGCACACCTGGTTACTGGAAGCAGGTACACCACTTCGATTCGTGGACCGGTTACAGCCCCACTGATAGCTACGAGACCGTGTTCGGTGTCGATGCATCGTTCGACAAGAGCCTTCTCGGTGCCCTCCAGCAGGGCGGAGGGGGAGAAAAAGCTCTCGGTCGTCATGCTGTTGCTGCGCTGCTGAACTCGGCGAGCGGTGGGGTCTCTTACGACTACTCGACCGCCGAAGTGATAGCGCTGGTTCAGGAGGCGTACGCCTCGGGTGACTTCGAAGGTGCAAAAAACCTCCTCGAAGCCGCCAACGAGAGCGGTTGCCCGCTGAACTAGGAAATCAACTGGAGAAACGAACGGGGTAATAGAGAGGGCCGGGTCGAAAATCGACCCGGCCCTCTCATTTGTCATTCTCTAGGTGGCGCAGTCGGCCTCGCCCGGGTGGAGCGGTCTCACCAGAAGCTGAACCTGGCCGCCGCTGTCGTCGGGATGGGTGTAGATCGTGGTTTGCCTGGCATCGGCGAACACGTCGAGGATGGTTCCGTCGAAAGCCTTGCAGGTCCACCCGTCTTCGGCGATAGTGGCGAAGGTCTCCCATTCATCGGGGTTTTCGCCTTCCAGCGGCCAGTCCTCGATCCTTTCGAAGTCGGAGTCGAAGCCGCCCTGATAGGTGCCGGCGACAACCCGCACCCGTTCCGGCTGGTACTCGGTGCTTTCAATCGTCCCGACCAATTCGTGCAGGTAGTCGACGAGGTCGGCGAATGCCGCGGTGGTTTCCGACGCGGGATCATCGGTGATCCCGAGGGCGTAGACCGAGTATTTGTGGACACCGTTCTCATCCCAGAACCGGATCACTTCGGTCGAGGCATCGGCGACGTTGTCGACAGAGTCGTCGTGCTCGTCGTCGATCTCGGCGATCCCCATCGCAGTGAGCAGCTCGATGACTCTTGCCATCTGGTCGTCATTTAGCTGTCCCGAGAAGTATGACGGGACCAGTCGGCCGGGATACTCCAGGGTCGTCACACCGGGGAACACGAATTCGCCTCCGTTGGTGACCGTGAAGGTGGGGCCGTTCCCCAGGTTCCACTCGACAGGTACGAAACCCCCTTCGGAGTGGATCTGGAGCAGGGGATCGCCAGGAGTGCTGTCCGGCGGGCCCAACACCTCGCCCGATCCGCAAGCCGGGAGGAGCAATGCGCCAACGAGGAGGAGCCCGATGCTGAGTTTGGTTTTAGATCTCATGGCTCTTTGATGGCCCGAGACACCGGAATGGTTCCGGCCTACTTTCCTGTCGTGGAGAAGTGCTGGTAGTCCTTGAGCGAGCTCCAGGTGCCGCCCCAGATCCAGCCCCGCGCGCCGAACGCCTGGACCACTTCATCGTTGGCGTGGATCATGCCCGGTGCTTCAAGGTTTCGATTGAGGTACGCGCTGCCGGCCGGAGGCAACACCGTCGAGCCCTTCACATAGGGGTTCATCACAGGGTTGATGTCGATTGCCCGGCCGTACGAGTGCTCGGAATAGCTACTTCCCCCGGTGACCAGACGGCAGTTGAAGGCACTGGTGTTGTTCGCCGCCATGCTCAGATCGTCGTCGCCGTCGTACTCGTCGACGAGCCTCATGCGCTCGATCGGGAAGCGGGCGTCGTAGAGGTCACGGAAGATGTCGACCACCTGGTTGGCCAGGCCGGCAGCGATGACCAGTTTGCCGGTGCTCACCGACCCGGCGTAATTCCAGTGTGACATCGTGATGATGCGCAGGCCGTCAGGGGGGACAGGGCATCCCGGTTCCCATGACGCGGGGAGGTCGGCGGCGGTCGGGGTTGCCAGCGAGAATGAGAATGGGGGCGCCGGAGTTGTGCTGGTCGTGGTGGGTGCCAATGTCGTGGTGGTGGTCGATGTCGGAGCCGATGTCGTCGCCGCCAGAGTTGTCGACGTAGTTGCGCTCGTCGTCGTGGTGGTTTCGACTGCGACGATGTCCGGTTCGGGCTCGGTTGACGTCGAGGATTCCGAGGTCACAGTGCCGGGGTCGGTTGAGGTCGATGTGAGCGTCGTGGCGACTGCGTCGGCCTCCGCACCCCCGTCGCCGGGGGCATTGATGACGACGAAGGCTACGACCATGAGAAGCACCGCCAGGCCGGCGGCTGCCGTTCCGAATCGGCTCACCTTTACAGGTTACGTCTCAGCTGCTGTTTTCCCACGCAGACAGGCCTTCATCGACCAATCCGATCGCCCAGTCGAGCTCGTCACGGGTCGTGACCAGCGCCGGGATGAACCGGAGCACATTGCCGTCAGGCCCGCAGTCGATGATTATCAGCTCCCGTTCGAGAGCGTAACTCTGTACGGCTTTGAAGGCTGCGGCGTCGGGCGTTCGCAAGTCGGCGTCCGATATCAGCTCGACTCCGATCATCAACCCGAGACCCCGCACGTCACCAATCGTAGGATGGCGCTCGGCGAGGGACTCGAAGCTCTCGAAGGCGGCCTTGGAGAGATCTCTGGCGTGGGGGAGCAGGTCCTCCATCGTATCGATCACCGCCAAGGCTGCCGCGGTGGCCACCGGGTTCCCGCCGAAGGTGGTGCCGTGTGAACCGACCGGCCAGGCATCCATCATCTCCGCCGGGGCACCATATGCCGACAGGGGCAGTCCGTTGGCAATTCCCTTGCCCAGGGCGATGATGTCTGGTTTCGCTTCGAAGTGATCCGCCGCGAACCACTCGGCGGTGCGTCCGAACCCGGTCTGCACCTCGTCATAGACCACGAGGATCCCGTGCTCGTCCGCCAGTTCGCGAAGCGACGACAGGAAGGCCGGTGGGGCGGGGTAATAGCCGCCTTCACCCTGTACCGGCTCGATGAGAAAACATGCGATGTTCTTCGGGGTCACCACGTGCTTGAAGAGGAGACGCAACTCTTCGAGGGAATGGGCGGTGGCCTCCTCGCCGGACATGCCCCAGCGGTAAGGATGGGGGAACGGAGCGACAAAGACGGCACCGAGCACCGGGTGATATCCGTCGCGGTACTTGGCATTGGAGGTTGTGTAGGCGACTGATCCCATGGTCCGTCCGTGGAATCCGCCGCGGAAGACGACCACTCCCTGCCGCCCGGTGGTGTGGCGGGCGAGTTTCACTGCAGCTTCCACGGCTTCGGCCCCGGAGTTGGCGAATCCGAACTTCTCGATGGATGGCGGAGTGATGTCGCGCAGCTTTTCGGCGGCGCGGACAATTGGCTCGTAGCGAACTATGCAGCCAGAGTGCATGAATTTATCGAGCTGGGCATGGGCTGCCGCAACCACCGCGGGGTGGTTGTGGCCGAGGTTGACCACAGCAGTCCCACAGGCAAAATCAGCCCAGCGGTTGCCCTCGATGTCCGTTATCCAGATCCCATCAGCGGATTCGGCATGGATGTCGGTGTCGAATGCGATCACCGGTGCGATTACTTTGTTGTGGCGTGTTGTCAGGTCGGTCATATGTGCTCCAATCTCTTCTCGTCTGGCGGGAACGGAAGGGAGCTAAGGGGAGGCGAACAAGCCCCGTCTCAGATGAATCGGCTGGGTGACAGTCACGCTCGAATCCTAACCAACCGCCAATCCTCCGAGAGGGCGGCTTATCCGATGGAGACGAGTGCAAGCTGTCGGGACTGGGCGACGAGACGATTCTCCTCGTCCCAAAAGAGCCCGTCCTCTTCGATGAAGCCCCCCGAGACGAACCGGCTCCGGAACTCGCATCGGATCCAACCCGACACTTCGGGGAACCGAACATGCACGGTCAATTCTAGCGTCGGGGTCCAGCCCACCGGCAACCCTGCGTTGAATGTCGTAGGCGGAAAGGCGTCTGTGGCCATGATCAAGGCGTGAGCGTCAAGAGGTTCGCCGTCCTTGAGCCGAATCCAGCCCAGAACTAGAGGTTCGCCGAGAGGATTGCCCTGGAACAGCTCTGCCATCCTCGGATCGAGACGCATCTCGATCTGTCCCACCGACGGCGGCGGAAGAGGTGCGTCCCCACCTGGAACGGCGAGAACGCACTCATCGGGCGGAGGCAGATCTGCTGGCTCGGCATCGGAGAGTATGACGCCGGGCAACTCGCCGCCGGGCTCGATGAAAGTACCCAGGGTGTCGAGGACCACAGCGTCGTCCTGGAAGAGGCTGGTGCGCACCACGGAGAATCTGCGGCCGGAACGAACCACTTCCGTTCGCGCAGTCGCCGGGCCGGTGTGACCGCGCCTGGTGTAGTGCCCGGTGATCGTCACCGGGTCTCTTCCCCCGGTCGCCTCACTCGCCGCACGGGAGGCGATGGCCAGCATGTAGCCACCGTTGGTGTTGCCCATGATGTCCCAGTTCTCGGCGAATTGGGTATCCCAGATGTCGTCTCCGGTAGGACGCACCGAGGTGGCTTCCCGGAATGTCATTTCAGGGTGAACCCGCCACCGGGGGTGACCCGGCCGATCACCGTTGCCTCGTGCCGGGTGAGAGTTCTCGTCACTTCGTCAGCGGCGGCGGGATCAACGATCAGGCAGAACCCGATCCCCATGTTGAACGTCGCGAACATCTCTTCTTCGGCTATCCCGTGATCGCTCAGCGTCACGAAGATCTCCGGCGGTTGCCAGGTGGAGGTGTCGACCTCGACTCCGAGTGAGGCGGGGACCGCACGGGGGAGGTTGGCGGGAAGCCCGCCGCCGGTGATGTGGGCGGCGGCCTTGACTATCGGGGCCACCGCGAGCACGGCCGGGCTGTAGATCACGGAAGGCTCGAGCAATCTGGCATAGTCGGGTGTGTCCCCCATCACCCTGCGGACCAGGGAGAAGCCGTTGGATCGGAGGTTCGGCGACCGGAGGCCGATCACGACATCGTCTGGAGCGACATCGTCGGGCGCCAGCCGGGCGTCTCGTTCGACAACACCCATGACCGCTCCGGCGAGGTCGACAGCATCGACATCCATCACCCCGGGGTGTTCGGCAGTCTCCCCGCCGAGCAAGGCACATCCGGCGTCGACGCATGCCCTTGCGATAGAAGCGACGATGGCGGTGTCGCGTTCGGGTTGCAAGGAACCCACGGCCATGTAGTCGACAAAACCAAGCGGCTGTGCCCCCACTGCGGCCAGGTCGTCCACGCACATGGCCACCAGGTCGTAACCGACTCCGTCCCAAAGGCCCGAGCGTCGGGCCAGTTCGAGCTTGGTGCCGACCCCGTCAGTCGACATCATCAAGACCGGGTTGGAGTAGCCGGCCGGGATGGTCACCCCGGCGGCGAAGCCCCCGAAGCCACCGACGACGTTATCGGTCCAGGTGGAGGTGACCATCGATGCGATTGCCGCCACGTGGCGGTCGGCGCCGACGAGATCGACTCCCGCATCCCGGTAGGTCACGACCGATTGCGCTCCAGGTGGAACTTGTCGATGACCACCGGCACCTCGGTCGGGTAGTTTCCCGACAGGCATGCGTTGCAGAACCCTGCGTCGGCAACCCCGGTAGCGTCGAGGAGGCCGTCCAGGGATAAGTAGCCGAGGGAATCGGCGTTGAGGTGCTCTCTGATCTCGTCCGTTCCCATACGCGCCGCGATGAGCGTGGATTGGTCGGAGGTGTCCATGCCGTAGAAACACGGCCACTTGTATGGGGGTGAGGAGACCCGGAGATGGACCTCGAGCGCTCCAGCCTCGCGCACGATCTCAACCAGCTTCCTCGTGGTCGACCCGCGGACTATTGAATCGTCGACGAGAACCACCCGTTTGCCCTGAAGGTTGTCGGGAATCGGGTTGAGCTTGAGCCGTATCCCCTGGTCACGGAGGAGCTGGGAGGGCTCGATGAAGGTGCGGCCGACATAACGGTTCTTGACCAGGCCGTCGGCGTAGGGGATTCCGCTGGCTGCTGCGTATCCTTGGGCTGCGGGGATGCCCGACTCAGGGACCGGGACCACCACATCGGCTTCGACCGGGTGCTCCGCGGCCAGCCGTTTTCCCATGTCGTATCGGGCCGAGTGGACGTTGCGCCCGTAGATCTGAGAGTCGGGACGGGCGAAATAGACCAACTCGAAGACGCAGAGCGCCGGCTCTACTTTCTCGAACGGGAAGTAGCTGTGTACGCCCGCCGCATCGACGACGACCATCTCCCCGGCGTTCACCTCGCGGACGAAGCGGGCACCGACGATGTCGAGGGCGGCGGTCTCCGATGCCATCACCCATCCCCCGCCCGGAAGTGAACCGAGACAGAGCGGTCGGAAGCCGTTGGGGTCACGCAGCCCGATGATCCGCCCCTGATCCATGATCACGAGCGAGAACGCCCCCATCCAGGTGGGGGCGACGGCCTTGACTGCCGCCTCGAGTCCGCGGTCGTCGGAGCGCTCGTCGTCGATGGCCCGGGAGAGCCCCTCGGCGATCAGATCGGAGTCGGTGGTTGCGGTCGAAATCCCGAGTTCGGCGGCGAGTTCTGCGGTATTGGTCAGGTTCCCGTTGTGGCCAAGGGCGATGCTGGTCGAACCGACCTGGCGGTGTGCCGGTTGGGCGTTGTCCCAACTGGTCGAGCCGGTTGTGGAGTATCGGGTGTGGCCGATACCGAGATGCCCGTCGAGGCCGGCGAGGGCTGCTTTGTCGAAGACCTGTGCGACCAGGCCCATGTCCTTGAAGACAGTGACCGTCTCCCCGTCAGAGCTGGCGATGCCTGCGCTTTCCTGGCCGCGGTGCTGCAAAGCAAAGAGCCCGAAGTAGATGAGAGACGAGACGGCTTCGCCCGGCGAGTAGGCGGCGAAGACCCCGCATGCTTCTCGGGGGCCGTTTGACATGTATTCGTTCGCCTCCTGCGGCACAAACGCATGCTACCGGTCATCGCCCCCATTCCATAGCCAGTGGTATCAGACGATTCTTCAGGCCCTTGCACTGGATAGATTGTTGACTCCACCGCTCCCCGTTCGACAAAAGAACGCCCGGAGATTGTGGAGACTGATTTACATAGTGAGCGTCGGGAAGAGGTGCAGTGACAGAAGTCGAGGCCGCGGTGGAGCAGGTCTTCCGGGAGTCGTATCCGGTTGTGCTTGCGTCGATCTCCCGATTCTCGCGCGATATCGACCTCGCCGAGGAGGCGGTGCAGGATGCCCTGGCCCAGGCCCTCATCGACTGGCCGCGACGCGGAATCCCGGACAATCCTCACGGCTGGATCTCGACAGTGGCGAGGCGCAAGGCGATCGATCGGATCCGGCGTCGGGAAAACCTCGCCCGCAAACACCAGGTTCTCGCTGGCTATCAAGCAGTAGAGGGGAGCGGGGAGATGCCCGACATCGCTGAGAGCGTTGAACTCTCCGACGATAGGTTGGAGATGATCTTCGCATGCTGTCACCCGGCGCTCGACTCCGATAAGCAGGTCGCTCTCACCCTGCGCACCGTTGGTGGCCTCACCACCGGGGAGATCGCCAGCGCATTTCTGGTTGCGGAGCCGGCGATGGCCCAGCGCCTGGTACGGGCCAAAGCCAAGATCCGCGATGCCGGGATCCCGTTCAAGGTCCCGGAGGGGCCTGAGCTCGTCGGTCGCATGACCGAGGTCCTCTCGGTGATATATCTCATCTTCAACGAGGGGTATTTCGCTTCCTCTGGAGCCGAACTGGTCAGGGACGATCTCGGCGCCATGGCACTCGAGGTGGGCGGGGTCCTGGCAGAGCTGATGCCGGACGAATCGGAAGTCCACGCTCTGTGTGCTCTGATGTTGTTCCAACACAGTCGCAGGAATGCCAGGGTCGACGCGGCCGGGGACATCGTTCTCCTCCGCGACCAGGACCAGTCGCGATGGGACCACGACATGATTGCCAGGGGTTTCGTTGCGCTGAAGCGGGCGAGAAGGACAGTCGATCCCGGCAACTTCCTCCTCCAGGCGGAGATCGCGGCACACCACATCGCGGGACCGGCGGAAACCGACTGGCAGGCGATCGCCGGACTCTACGACCGACTCTCCGAGCGACATCCATCGCCGGTCGTGATGCTCAACCGCGCTGTGGCAATCGGCGAGGCGTACGGGCCGGGTCGGGCTCTCGATGCGATCGAGGAGCTGGGCGATGACCTCGATAGCTATCACGGGCTCCACACCGCACGGGCCCACTTTCTCGATGCGGCGGGGCGGCCTGGCGAAGCCGCAGACGAGTACCAGCGTGCTTTCGACCTGGTCGACAACGATGCCGAGCGCCGCTTCCTCGCGTCACGTCTCGCCGATCTGTCGGAGACGTCCGGGTCTGGCTGATCAGCGTCTGAAAGCGTCCGGGGCGATCGGGTCCTGCTCCCGCCGTCTTGCTCGGAGTCCTGTGAGGTACTGGTCCGGGAAGGCATGACCGGTGTAGCCGAGGTCGATCGCCGCGTTCAACGTCCAGTAGGGGTCCACCAGATGCGGCCTGGCGAGCAGGCAGAGATCGGCCCGCCCGGCTACCAGGATATTGTGCACGTCGTCGATGCTAGACACCGCCCCCACGGTCATGGTGGGGATGCCGGCTTCGTTGCGGATCCGGTCGGAGAACGGAGTTTGATAGAGCCGCCCGTACTCGGGCCGGGCTTCGACGCTCGTTTGCCCGCTGGAAACGTCGATGATGTCGCAGCCGTGCTCTTTGAGAGCTTTGGACAGGGCGACCGCGTCGTCCCCGTCGAATCCCCCTTCGACCCAGTCGGTTGCCGAGATTCGTACCGACATCGGCCGGTCATGCGGCCAGACGTAGCGCACTGCGTCGAACATTTCGAGTGGAAAGCGCATCCGGTTCTCCAGCGAGCCGCCGTATTCATCGTGGCGCTGGTTCGCCAGTGGCGTGAGAAAGCTAGAGAGAAGGTAGCCATGCGCGTAGTGGAGCTCGAGCAGGTCGAAGCCGGCGTCCGCCCCGCGACGTGCCGCGGCCACGTGCTCTTCGATGATGCGACTCATGTCCGCGTGTTCCATTTCACGCGGCACCTGGCTGTCGGGCCGGTATCTGATCGGGGAAGGGGCCATGATCTCCCAGTTCCCAGAATCCAGCGGTTCGCTGTCGCCCTCCCACATCAGCTTCGTCGAGCCCTTACGGCCCGAGTGGCCGATCTGAAGCCCGATCGCAGCGTTGCTGTGGCTGTGGACGAAGTCGACGATCCCCGACCAGTAGGCGGCCTGGTCCGGCGACCAGATGCCGGTGCATCCCGGGCTGATCCGGCCTTCCGGGGAGACACAGACCATCTCGGTCATCACCAGCCCGGCACCTCCAACCGCCCGGCTGCCGAGGTGGACCAGATGCCATTCGTTGGGCATGCCGTCGATCGCGCTGTATTGGTCCATCGGGGACACAACGATTCGGTTGGGGAGGACCAGCTCCCGGAGCTGGAACGGGTGGAACATCGGGGGCACTTCCGATGGGGTCGGCACCGGTGAGCCGAGGTCGGACGTGGCATACCAGCGGTCGACCTCGCTCATGTATGCGGGATCGCGGAGGCGGAGGTTGTCGTAGGTGACTCGCTGGCTCCGGGTCAGCATCGAGAAGGCGAACTGCTCCGGCTCCATCTTCCGGTACCGGTCGGCCCCTTCGAACCACTGCAGGCTGGCCTTGGCGGCACGCTGCGTGCTCTCGACCACCGGTCGTCGTTCGGCCTCAAAAGCCAGCAACGCGTCGGCAATTGGCTGGTCCGCGAGGATGTGGCCGGCAAGTGAGATCGCATCCTCCAGGGCGAGTTTGGTCCCCGAGCCGATCGAGAAGTGGGCGGTGTGCACCGCATCGCCCATGAGGACGATGTTGTCATGCGACCAGTTTTCGCATTCGATGGTGGGGAACTGGAGCCATCGTGACTTGTTGCCAACGAGGCGGGCACCGTCCAGATGAGCCGCGAACAACTCCCGGCACCGCTCCAATGCCAGGTCGTCGCTCTCCTGGGGTCCCCAGGCGCGGTTTTCGTTGGCGTCGAGGCCGAGGTCTCGCCAGGTGGAAGGGGCCATTTCGACGATAAACGTGCTGGCATCCGTGGAGAAGGGGTAGACATGGGCCCAGACCATCCCCGGAGCCGTGTCCTCGAAGATGAAGGTGAAATCCTCGAAGACCCGATCGGTCCCGAACCAGATGTACTTGTTGTGCCTGAGATCGACCGAAGGGCCAAAGGCCTCCGGGAACAGGTTCCGGGTCATGCTGTGGGCGCCGTCGGCGCCGACAATCACATCGGCATCCCCCAATGCGGCGATGCTTTCGATTTCAGCCGAGAAGTGGAGGTTGGTTCCGACCTCCCTCGCCCTCGCCGTCAACAACTCGAGCATCGTGCGCCGACCGACAGCTGCGAATCCATGGCCACCGGAGCGGATCACCCGCCCGCTGAAGTGCCGAACCTCGATGTCACCCCAGTGGCGGAACGTTGCGGTGAGCGAGCGGTAGAAATCCTCGTCGGCAGCTTCGATGTTCTCCAGCGTCTCATCGGAGAACACCACTCCGAACCCGAAGGCGTCACCGGGGGTGTTCCTTTCGTAGAGATCGACGACGACGTCCGGTGCGTTCTTCCTGAGAAGGATGGAGAGGTAGAGCCCTGCCGGGCCCCCGCCCACGATGGCGACCCTATTGAGTGTGCTCAATCGCTCTTGCCCAATCACCTTTGCTCAATCACCTATGGTGATCCCGAGGCGGCGTGCCGAGAGCACCCACGAGTGGTCGACGGGCACCGCTCTTGTCTTTCCTGCAACCTCTTCAAGTGGGACGGCGACGGTGTCCTGTCCCCGGGCGGCAACCATCACTCCGTGAATGCCATCGGCGATGAGGTCGGCACATGCGGTCCCCAGCCGGGTTGCCAGCAGGCGGTCCGCCGGTGTTGGAGTGCCGCCCCGCTGAACATGGCCCAGGATCGTCAATCGCGACTCGAGGCCGGTCAGGGCACTCAGTTGCGCCGCCAGATCACGGGTGCCTCCGACGTTGGCCATGTCGAATTCAACCAGTGCCTTCTTGAGGGTTGCCTTTCGTTCCCCGGTTGCATTTGCCTTCTCAGCGCGCATCTCTGCGCGTCTCGCCGCGTTGTCGAAGCTGATTGCACCTTCGGCGACAGCGGCGATCGAGAAGGTGCTCCCTGCCTCCTTGCGGGCAATGATCGAATGGGCAACCGTCTCCACATCGTGGGGGATTTCCGGAATGAGGATCACATCCGCCCCGCCAGCGAGTCCCGCGCCGAGGGCCAGCCAGCCGACGGTGTGGCCCATCAATTCCACAACCATGATCCTGTGATGGGAATGGGCGGTCGAGTGGAGTCGGTCGATTGCCTCGGTGGCGATATTCAGCGCAGTGTCGAACCCGAAGGTGACGTCGGTTCCGGCCACATCGTTGTCGATGGTCTTGGGGAGGGTGAGAACTGGAACGCCGAAGCTCTCCAGCTTTATCGCGTTTTTCGCAGTGCCGTCGCCGCCGAGACAGACCAGGGCGTCGATCTGGTGTTCCTCGATGACCCGAACCATTTCAGCGCGGCCGTCGATGATCGATCCGTCCGGCATTTCGACCCTGGTGCAGTTGGTGCGACTGGTCCCGAGAACGGTGCCGCCCCGGGTGAGGATGCCGGAGAGGTCATCCGACTCGAGCTGGACATAACGATTCTCCATGAGCCCGCGGAAGCCATCCTTGAAACCGATGACAGTCATCCCGTGCGCCCGGATCGCCGCCTTCCCAACCGCGCGAATCGCGGCGTTCAATCCGGGGCTGTCGCCCCCGGCAGTAAGGATCCCAATCTTCAAAGCCACAAACCCGATGCTAAACCCTCAAACCCCACCCGACCCAGATCAGCAGTCATGAAGCAGTTCTCCGCCTCGTGTCGACCTCAAGTCGCAAGGGACAGGCAAGAGCCTCTGATTATTTGGTGGCGCACCCCGGAGCACGATCCATGTTTGTGTGTTTGAGCCTATTCTGCGCGCACAGTTCATTTGAATGCAGCAATGAGAGCGAAACGAGGTCGTGTTCAAGCCCCAATTTGTACAGCACTCCTATTCCAATTCTCCGCGTACGCTATATAATGGGGATTCATAAGGTCACAACAACGCGAAAGCGTATGTGAGACACCGACAGCTGACAAGCCGTACTGTGAGAATTAAATCGAGCTTGTCTCGCCCGGAGGTAACGAAGGGCGAACGTGGCTACAGCGGTGACGATTGAAGAGAAGGGCAAGGGAATTCCTTGCCCTTCTCTGTGTGGAGAGTATGGGATTCGAACCCATGGGAGCTGTGAGACTCCAGACGGTTTTGAGTCGCCCGCCATAGACCACTCGGCCAACTCTCCTTGATTTTTTGGTTCCATCGCACGATCTCTCAAGGTGGCTCTTCGTATCTGACCTCGGTGGACGGCTTTGGGTCGGTTTCTTCGGTCCCTTCTGGATTCTCGGGGCCGCATTGCGCCTCTCAATCCTGTTCAGACCCTCTCCTCCTGCCTAGGGACACCGAGAACCCTCTCAATACGGTCAAGCAGTTCTGATGACGGGTCACCATCGGCCTTCTCTGCAAGCCCGATTAGTAGGTCGAGATACCGCTCTGACGACGCTCTGGGAGTACTTGTCGATTCAACATCCCGTTGGGGTTGTCGCGGAGCCTCCGACTCCGGTGCCCTCACTCTGTTGTTTACTTTCTTCGCAGCGGCTTTGGAAGTCGCGCCCCGCGGTTTTTTCGGCACCGATTCAATCAGGCCGACATATGCAGCTAGTGAAAGGAAAAGCTGAACCATTCTGTCGCGCTGGCCGTCAGGCGAGTACGGCCGGAACTGCTCTGTGATCCTTTCGATGTCGTCTGCTGGCGAGACGAACGTCAAGATGGGTTGGTATACCTCGTTGAACCATTCCTGAAGAGTGTCTTGGAGGTGATCCGAGTGTTCTGCCTTTATCTTCATGAGCGTGGGAGTAGGTCTCCCAGTATCTTCCTCAATCAGGTCGAGGTGCTCGAGAGCTTTCCGAGTCCGAGGCGCGTAGGCGTCGCTTACCAATCGAGACAGGAAAGTTGTGTCCACGGCTTCGGGAAATCCCTTTTCTCTCCCATGTTCGATCACGGCCTCAACTGCGTGGCCGGGAGCGTATGGCGCATATCCTGAGTCTTGTATCGGCATGTTCACCTCTGTGTTCAGATCGAGTGTACGAACTAACTGAACGTTTTGCAATCCGGTCGTTCAGACCTTAAACGATTAGGTAGAAATGTTTGCCAATCGAGCGTTTGGAGCATAGAAATGGAGCTATGGAAGTAGCAACACAGCCGATCCTGACAAAACGAGCGAACGACCTAGGTTGGTTCGCATCCACGCCGGAAGGCCATCCCTGGAGGTTTGCAGTTGAAGGCAAGACCGAGCAGGAAGCACGAGCGAAGTTTGACATCTCGCTCGCACATTGGAAGTCGATTGGCGAAGGTCGATCTGTCCGGCGACATTAGGGCTTCCGTTGAACAGGTCGGTCACGACCGATTCCGGTGCCCTGGTGCTCGAGTTCACCGGGGGTCTCTGCGCTCGCCTCCACGAGTATTGGATGCTAAGCGAAGGTGCACTCCAGGCCCCCGAGGGCTATCGGATTCGGCGGGGGAGGGCATCGCGGTAGGTAGACGCCGCGGTGTCGAGGTCGAGGGCCGAACCGTTGATGACGATGCGGCTCCCACCGAAGATGCCCACCCTTCGAGCAGCTTGAGCAGGCTGGGTCGACCCGGGTGCGACCCCGACCAGTAAGCGGTGCGGGTCCTCGGAGAAGATCTCTGCTTCGGGAACGTCGATGCTGACTCCAACCCCCGAGGCGATGCTGATCTCGGCTGCTGTCACCGCCAACCCGCCGTCGGAGATGTCGTGGAGCACCGGGGCGGTGTGGGCGAGGTCGGCAGCAAGGGCAATCACCGTGCGGGCGATCGCAGGGTCCGGGGAGGTGGGGATGCCGCCGGGGTTGACGTCGAGCAGCCGCTGCACAGCGGTCCCGGCGAGGTTGTCGGATGCTTCGGGCCCTACCAACCACAACTCCATGCCCTCGGTTGCCCGCGAGATCCGGGGCGGGTCCTGGGGCATCGGGTCGGCAAGACCCAAGATCCCGACGACGGGGGTGGGGTTGATATCGACGCCGTCGGTCTCGTTGTAGAACGAGACGTTGCCTCCGACCACCGGGATCTCAAGCGCTTCACATGCCTGCGAAATCCCTTCCACCGATTCCATGAATTGCCACATGACCTCGGGTTTCTCCGGGTTCCCGAAGTTGAGGTTGTCGACCAGGGCGATTGGTCGCGCCCCGGTCACCGCGACGTTGAGTGCCGCCTCGTAGACCAGGCGGGCGCCGCCGACCCTGGGATCGAGATAGCAGAGTCGCCCGTTGCCGTCGGTGGAGACTGCCAGCCCCTTGTCCGTCCCTTTGACCCGGAGCAGCGAGCCGTCCGAGCCCGGGCCGACCACGGTGTTCAGGAACAGCATGTGGTCGTACTGCTCGTGGATCCAGGCAGACGACCCGATTGCCGGATCGTCGAGGAGTTGGTGCAGGAGTTCGGCCGGTTCATGGGAGGAAAGGAGCGGTCCGGGTCGGGCCTGGACATCGTCGAGCCAGTCGGGGCGTTGGGCAGGCCGGTCGTAGAGGGGCGCGTTGTCGGCAAGGGTGGCTGCGGGCAGCTCGGCGACCACCTCTCCCCGATGGGAGATCCGCAGCGTCCCGCCAGCCTTCACCTCACCGACCACTGCAGAGTCGATCTCCCATCTGTCGGCGACGGCGAGCACCTCGGCGACCTTCTCCGGCGCGACAAACGCCATCATCCTCTCCTGGGACTCGGACATCAACAGCTCCGGGGCGGTCATCCCCGGCTCTCGAGTGTGGACCCGGTCGAGATCGACCTCCATGCCGACCCCGGCCCGCCCTGCGGGCTCGGAGGTGGCACAGGAAAGCCCGGCGGCGCCGAGGTCCTGCACTCCGACTACCAGCCCCTTTTCGTAGAGCTCGAGACAGGCCTCGATGAGTTTCTTCTCCTCAAATGGGTCACCTACCTGCACCGACGGCCGTTTCGCTCCGGACTCCTCGTCGAAAGACGCCGACGCCAGCACCGAGGCCCCGCCGATCCCGTCGCGGCCGGTAGCCTTCCCCAACAGCACCGCCATGGTCCCCGGAGTGCCGGCGGTGCCCAGGACCAGTTGCTCCCGCTTCAGGATTCCGAGGCACATCACGTTGACCAGGGGGTTGCCCGTGTAGCCGGGGTCGAATTCGATCTCACCGCCCACGGTCGGGACGCCGACTGCGTTCCCGTAGCCGGCAATTCCTCCGACCACACCGTTGAGCAGGTAGCGGTTCTTCGGGTTGTCGAGGGGCCCGAAGCGAATCTGGTCCCAAAGGGCGATGGGGCGGGCTCCCATGGTGAACACGTCGCGGAGGATCCCCCCGACTCCTGTGGCCGCACCCTGATATGGCTCGACAAATGAAGGGTGGTTGTGGGATTCAATGCGCAGCGCGGCCAGCCAGCCGTCACCGAGGTCGACAACTCCTGCGTTCTCGCCGGGACCGACAACAACCCAGGGAGCCTCGGTGGGGAAGCGGCCGAGGTGTTTGCGGGACGACTTGTATGAGCAGTGCTCCGACCACATCACCGAGTACATTGCAAGCTCGGCGGGCATCGGCGGGCGGTCGAGGATGCCGACGACAGACTCGTATTCCCCGTCGGTCATCCCGAGTTGGCGATGAACCGGTGGTTCGGTCATGCCGGGAGGAGCGAGCCGAGAAAGCTGCGGAGGAAGACGTTGCCGTCGGTGGACCCGAGGAGACGATCGGTGGCCCGCTCCGGGTGGGGCATGATCCCGACAACGTTCCCTGCGGAGTTGGCGACCGCTGCGGCCCTGTCCGTCGAACCGTTCGGGTCGTCGACGTACCTGACCACCACCCGACCCTCGCCTTCGGGGCTGACCCAGTTGCCCTCATATGAATTGAGCGGGATGCGAAGCCTCTGGCCCGGTTCGGCATTGTTGGTGAGGACAGTCCCGGTGTCGGCGACCTCGACTCCGACGTAGCGGCAGATGAACGACAGGTCGCGGTTGGCAATGAGGGCGCCGGGGAGAAGACCCGCCTCGCAGAGGATCTGGAACCCGTTGCAGATCCCGACGACCGGCTTGCCTGCTTCGGCGAACCGCGCGACCGCATCCATGATCGGGGAGAATCGGGCGATTGCGCCGGTGCGGAGGGCGTCGCCATGAGCGAATCCACCCGGGAGGATCACGCTGTCATAGCCATCGAGATCGGTCTCCCGGTGCCACACCAACCGGGCACTCCCGCCGAGACCGGTGATGGCGCTCACCACGTCGTGCTCGCAGTTGGTGCCGGGAAATACGACGACTGCGGTCGTCACGGGAGAAGCTCGATATCGAAATCCTCGAGCACAGGGTTGGCGAGCAGCTGGCGGCACATCTCCTCGATGTTGCTCCGGACATCGTCGGGGTCTGCGCTATCGACTTCGAGATGAAAGACACTGTTCACCCGCACCTCAGTGACGGCGGTGTGCCCCAGATCGTGTAGCGCCCTCTTGATCGTGGTGCCCTGCGGGTCGGCGATCTCGGGCCGACGTGTCACCTCGACCCGAACCCTCACATTCTCCCCCCGGAGCAAAGCGACCTCATTCTCTCCCCCCGGAGGCGGAGCCAAACGGGGGAGTACCCGCGCGAAGCGAGGGGGAGGGGGGACCGATCTCACCCACGCTGTGCTGGTGCGACTCCAACTTTCCACCCACTAGGACCCCGCGAGGTAGTCGTCGAAGCTCTTGCCGGTGATCTTCTCGTAGGCCTCGACATACCGCGCCCTGGTCCCGGCAACCACGTCGTCGGGAAGGTCGGGTGCCGGCGGGCTCTTGTCCCAGGGCTGCTGTTCGAGCCACTCCCGCACGTACTGCTTGTCGAAGCTGGGAACGTCGTTACCCGGCTCCCATTCATCGACCGGCCAGTATCGCGAGGAATCGGGGGTGAGCACCTCGTCGATGAGGAGCAGTTCGTCACCCGCAAAGCCGAACTCGAACTTGGTGTCAGCGAGGATCACCCCCTTCTCAGCGGCATATTCGGTTGCTCTGGTGTAGATGTCGATCGATTGCCGGCGCAGCTCCTCGTAGAGGTCGTTGCCGAGTAGCTCCCGGGTCCGAGCTTCGGTGATGTTCTCGTCATGGCCACTGGCCGCTTTGGTAGCCGGGGTGAATATCGGCTCGTCTAGTTTGTCCGCGAGCTTCAGGCCCTGGGGAAGATGCTCGGTCGTAGGCCCACCGCCATCGCGGTATTCGCGCCAGGACGATCCGTAGAGATAGCCGCGCACGACGCACTCGACAGGTATCACTTCGGCGCGGCGGACGATCATCGCCCGTCCGTCGAGCTCTTCCCGCTCGGCGTCGTCGAGGCCTTCGATGGTAGAGAGGTCTGTAGACACCAGGTGGTTGGGGGCGTCGAGGAGGTCGAAGAAGTGAAGGCTGAGCCCGGTGAGCACGCGGCCTTTGTCGGGGATCAGTTGCGGGAGGATCACGTCATATGCGGAGATGCGATCGGTTGCGACAAAAAGAAGGTGGTCGGGGTCGATCTCGTAGATCTCCCTCACCTTGCCGGAGGCGACGTGTGAAAGTGGCAGCACGTGTCGGGAGGCTAACACCCGCGCGCCGAGTTCCGGCATCGGTGAGAATCCGCCTTTGGGCGCAACTACCCTGCTGGGCAATGTCAGGCTTCAATCCCGGGCGCGTCGCCGAACTGTTCGCCGCCGATGCCTACGCCAACGCCCTTGGTGCCCAGCTGGTCTCGGTCAGCGACGACGAGCTGGTCGTCGCCCTCGACGTAGAAGACCGTCATCTCAACTTCCTCAGCGGGGGCCACGGAGGCATGGTCTTCTCGCTGGCCGACTGCGCCTTCTCCCTGGCATCGAACTCGGCCGGTCCGGTGGCGGTGGCAATCGACACCCACATGGTGTTCACCGCGGCGGCACGCACCGGCAACCGGTTGACTGCTACCGCCATCGAGTTGTCCCGGGGCCGGACCCTGGGCACCTACCACGTGAAGGTGGTCCGCGACGATGGGAGTGTGGCCGGTGTGTTCACAGGGACAGTCCACATCTCCCCGGAATGACAGTGCCCGCGTTCTAGTCTCACGACGTTGGCTGTGGTCAAATACGTCGTTTTCCACCCGGTCCGGGTGGCCTTCGCCGCCATTGCCGGGGTCCTGCTCGGCGTGGCGTGCTTCTACGCGTACCAGGTGAGCACAGCCTTCACCGCCATCGCCACCGAGGACTTCGACCCCGATGGCGCTCGCGACGATATCGGCAACGAAGACGCCGACGACCGCAACATCGTCTTTGCCGAACCGACTGACATCGACGACGAACCACTCGACATGGTTGCCTTCCAGGAGGAGTTGGCCTCCGTATTCGACATCGAACGGCTCTTCAACCCCCGCGAGTTCAGCCCGCACTCCTTCGGTGAGCCGATCCCCGACGAAGCCCACGAGTCGTACCTGCTGCTCGGCACCGACGCTTCCGGCTTCCTCGCCGACGCCATCATCCTCGCCCTACAGCCTGCGGGCGGAGGAAGGCCGATCATGGTCAGCCTTCCGCGGGATCTCTACGTCTGGAACGTCTGCAAGGAAACCTTCACCAGGCTGAATGCCGGGTTGGGCGGGTGCTCAGGTTTCGCCTCGGGCCCGGAGATGATGGCAATCCTCGTCGAGGACTACACCGGTATTCCCATCGACCATCTCGCCCGGATCAACTTCTCCGGCTTCGCCAAGGTCGTCGACGCCCTCGGCGGGGTGACGGTCTGTGTCGATTACCCGACCCGGGACTTGAAGTCGCACTTGCTCATCGAAGAGCCAGGCTGTCAGAACATCAACGGCACCACGGCCCTGGCCTGGGTGAGGTCACGACAGGGCCAGGAGTTGAGGAACGGTTCATGGGTTAGCACAGGAGGCTCTGACTTCGGCAGGCAGGCCCGCCAGCAGGATGTCTTGTTCCAGCTGGCAGCCAAAGCAGCCGGGTTCAGCAGTCCGACCACCCTGGTCAACACTCTCTCCGCCGTCACCGGTTCGGTCCGTCTCGACTCGTCGTGGTCCTTCTCATCGGCCGTGTCCACCGCCTGGAAGTACCGGGGTATCTCCAAGGACTCGGTGACCCGCTTCTCGATCGGCGTCAGAAACTACCGCACCCCCGGCGGCGCCCAGGTCCTACTCCCCACCAGACCCTTCGCCAGCTACCTCCCCTAAAACCGTTCTGTGCGTGTCTACTGACGGTGAGTGTGCACAAACCCCTCACAGAACCCGGTTGAGCGGAGTTCTCGGCAGGCCGAGAAGCTCCAACGTCACGGGTTTGCCGAGACGTCTTGACAGATGCATACCGGGTATGTACAGTCCACATATACTGAGTATGTATAACGAAAGGCGTTCTGGATGGGGCTCAAGGAAGGGTTGCTCTGCCTGCTGGTCAAGGGTGACGCCCACGGCTACCAGCTGAA
The DNA here is from genome assembly GCA_050329555.1 of Acidimicrobiia bacterium. GTDB lineage: Bacteria > Actinomycetota > Acidimicrobiia > Spongiisociales > ZC4RG35 > MA-ANB-1. Next base: position 23,645 of record JBHJOQ010000036.1, on the reverse strand, counting down.
ATCGGACCTGGAGGCCACGACCGGCGACACCTGGCAGGTCAATATCGGCCAGGTGTACACCACCTTGCAACGGCTGGAGCGAGATGGCTTGGTCGAGAGCACCGAATCGAACGGTGACGGACGGGTCGTCTACACGCTGACCGATCTCGGTCGTGAGGGTGTGGCAATGTGGCTGGCGGCACCGGTCGACCTGGCTGCGGCGGGGAGAGACGAAATTTCGTTGAAGGTGCTCATGGCGGTGGTGTCCGGTGCCATCGATCCGAGGCGGGTCGTCGAGCGACAGCGGGGGGCGACGATGACGATCCTCCAGGATTTCACGACCCTCAAAGCCGGCGACTCCAACGACGACCTCGCCTGGCAGCTCTATCTCGACCGGCTCATCCTCAGCGCTGAGGCCGAGCTGCGTTGGCTGGAGCGGGTCGAAGCTCGCCTCGACCTGATGCCCCCCTTCCAACCGACGGATTTGACCGAATCGATGAAAACCGACCCAGTGGATGTGGACCGATGACCGAACCGATCCTTTCCATGCGCCGACTGGGGAAGACCCACGGGTCGGGTGCCCAACGTGTCGACGCCCTGGTCAACGTCGACCTCGATCTGATGCCAGGCGAGCTCATTGCCGTCACTGGCCGTTCCGGCTCGGGCAAGACCACGCTGCTGAATATGGCCGGCGCCCTCGACGAACCTACTTCCGGCGAGGTGATCGTTGCAGGCGAAAACCTGGCGACGATGTCGAAGAACGACCTTGCTCGGGTGCGCCGTGTCGCGGTTGGCTATGTGTTCCAGCAGTTCAATCTGCTCCCGTCTCTCACCGCGGCCGAGAACATCTCGCTTCCGCTCGAGCTCGACGGGATGAAGCCGGCCGGGGCCCGAGCCCTCGCGGAGAAGGCGCTGGAGGAGGTGGAAATGGCGGGCATGGCCGACCGCTACCCCGACCAGCTTTCCGGTGGCGAACAGCAGAGGGTTGCCATCGCCCGCGGCTTGGTCGGCTCCCGCTCGGTCCTCCTCGCCGACGAACCCACAGGAGCGTTGGACGAGGCCACCAGCGAGTCGATCCTCAAGCTGCTGCGGAGCCGGTGCGACGCCGGAGCAGCCGCACTGATGGTGACCCACGAGCCCGCCTACGCCGCCTGGGCCGACCGGGTGGTGCGGTTGCGTGACGGCCGCATCGAAGGTATCTCCGAGCGGACCAAAACCCCGCTCACGACCGCCGACATCCAATGAGCGGACAGTCATGAGTGGACGCGGCGCCGCCTACAAGGTGGCGATGAAGAACGCGACGCGGAACCGGAAGCGGACGATCTTCTTGGTTCTCCTCGTTGCCGTCCCGGTCGCGTTCGGTGTGGTCGTGGCGGGAATGGTCCGGGCGAGCAGCCTCACCCCGGAGGAGACTGCTCAGACCTATTTCGGGAATGCAGATGCAAGACTTCAGGTGTTCTCGCCGACCGGAGATGTCTACGAATGGATTGAGGAGAACCTGCGCGAGTTGGCCCCTGAGGCAACGATCACCGAACTCCGCCAAGCCGGGATCAGGATCGAAGATGCCGGATACGCCACCGTCTGGGATTTGGACACGACTGCGCCCGCAACAGAGGGTTTCCTGGTCCACGTCGGTGGTGAACTCCCCGACGCCGACAATGAGGTAGCCATTTCCCCGGCCCTCGCCGAGGCGATGGAGGTCGAGGTCGGCGACACAGTCGCCTTCGACCAGCTCCCTTATGGCGACCAAACGATCGTTGGGCTGGTTAGTGAGCCCTTCTTCCACCAGGGCACGGTCATCCTCCTGAGTCCCGGTGCCCTTGAGTCCCTGGTCGGCGATCCCGAGTTGCTCCCCGAGCCGAGTCTTCTCGTGTCCGGCCCCGGGGCCGAGGAGGCGGCCTGGCAGATCAACGACCTCTGGTACAGCGAAGGCCAGCAGCAGTTCTGGCCGGAGCCCGCAATCAATCCGCTGCCTCCTGAGCTCTCGTTCCTGGAGGGTGACCCCTACACCTACCTACTGCTCACCGAAAGCGACGTCGACCAGCTGGTCGAGCTGGTCAGTAACACTGAGCCAGGCCCCGGGGAATCGATCGAGGAGATCGTCTACAACGCCAGCTTCCAGATGATCTACGGCGGCGGGGACTACCGCGGGTTGCCGGATGTCTATGTAGAGACCCGGACCCAATGGCTCAACCAGGGCGGGGTGTTCGAGGAAAATCCGGTCGTCGCCTCGACCGCGGCCGCCGCCATCGTATTGGTCGAAGTCGCCTTCATCACGGGAGCGGCTTTCGCCGCCGGCACGCGTCGGCGTCTTCGCGAGATCGGGCTGATGGGAGCCAACGGCGCCTCCGAGAAGCACGTCCGCTCCACGGTGGTCGGCGAGGGCCTCACCATCGGCGCCGTCGGCGCGGGGCTGGGAGTCGTCCTGGGAATCGCAATCATGTTTCTGGCCCGACCGATCCTGCAGCGCTTCGTCTCGCGGGTGATCACCGGGGTCGGGGTGACGTTGACCGATGTGCTCGGTCCGGTGCTGGTGGCCCTGGTCGCAGTCCTGTTGGCGGTCCTGATTCCCGCCCGGACCGCATCCAAAGTCCCGACCATCACGGCACTCCAGGGGCGAATGCCGGCAATGTCGCCCCGGAGGTGGGTAATACCTGGTGGTGTTGGTCTCGCGGCGGTCGGTGGGCTACTCATCTCGGTCTCCCCGGCCTCGGTGAGCAACTACGCCGGTTTGCTCGTCGGCGTCGGGGCTACGGCGGTGGTTGGCGGGGTGGCGATGCTGTCCAGCCCGATCCTCGCCGGCGTGGCCAGGCTCTCCGACAAGGTGCCGGCCACCAGCCGCCTCGTGCTCCGGGACTCGGGCCGGAACCGAACCAGGTCGGCGGTGGCCGTGGCGGCGATCATGGTGATCCTTCTTGCCCCCGTGACCGCGATGATCACCTCGGCTACGACGGCGGAGAAAGACCTCGTCTACGGGCTGCCGTCACCAGCGGACCATGTAGTCCTCAGCGGTAGCTACGAGAACGTGAATTACGGCGGGCCAAACCCGATCACCGAGAACGACATGGCTGCCCTTGCCGCGATCATCCCCGACGACGACGTGGCCATCTTCGACACCCTCGACCTGTTCGTCACCACCGACGCCATCCTCGACGTCAGGGACTCGGGGAGCGGGGACCAGGCGGTGAACCAGCAATTGCCCGACGGTCACAGCGTCGCGGTCGCCAACGATGATCTGGTGCGGGTACTGGGCGACGCGGATGTGGCGCAGGCGATCGACCAGGGCGAGATTGTCGTCCTCGGTATCGAGGAGCAGCCCACCAGAGTCGAGATCAACGGTCTCGAGTACCCGGCGCAGGAGTACCCGGTGGCGGTCGTGCAGGGGAGCATGCCCAGGGTGGTCATTCCCGAGTCGGTGGCGCTTGAATTCGCTGACAACGACACACGGCCGATCGCCCTTTTCAGCCTCGAGCGGCCGATGACCGACGACGAGTGGTCCAGGATGTGGTCGACCAATCTCAGTATCGATGGCGGCTACGGCGGTCTCGACGAGGCAACGAGCTATCTCCTCGTGGGTGCGGCGACGCTGGTCGTGGTGCTCATCGTCGTCGCCCTGGTGACTGCGGTATCCGCAGCTGAGGTCGACCACGAGGTGCGGACCATCGTCGCGGTCGGGGCGCCGGGGTCGATACGGCGCCGTTTCCTCGGACTCCTCACGGGCTATCAGACCTTGGTGGCGATGGCGCTCGCCGTCCCCCTCGGACTCGGACTGGTCTGGGTGTTCAGCTCGGCCCAGACCCAAATCTCTGCCGGTCCGTTTGGAGTCGTCGACTCCTCGTTGGTGGTAGTGCCCTGGACCTGGTTGGTGCCCTTCGCCGTGCTCCTCCCCATCGTGATCGGCCTGCTCACCCTGGTGTCGGTCCGCTCTGCACCGGTGACCCCGCCGAGAAGGGCCACCTGAACCGTTCTGTGTCGGTTTTTACTCTGTATGCGGACTTTTCGCGACACAGAAGAGTGTCAGGCTGTGGCCTGCCGTGGGAGGCGTGGCGCGGCGACGGCGGATACTTTGCCATGGCGACAGGGTAGAACGACCACAACCCAGGCCCTTCTGTGTCGATCGGTGTCAGGCTGTGGTGTCCCAAATCGACACAGAATGGGATAGCTTGCGCCGCCCGATCCTTCTGTGTCGATTCGCGTACAAACGGTGTGCGCGTTTTTGACACAGAACGGTCGACGACATCCAGCTCAGTCGAGCGTGAGCTTGTCCAGTCGCTCGAAGACCACCTTGGAGGAGTTGTGGACCCGGGTCAGGTCGAAGCAGCCGGACAGGGTCTGCTCGTCGAGGGTCACCTCGGGGTCGGCAGCAAGCAGATCGCGGAGATGGCCGTCGCCTCCCCATGCGGCCATGGCGTTGCGTTGCACGATCCGGTAGGCCTCGTCACGAGTCATTCCCACCTCGACCAGAGCCAACAGAACCGGCTGGCTGAAGACAAGGCCGCGGGTGCTTTCCAGGTTGGATGCCATTCGCTCACCCTCAACCACCAGGTCCTCCACCAGGCCGGTGAACTTGACCAGCATGTAGTGGAGGGCGATCGAGGCGTCCGGGAGCACGACGCGTTCCGCCGATGAGTGGCTGATGTCACGCTCATGCCAGAGCGCCACGTTTTCCAAGCCCACCTGGGCATATCCGCGCAGCAACCGGGCCATCCCGGTCATCCGCTCGGAGAGAATCGGGTTCCGCTTGTGAGGCATCGCCGAAGAGCCCTTCTGGCCTCTTCCGAAAGCCTCCTGCACTTCGCCGACTTCGGAGCGCTGCAGATGGCGGATCTCGGTTGCCATCCGCTCGATCGAAGCGCCGACCAATGCGATGGTCTGCAGCCACTGGGCGTGGCGGTCCCTCGCCGTGACCTGGGTCGATGCCGGCTCGATGGCGAGACCGAGTTGCTCACAGACGTGGGCTTCGACTTCAGGTGGCACCTGGGCATATGTGCCGACCGCACCTGAGATCTTGCCTACAGATACCGACTCCGCTGCAGCCTGCATGCGACGGAAGTCGCGCTCCAGTTCGAAGGCCCAGCCCGCCAGCTTCAACCCGAAGGAGGTCGGTTCGGCCCAAATCCCGTGGGTCCGTCCAATCATGTAGGTCTGTTCGTGCTCCCCGGCCTTAGCCTTCACGACCTTGAACAATCCACCGAGGCGTGCCAGGAGCACCGCACTCGCCTCCTTGAGTAGGACACCTCCGGCGGTGTCGAGCACATCCGATGAGGTCAGGCCGTAATGGACCCATCCGGCGGCATCGCCTCCGGCATTAGCCCCGAGGAGATCGACGAAGGCCGCCAGATCGTGGTTGGTGACGGCTTCCCGCTCGGCCACCTCTTCAGGCGTGGGAGTGGCGGCGTCTCGGGCCGCTCCGGCGATGCCATCGGGAACCTTCCCCAGGCGGTGCCAGGCCTCCAGGGCGAGGACCTCGACATCCTTCCAGACCTCGAGCTTGCGCTGCTCATCCCAGATGTCGCCCATCTCGGCAAGGGTGTAACGCTCAATCACAGGTTGGGATGATGGCAGGTCGGGAGGGACACAACGCAGTTAGTGTCCCTCGCTTGAGACGATGGAAGGCTCCGGTGTTTGAATACCGGACAGCAGTTGTCCCCGATGCCGTCTAAATTCACGTGCCGATGCGGCAACTGACCAACGATCAGGCGAGGCGATTCGCCCTTGCCGCCCAGGGATTTAACGACTCGCGCCCGACCGGGAGTATCGATGTCAGGCACTTCCGGAAAGTGATCAGACACGTGGGGATCGTCCAGCTCGATTCGGTCAACGTGTTCAGTCGCACCCACTACATGCCCTTCTTCTCCCGCCTCGGCCCTTACGACCGGGATGCACTCGACCGTTATCTGTGGGGGTCGGGGGAGATGTTCGAGTACTGGGCCCATGAGGCGTCTCTCATCCCGGTCGAGGATCACCGCCTGTGGCGCTGGCTGATGAAACGGGAGCTGCGCTGGGAGAAATTCGTCGAAATCCAGAAGCACCAGCCGGATTACGTCGAAGACGTCCTCGAACAGGTGAGGACCGTCGGGCCGCTGAAGACCTCCGACCTCACGGATCCAGGAGTTCGTGACGGCAACGCCATGTGGGGCTGGGCCCCGGGGAAGATTGCACTCGAGGCACTCTTCGCCCAGGGCGCCATCACCACCGCGAAACGGCCCAACTTCACCAGGATGTACGACCTGACCGATCGGGTCATCGACGCAGAGCACCTCGGGCCCCCGGATCTAACCGAGGAAGAGGCAATCCCCATATTGATCCTCAACGCAGCCCGCCACATGGGCGTGGCAACGATCAAGGACCTCATCGACTATCCCCGACTCAACCTGCGCCGGGAAGGGGTCAAGGCCGGAAGGACTGCAATCGCCGACCTGGCCAGCCAAGGCCGCCTCGAAGAGGTCGTGGTGAAAGGGTGGGACCACACCGCCTACCTACACCCTGATGCCAATTTGCCGAAGCAGGCGCGTGGCACCGCCTTGCTTTCTCCCTTCGACAGCCTTGTCTGGTACCGCGAGCGGACGGAGCGTCTCTGGGACTTCTTCTACCGGATCGAGATCTACGTTCCGGAGGCGAAGCGAGTCCACGGTTACTACGTGCTCCCGTTCCTCCTCGACGGTGACCTGGTGGCCCGGGTCGACTTGAAGAGCGATCGCAAGTTGCGCCGACTGCTGGTCAAAGGCTCGTTCGGCGAGAGCGGGATAGACCGGACCCGTGTCGGTTCCGAACTGATGAGGGAGTTGGAGAAGGTGGCGTCGTGGCTCGAAATGGACGAAGTCGAGGTCTTCCCCAACGGTGACCTGGCATCCTACGTTCGCTGAGCGCTGCCTTTTCGCGATCACGGCCGTGATGGCCTCCGTCCCGTTGCGCGCCGCCGTCATTAAGCGCACGTTCAGCCGGGGGAGCGCGCCGATGAAGTGCCTGGACCTGAGCTCCACCACTTTGCAGACATTTACGACCTTGCCGAGGACTCATCCGAGGAGCCGATGTCGACAGCGAGGGGCCTCAGCATCAATAGGTTGATCCTGCGCCTCGGGCCGATCTCGCGAAGGGTCGGGGATTTGCCGTAGAGTTCGAAGCATGGAGGTGCTCACACAGCTCAACGTCCACGTGCTCGGCAACGATGGCGGTCAGCCCATTGTCTTCGCCCACGGCTTCGGTTGCGACCAGCAGATGTGGCGGCACGTCACGCCGGTGTTCACCGACGACTATCGAGTCGTGCTGTTCGACATCGTCGGGTGCGGTCGTTCCGACGCGTCGCTGTACGACCCTGTTGAGTACCGCTCGCTTGATCGTTACGCCACCGACGTGATACGGATCATCGAGGCGCTCGACCTGCGCGATGTGGTCCTGGTCGGCCACTCGGTGAGCGCGATGATCGGAGCGTTGGCCACGATCGCCGCCCCTGAGCTCTTTGCCGGGCTGGTCATGGTCGGCCCCTCGCCTCGTTACATCAATGACGGCGACTACGTCGGAGGCTTCCAGCGAAGCGATATCGACGAGCTGCTGGACTCGCTCGACAGCAACTACCTCGGATGGTCTCAAGCGATGGCACCGGTGATCATGAGCAACCTCGACCGTCCGGGACTTGCCGACGAGCTGGAGGCGAGCTTCTGCCGGATCGACCCGGCCATCGCCCGCCAGTTCGCCCGGGTGACATTCCTGTCCGACAATCGGGCCGACCTTCCGAATATCTCGGTTCCGACTCTCGTGCTGCAATGCGAGTACGACGTGATCGCGCCCAAGTCCGTCGGCGCCTTCGTTCACCAGCAGGTGCCGGGGAGCCAGTTCAGGGTGCTCGACGTGGCCGGCCACTGCCCGAACCTGTCGGCCCCGGCGGAGACGGCCGAGGCCATCCGGGTCTTTCTCGAGAAGCTCGGGTCGCGGGCATGAGCGGATCGCCCGACGCAGGGAGCGAGCCGGACTTTTCCGTGTTCGGGCCGGAGGACGACGTGTTGTCGCGTCTGGTGGATGACGGACCGTTCGGCCTCGTGATCACAGACGATCTTGGTGTTGTCGTGTGGCTCAACGGCACGCTCGAGAAGTGGCTCGGCTACGCGCCCGCCGACCTGATCGGTCGGCGCACATTCCAGGACCTGTTGGCGCCGGGTGGACGCATCTACTTCGACACCCACCTGCGCCCGCTGCTGCACCTGCGCCAGGAGGTGACCGAGATCGCCCTCGACGTAGTGCGGAGCGACGGCACCCGACTGTCGGCCTTGGTCAACTTCCGGTTTCGCGAACGACTCGATAGCACTGGCGGCCTCGTCGAGATCATCGTGTTCGATGCAACCGAGCGTCGTAGTTACGAATCCGAGTTGCTTCACGCGCAGCGAATGGCCGTGCGGTCGGAGGCTCTTCTTCAGGTGATGTACGACATCGCCTCCGGCATGGCGGCGGCGGTCACCGTGGACGACATCGTCACGGTCGTCGCTCAGCAGGGGAGCGCGTCAATCAGCGGCGCTCAATGCGCCTTGTGGCTGTTCGACGAGGAGCGACAATTGGTCGTGCGTGCCGGCAATCCCGGCGACGGATCGACCGTGCCGGCCGTTATCGAGGTCCCCGAACGTAGCCCGGCACTTCAGCAACTCGCCGGTGGTGCGATGCTTGTAATCGCCGACCACGCCACGTCGCAGCACGAATACCCCCTGGTCTGCGACTGGATGGCGAGATCGGGCATTCGCAGCGCGACGATCGCCCCCTTGCTGGCTGAAGGGGTGCTCGTCGGCGCCCTCAGCTACGGTTTCGAGGAGGCGCACGAGTTCGAGCCGTCCGAGCTGCGCGCAGCGTCGGCGTTGGCGACGTTGACCGAGCAGGCGTTGCGGCGCGCCTGGCTCGTGAACTCCGAGTTGCGGGGCAAGCGACGTCTCGAGGTACTGCTCGACTTCACGAGTCGCTTGTCCGGTGCGCTTTCGCTCGACAGCGTGCTCGACGTCATTGTCGCCAGCAGCCACGAGCTGCTCGGGGCGGTTGGGGTCAGGCTCGCGTTACTCGACGAGACGAAGAGCAACCTCGAGTTCGTGCGCGGCACCGGTATCGGTGGACGGCTCGGCCTCCTGATCCCGATCGAATGGCGCTCGATCGCATGTACGGCTGTTCGATCCGGTGCGCTCCAGGTCGCGTCCAGCCGGAAGGAGGTGGAAGAGCGGTTCCCTGACAGCCCGATCTTGTCCGACCCCCACTTCGGTCGATGTGTCACCGTACCGCTGCGACGCGGGAGCGAGGTCCTCGGTTCCTGGGTGCTGGCCTTCGCCGATCCCGGCGCGCCTGACGTCGAGGACGTGAAGCTCATCGAGTTGTTCGCCGCGCAAGCCGCACAAGCCACCCAGCGGGCGAAGTCGCACACCGATGAGGTCGTCGCTCGGGAGCAGGCCGATGTCCGGCGGCTGATCTCCGAAGCGCTCAACCGATCCGTCACGACCTCAAAGGTCGCACAAGTGGTCACGAGAGAAGGCCGGAACGCTTTCGACGCTGCCGGCCTGGTGGTCTTCGTCGTCGACGCCGGCAACCCGTCGCTGCTCTTGGTGGAGTCCGAGGTCGGACTCGATCACGCCACGGTTACGAGCACAGCGCGAATCGACGAGGTGCAGCGCCGTTGTGGTTTGTCGTCGTGGACATCGCCTCGGTTCCTGACAACTCCCAACGTGGTGGATGAGAGCGTTGGGGTGCTCGTCGAGGCCTCCAAGTGGGCGGCAGCAGCCGTGCTTCCCCTGGGGCTGGCCGGCACCGAGTTGGGCGTGATCTTGATTGGCTTCGACCATGAGGATGCATTAACCAACTCCACACGCGTGACGCTGTCGGGCCTGGCGGGAGAGGCGAGCGTTGCCCTTGCTCGCGCGCGCCGCTTCGATGTGGAACACGAGATCGCCGTCACCCTGCAGCGCAGCATCCTGCCGACTGTCGACGTGACAGACCCAAGCTGGTCTGTGAGCACGTGGCACCAGCCGACGAGCGGGATGATGGTCGGCGGTGACCTATTCGACCTGACCGAACTCGACGACGGACGGCTGATCCTGGTCGTGGCGGACGTGGTCGGCCATGGTCTGCAGGCGGCCGCAGCGATGGGTGCGCTGCGGGCCGCCGCTAAGGCCCTGGCACTCGTATCAGCCCGGCCAGCGGAGGTGATAGCAGGCCTGCACGCCTTCGCCGCAGCGACCCCGGGAGTGTTCTGCGCGTCGGTGTGCTGCGTCGAAGTCAGACCCGATGGCTCGGGGCGCTACTCCTGCGCCGGACACCCCTTCCCGGTTCTTCGCCACTCAGAAGGCGCTACGGAGCTGCTCTATGGCGGGCGGTCGGCACTGCTCGGGATCGAAGGTGCGGTGGCCTCGGACGCTGAGTTCTTCATGACCGAGGGGTCGACGTTGGTGGTCTACACCGATGGCCTGGTCGAACGGCGCGAACGCGGCACCCGTGACGAGATATCACGATTGCGCAACTTCGTCGGCACCGCATTCCCCGGGGCGGCGGCCCAGCATGTCGTGGAACACATGCTGGGGGATCGGCATGTGGAGGACGATGCTGTCGTCGTTTGCGTGTCGCGGACGAATTGAGACGGTCGGTGGCGTCATGCCTCGACATGGACGAAGTCGAGGTCTTCCCCAACGGTGACCGGGCATCCTACGTTCGCTGAGCGCTGCCTGTCACGGAGAATTCGGTTGAAGCTTCACCTTTTTTGTCGAGGCGGGACCCTCGGGGTGAGCAAATTTCAAAGTGATCCCGGATTTCCCGGGACCGCCTAGAGGAGGCCCCAGGTATCCGAACCAGTTCGAATACCTGGCCCCGACGACACTCGATGAGGCACTTTCGTGCTTGCCGAACGTGGTGACGAGGTCAAGGTTCTCGCCGGAAGCCAGAGTCTGATCCCGATGATGAAGCTCCGGCTCGCCAACCCGACGACCCGGATGGACATCAACCGCTCGGTTGCACGCTCAGTCGAGCGCCGGGGTTGCATAGAGCACCGAACCCCCGACCCGGATCTCGGCCTCCACCAGATAGGGCTTCAGTGCCGCGGTATCGACCTCGATCCCGAGCCCGGGCGCTTCGGGTGCCCGGATCATCCCATCGACATCGCGCTGTATCGGGTTGGAGGCGACTGCCACGGCGAGCGGCTTCGGCGCGACGGGGTATTCGCAGATCTGGTCTTCGGCGAATCCGGCATAGGGCTGCAACGACGCGCTGAGTGCGAGATGGGTCGTGAACGTGTGGTTGACGTAGGTGACCCCTCGAGTGCGCGCCAGTTGCGCGACCTGCCAGGCCGGTCCGATGCCGCCGATCCGGCCACAGTCGATCTGGACGAACCGCACCTTGCCGTAGTCCATGAGGTGGCGAGCCATCGCCACGTTGTGGGCCGCCTCGCCCCCGGCGATGCCGACCGCGGGACTGCGGGCGGCAAGGGCGGCATAAGCCTCGTAGGCATGGCTCGAAAACGGCTCCTCCATCCAGTGGGCGCGGGCGGCCTCCAGCGCCGGCAGCCGGGCAGCGGCGGCCTCGACATCCTCGGCGAATATCTGGCCGAAGTCGATCATCAGATGGGTGTCCGGGCCGATCCCCTCGCGGGCGGCGGCAAACTGCTCGGCGTCGGCGGCCGCGGCGGCGGTGCCGATCGGGCCCCAGCCGAATTTCGCCGCCGTGTACCCGTCCGCCCGGACGGCCCGGGCCCGGGCCAGTGTTGCCGCCGGATCGTCGCCGAATAGGAGCGAGGCGTAGGGGATCTTCGGCTCGGAGAGTTGGTGGCCCAGCATTTGCCAGACCGGCATCGACCGCCGGCGGCCCAACAGGTCCCATAGCGCCATCTCGATCCCCGAGAGCGTGTGCGCGGCCTGCAACAGGTCCATGCTGTCGTGAGCGACCCGAGCCGAGATCGCGGCGATATCCTTGGGGCTGTTGAGTGGCGCGCCGAGGACCGAGGTGGCCACCGGACGGCAGGCCCCGTGCGACATGGGGCAGACGAAGGCGGCGATGGACGGCAGCGGCGCGGCCTCGCACTCGCCCCAGCCGACATGACCGCCGGCCGCGACCCGCACCAGAAGCGCATCCTGGCTGCCATCGGCGGCGGTGGTGACCTCGGGCATGGAGAGGTAGAAGAAATCGACCGCCTCGATTCTCATGCCAAGCCGCGCCTGTAGCCGACCGCCTCGGGGGTGAACGGCGTGTCGAGTTCCGTCGGATGCATCGGCCGCTCCCAGATCGTGTGCCCGAGGCTCGGCAGACGGGTCGAGGTGGCGCCGGGGGCGTCGATTTTCAGGTTCTTGGCGCTGTCGGACGCGAGCATGCGCGACCTCCCCCTGATGACTTGCGCGTGTCGCATGATTGTATGGTATTCGATCAAGTGTCAAGGACTCCCGGGCCGGTGTCGGAGTATCCGATGGTCGAGCAACAGTCGGCTGTTGGCCCAGATCGTTGCCGAAGAGCACACCGCCATCGACCCTGTGTGCGAGATGGAGGTCGACATCGCCAGCGCTCGATGGATCAGCGAACACGAAGGCGAGACCTACTACTTCTGCGCACCGGGCTGCAAGACGGCCTTCGAGAAGGACCCCACTTCCTTTCTTGCCACCGAGGCGATTTAGGCTTGATCTGTGATTCCTAACACGGTCGAAGACCTCGCCGGCAAACTCGACGAGTTCGACTACTTCAGCGACGAGAGTCTCACGGTCGCCATCCACATCGCGGTGCAGTTGGGCAGGCCCCTTTTCCTCGAAGGCGAGGCCGGTGTCGGTAAGACCGAAGTGGCGAAGGTTCTTGCCCGGATGTCGGGTGCTGAGTTGATCCGGCTGCAGTGTTACGAGGGCCTCGACGTCGGCCAGGCACTCTACGAGTGGGACTATGCCCGCCAGATGATGGCGATCAGGCTTCTCGAAGCCAGCGGGAAAGGCTCCGACGCCACACCCGAGGACATCATGAGCCGGGAGTACCTGATCGCCCGTCCCCTTCTCCGGGCAATCGAGGCCAGCACCGCCGGCAGCCGACCTGTATTGCTGATCGACGAGCTCGACCGGGCCGATGAGGAGTTCGAGGCGTTTCTCCTCGAGTTGTTGTCCGATTTCCAGGTGTCGATCCCCGAGATCGGCACGATCAAAGCCGAGGAGCCTCCGATTGTCGTGCTCACCTCGAACCGGACCCGGGAGATCCACGACGCACTCAAGCGGCGCTGTGTCTACCACTGGATCGACTATCCGACTCCGGACCGGGAGTCGGCGATCATCCAGCGCAAGGTCCCCGAATTGAACGCCGCCCTCGCCAACTCGGTGAGCGAAGCGATGAGCCGGCTTCGCAACGTCGACCTGTTCAAGCCACCGGGTGTTGCCGAGTCGCTCGACTGGGCGGAGTCGCTCCGGCTCCTTCAAGCCGGTGAGCTCTCGGTCCCGGTCATCGAGTCCACGCTTGGCGTGATTCTCAAGTACAAGGATGACATCGACCTGGTGAGGAGGGCGGGGGTCGAGTCCCTGGTCGGATGAGCGCCGCCCCGCTGATCGACCAATTGAGCCAGTTCGCCAGCGCCCTCCGCGGCCGGGGGATGGTGGTCACCTCAGACCAGACCGCCGACATGGCCCGCTCGTTGCAGCTCGTCGACATCGCCATCAAGTCCCAGGCCCGGGCCTCGTTGCAGGCGCTGACCGTCACCGACCCGGCACAGATTCCCGGATTCGACGAGGAGTTCGAACGTTTCTTCCACCGGCTGTCGCCACCGATGCTGGTGTCACGTAACCCCGACAAGACCGAATCGTCGAGCGGGGCAACGCTGGGACTGCACGGATCGGTTGGCTCCGAGGAGTTCGACAGTGCCGCCGAGCGTTCCGGCGCCTCCGCCGTCGAGACGGTCACGCGCCGGGACTTCGCCGAACTGAACGACGACGATCTCGCCGAGGCCAGGCGGTTGATCATGACCATGCTCTGGCACCCGACCGACTACCGGACCCGGCGCTGGGCCCGGTCGAACCATGGCCGCCGGCCCGACATGCGACGCACTCTCCGCCGGGCGATCGGTCCCGAGGGAGACATGATGCTGATGAGCTGGAAGGAGCGCACCCGCAAACAGCGCCCCCTGGTGATCATCGCCGACATCTCCGGGTCGATGGAGGCCTACTCGGACATCTTCCTGGTGTTCGCCCATGCCGCCCAGCGCCGGCAACGCGACGTCGAGATCTTCACCTTCTCCACCCACCTCAGCCGGATCACCGAAGAGATGAGACGACGCGACACCAAGGCTGCGCTGCAACGCGCCGCCTCGAGGGTCACCGGATGGTCGGGAGGCACCCAGATCGGGGAGGCGCTCGCCGAGTGGAACCGCCACTGGAGCCGGAGGCTGGCCCGGGGCGGACCGGTCGTGCTCATCCTCTCCGACGGCTGGGACTGCGGCGACCCCGAGCTGCTCCGCGATGAGATGGCCCGGCTGGCGCGCTCGGTCCACCAGGTGATCTGGCTCAACCCACTCGCGGCCCGGGAGACCTATGAGCCCCTGACCAGGGGAATGCAGGCGGTGCTCCCGCACGTCGATCACCTCCTCCCTGCAGCTAGCGTTAGTGACTTCCAGGGAGTGGTACGGATACTCGATTCGATAGCTGGAGTCAGAGCATGAGAAACCAGATGGACACGTGGAAGACTTGGACCGACGAGGGCAAGAGGGTTGCCGTCGCCACGGTGATCCGGGTCTATGGCAGTGCGCCGCGCCCGGAAGGCTCCAAGTTCATCGTTTCCGACGCAGGCGACATGGCCGGGTCGGTGAGCGGGGGATGTGTCGAGAACGATGTCTTCTTGCACGCCCAGGAGGTCATCGAGAGCGGAAAGCCGAAGAAGGTCACCTACGGGATCGCCGACGAAGACGCCTTCGAGGTGGGTATGGCCTGCGGCGGCACCATCGAAGTGTTTATCGAACCATGGTGACTCCCCTCCAGGCAGTGCAGGACCTGCTCGATCGCGAGGTATACGGGTCGGTCGTCACCATCACCGACGGTCCAGAAGTCGGCGGGAAGGCAGTTGTTGACTCCTCGGGTGAGGTGGTTGCCGGCTCGGTCCCCGACGAGATTGCCGAAGATGTGGTCGCCGACGCCCTGACCCTGATGGAGCACGAGCAGCACCGGACCATGCAATACGGAGACCACGAGGTCTTTGTCGAGACGTTGGCCCCGCCCCAGGAGATGATCATCTTCGGAGCTGTTCACGTCGCCCAGTCGCTGGCGTCTTTCGCCTCCCAGATGGGTTACCGGGTCACTGTCGCTGACTCCCGCGCCATGTTCGCCACCGAAGAGCGTTTCCCCGGGTCCCGGGTGCTGGTCGGCCGTCCCGAGGAGCTCCTCGATCAACTCACGCTGGACCGCCGCACCTGGGTGATCGTCCTCTCCCACGAGAAGCGGCTCGAGGATCCGGTGATCGAAGCGGCCCTGAAGAGCCCGGTCCGGTATATCGGAGCGATGGGAAGCAGACGGACGCACGGCCTGCGTGTCGAGCGACTGCAGGAGAAGGGTTTCAGCGACGACGACATCGCCAGAATCCACGGCCCGGTCGGCCTCGACATCGGAGCGGAAAGCCCTCAAGAGGTGGCGGTCTCCATCCTCGCCGAGATGACCCAGGTCCGCTACGGCCACGGTACAGGAATGCCCCTACGGGGAGTCGAAGGCCGTGTCCACAAACAACGCCCCGACAAGACCGGCGAAGTCCTGGCTGACTAAACCTCGGGCACCTCGGCAACTTCGGAGGCATGGGCAAGGGATTGGTCTGCCGTGATTAGGCGAGCCACCAACCGGGTCGCAAGTTCCACATACAAAGCGTCGACCAAGCGGAGATTGTCGCGCAACTGCCACGCCCCCTGGAGTAGCGGTTGCAGATTGTGCCGGATGAAGGGAGATTCCTCGAGTTGACCGAGTCGTTCGGTGGCTTCGCTGGCTTCGATGCGACCAGACCGTCCCACGAGACGGTAAAACTCGATGGCTCTTCCCATGTCGGAGACGATCACCCCGATGGCATCAAGACGTGGCATGGCCCCAACCTACACTGCTGCGCCCACTCCCGGAGCAGCTGCCTAAATGCCACTGGGTGCGGTTTCGACCGAGGCTAGATTTGGCAGATGGAAGAATCGTTCGTACCTCCCAGCTTCGAGGCCCCTCAGTCGTACGCCTGGTCTGAGTTTCACCTGGAACCCTTGGACGAGCAGCACAACGAGCGTGACCACGACGCGTGGATGTCGAGCATCGACCACATCCGATCAACACCCGGATTCAGCCCACAGGAAGAGCGGAACTGGCCGGTAGCCATGACGCTCGAAAGGAATCTGGAGGATCTGGTGCGCCACGCCAAGGACTTCGAGGAGCGCAAGGGATTCACGTACTCGGTCCTCGAAGGCGACGATGTGATCGGCTGTATCTACATCTATCCGAGTCGAGCTCCGGGTCGCGACGCCGAAATCAGCTCATGGGTGCGCGAGAGCCGTGCCGAATTGGATGCGCCGGTTCGGGAGGAGTTGGCCAGGTGGATCGATGAGTCATGGCCCTTCTCCAAACCGCACTATGCGGGGAGGGCATAAGGCCCGTCCGTTGTCGAGCGGGTGGTGAGGGGTAGGTTTATTCGATGGGTCAGACGATAAGCCGACTTGCTGGACTTGGTGTCGCTGCTGTTCAACCGCCATCTGAACAGCGTCGTGTCAGGACCATCAATGTCGTCGCCATGGTTGCATTTGCCCTCATGGATTCTTCGCCGTTCTCTTTCTTCCGGCACGACCTGAGCAGAGAGTTCCCCTGTGGGCTTATCTGGGACTCCTGGCGATCTATCTCGCTGGCTACGCGCTAACCCTTGCTCTGAACTGGCGCGGAAACCCGAGATGATGAACATCAAGACCAGGGTGAACAGCAGGAGCATTGAGCAGGAGCAGCATGACGCTTACAAAGCAGCCATGAGTCAACCGACCCCGAACGTCTCAGCTAGATCCACGAGTCGGGCAAAGAGCTTTTTTCCTTCAGCTGGCCACCGAACGAAACCGAAGCGTTCGTAGTATTGGACCGCGTCTTCGTCCTTTGCATCCACGACGATTAGCGCCACACCGATTTCGAGCCCAACGGCAAGGGCCCGCCTGACAGCGTCGGCCAGTAGGCGCTCACCCAAGCCTTGCTGTTGGTGATCCTTTGCGATTGCCAAGCGTGCGAGAATCACGGCGGGGATGGGGAACCTGTGACCCTTCGCTAGGCCAGCGGGCACAGCATCTAGCGCTACTGACTGGCTCGCGAGCGAGTAGTAGCCAAGTATGGTCTTGCCATCGTCTGTGAGGACGTGCGTGCGCGAACTCCTGTGGCGCTCTTGAGCCTGGTTCGCAGTCTTGGCTAGCCAGTCGTTGAGTTCGTCGTTTCCACAGTCGAAGCCATTGCGGTCGTGACGCGCGGGGTCGAGTGGTTCGACCCTCACCTAGGCGGATTCAGCCGTCAAAAGGTTCGGCGTCAACAAGTCGCTTCATCTCTGGGATGACCCGAGCGGGCTCATCCATCCAAGCAATGAACTTGTCGGCCACGTCGGCGTTTAGACGCGTGACCTGATCAGACGCCAGGACCGTTGCAGCCCGTTCAACAGCGGGGACCATGATGAACTCAGACATGCTGGTACCGGCAAGCTTCGCCGCATCGTGAATGAGTTCCCGTTGGCGCGCAGACAGACGAACGTTGATACGCTCTGTTTTATCTGATCTGTCCTTGGGCTTATGTGCAAGACTGGTCACTGTTCTCCCTTGTGTGTACCTAGTGTACGTACAAACACCCGTTCGTGTCAAGGGTCTCAGTGCCCTTCAAGTGCCGTACGACCACAGCGCGTCATCGGCCAGTTCCAGCCAGACGATCGAATACGAGTCGATCCTGGGAGCTGAAGTCACCGTCGAAGCATGCCAATCCGCCGGCGGCTTCGATTGGGTCCGCGAGTTCGACAACCTCATGGTTTACACGTTGCTGCAGGGCTCGACGTGCACCGTGCATTACTCCAACGCCATGAACACCGCGGAGGGGAAATCGCCGTCCGTGACCGTTCGAGATGGCTTCTTGATCGCGAACAACCTTGGACTAGTCATGACATTGCACCCAGACGACTTGGATTGGAGCATTGACTCAGGACCGACGAGAGGGTTCTATCCATGGTATGTCCAGGGCGTATACCCGGAGGACATCGAGCTCCGGGAGAGCTTCAGGCTGTTCGCCGAGGGCGGCGAGCTGCGGGACGATTATGCCGCCGCCAACTGCGCCAACCAGCGCACCCCCGACTGCGCCCAACTCATCATGGACAACCTCGACGACTGGGCGGTCCTGGTACGAGACCAACAGTTGACCGATGTCGGCGAGGGGCGTTTGACGCCACTCGCCGGTCGGACTCGGTCCGGCAGATCTGGTCGATCTCTCGATCGACTCCACAATGCTCACAGCGCATAATGCGCTTAGCCATCCTCAGGTTTCAGCTAAACGACCCACGCATAACCGGCATTTCAGAGACGAGCGAGACGTGAGGATATAGGGGTAATCCGGGGCGGATTTCTTAGACGCTGGGTGGTGGATGTGGGACTGTGGGTGGTGGCCCCGTCGGGGCCGGAAGGGTGGTCTTTCGTGTCTTGGGTTCCGCGTCTGTTTCGTTCGTCTGCGCCGGGGAGTCGGGTGGTGGTTCGTCTGGGTCATCCGGTGGTGGATGACTATCTCGTGTTCGCTGCGGCTCGGTGTCGGCCGAACACGGTGCTGGCTGCTGGGTTCGATCTGAAAGTGTTCTTCACTCTGGTCCCGAAGGAACCGGTCGGGGTGACGACGGCTGATGTGTTGGCGTTCATCACCTCCCAGCGGTCGTTGGGTGACCGCAAGGTGGTCCGTCTGTCTGATGGCGAGTCGGGGCTTTTGTCGTCTCGGACGATCCAACGGCGGTTGTCGTTGTCGTCGATGTATTCGTATGTGACGGCCCGGGGTGATGTCGAGCGCAATCCGGTTCCGCGGGGGTTGTCGACTCGCCGGTCGCGGGCTCGGGGCCAGCGGGGTGTGCCTTTGGTTCGCACACCACGAACCCTGCCCCGGGTGGTGGAACCTGCCGAGGTCGACGCACTGTTGGCTGCGTGCCGCCGGTTCCGTGACCGGGCCATGTTCGAAGCGATGGTGTTCGGCGGGTTGCGTCGCTGTGAGGTCCTCGGTCTCCGGCAGGTCGAGACGGTGCACCAAATGACCGCGCGGTTGGCCGCCACCGTCGCAGAGGGGCAAGGCGATCCCAGCGGCGGTGCCGCCTGACCAGGCCCAAGTCAATGACTCGGAAGGATCCGCGAAGCGCAAGAGTGCCGATCGGGTGCGGTCTGAGACACGTGCAATTTCGCTCGTATCGGGTGATCTGCGCTATTCGCTGGGAATTGATTGTTGATCGCGTACTCGCGGGAATTGCGGGCCTCGGCGTGAGTGAAGGCTCCGGCGAGGAACCCGTTGGCGATGCCTGTCGATGAGGCACCGAGTTTGATGAATTCTGGGGGGAGTCGAGCTGTGGTCGGGCAAGACTGACAGTGACGCACCGTCTAGTTCGTTCTCGATGGTCTGGATTGGAGACGTGTCGTGTCCCGTCTTACTCGCCAAGCGGCGCAGTCGTTTGTGAAAGAAGTCGTGCGGGGGCGAAGACGAGCATCGCTTCTTGGCGCCCTAGTTGTAGTCCAGTCCCGTCTCGGCGAGCCAATCGATTACAGCGTCGCGATAGGCGGCCGGCTTTTCGACCTGGACGAAATGGCCGCAGTCGGGAATGACGAACATCCGGCCGGCCGGGGCCGACTCATAGAACCGGGCCTGGATCGGTGGGACTGCCCAGTCGTGTTGACCCACGATCGCCAGGATCGGCATGGCAAGACTGATCAGGGCTGGGCGAAGGTCGAGGCTCGGCCATTCCTTTTGGTAGAACCACGTCATCGGATCCAGGTTGATCTCGATTGGACCCAACGCCGCCACGGCGCTTTCGAGCAGCTCGTCGGTGGGGTTGGAAAAGTAGAGAGGCAGACCACGCCGGAACGACCCAGCCGGATCAGAAGGGTCCGGGTTGAACTCTGCCTGCACGGCATCCTCGTACCACGGCTCTTCGGCGTGACGTTCCATCGCGGTGTTCATGTCAGCTCGGATCTGCCCGCCTTCGGCGGCGTCGACGTCGGTTCCCACAACCGGGGGAGCTACAAGCAGACAACCCAGTGTTGTTTCGGGATACTGCGCGGCAAAGGTTGTCGCCACCGTTCCGCTGTACGAGTGGCCAAACACCACGGCCTCGTCCAGACCGAGAGCGGACATGACAATCCGGTAGAACGCCGCATGGGCGCCGATGCTGTAGTTACTCGACGGAGTGGAGGCACCCGTCCCGGGCGGGTCGATCAGATACCAGGTCAGTCGGTCGAGCAGCGGCTCCGCAAACGAATAGAGGTACCCGGCCGACACGCCGGGACCACCCGGCATTCCGATGATGGGAAAGCCCTCGCCAACAACCCGATAGCTGACCTCCGAGCCATCACCAAGCCTCAGCTGCTCCATGCCGACCTCCTAACCGGATCCATTCACTGTTTCAGCTGCCCAAGTCGATATGTGACCTAGAATGTCGGCATCGCTAAGACGTAAGCCTGCTCCTAGCAGCTCCTCAGTTTCCGCTGCGTCGAGACCGGCCATCACCATATCCCGGCAGGCGCCTCCTGAGGCTTCCCGTGCCTCGATGAAGCCGAGGAGTGTGGCCGCGGCCCGAAGATCACCGCTCACCACCATCAGCCGGCAGGAAACCGCCGCCAGACGGGATGCGAAGCGGGACGGATCGGCTCCCGATTGGCGGGCGGCGAAGACGAGGTGAGCGAGGGCCTTGTCGACCTGGCCGTGGCCCAGCTGGTAGTCGATCATGTCGATGGAGGCGTTGACTGCACATGGGATGTCACCTATCTCGGCCAGAATAGAAGCACCTCTGGTCACGGCGATGTCGCCTGCCTCGCCATCGTCCTGGTCTTTGGTGACCGCACCCCAGTAGATGAGGCCATGGCCGAGGGCGTGGCGAAAGTCGAGGTCATCGAGAATCCGCACCGCCTCCTCGAGCATCCGCTCGACGTCCGGGCGGTATGCCTCGTCGGTGACGAAAGAGGCGCCCACCATTCCGAATGCCGCGGTGTATTCGTCGCCGATCGACTTGGCCAGTTCGACCAGGGAGCGGATGGCGGCGAGGCGCTCTGGCGGGTCGGCCTGGCTCATGAAGATGTCGGCGAAGGCTAGATAAATCTCATCCCACTCCGGACTCCACCAGGCTTGGTCCAGATTGTGGCCAATCAGGCGTTTCCCCGCCTCGAGATACCCCTGGGCGTCCTTCCTGTTGGTCGTTCCGAAGATCGCCAGGGCGGTTGCCGTCGCTGCCCACCCCTCGTCGATCGGATCCCCGCTCAGGGCGGCAGTCATGCTCCGCTCGCCGTACTCGACCGATCTTGGGTCGGTAAGACCGAACGCAAGGGTGCTCGCCGTCCACCACGCCTTGGTCAGCACCGATGCATCGATATTGGGCTCCGCGTCCAGCACGGGTAGGGCCAGCTGGAGCGCCTCGACGTGCATCGAAGCCTGCGCCCAGTAGACTGCTAAGTCGAAGTAGGTGCGCAAGAACGCCTCGGTTTGGCCAGCGTCCCGCAGATAGGCGAGAGCCTGCCGAAGGTTGTCCAGATCGTTCGAGATGGCCTCATGGGCCTTCTTCTGTCCCGAAGCCCTCAGCTCCGGAGAGAGTTCGGCGACTCGTTTCACGTAATATGAGGCGTGGGCCCGTCTCGTCGACTCCACTTCGCCTGCTTCCTTGAGACGGTCCCTTGCGTAGACCCGGATCGGCTCGAGCATGCGAAACCGCGACCCGGCGGTACTCGACGTGGCGGTGAGGAGCGACTTGTCGTGGAGTTGATCGACGACGTCGACTATCTCCCAGGTCTCGAGGGACTCCGATTTCACCACGTCTTCGATTGCTGCAAGATCGAAACCACCCGAGAACACCGATGCCTTGCGGAACAACTCTGCTTCCCGCTCGTCCAGGGTCTTATGTGACCAGTCGATGGTGGCTTCGAGGGTGCGCTGGCGGGGCAAAGCGGCCTTCGAGCCGGAGAGGATCCGAAAGGAGTCCTCGAGACGGATCTCCAGCTCGAGGGGCGTGAGGGTCCTCAGACGCGATGCTGCGAGCTCGAGACCCAGCGGGATCCCGTCGAGACGCCGGCACACCCGGACAATCGACTTGAGGTCTTCCTCGGTTGGCTGGTATCCCGGTCTGACCTCCTTGAACCTCTCGAGGAACAACGACACCGCTTCCGATTCGAGTGCTGTGTCGACACTGGTCGGCAAAGCGAGCGATGGGACAGGGAACACGGATTCTCCCTGCACGCCGAGCGTCTCCCGCGATGTGGCCAACACGCACAGTCCGGGTGAGGAGGAGAGGGCGGGTCGAGCCCAGGTGGAAACACCGTCCAGCACGTGTTCACAATTGTCGAGGACCAACAGCAGTTGCCTTTCGGCCAAATAGCTGGTTACTACGTGTTGCAGCGTTGCGCCCTCGCCAGGTCGCAAATCCCAGGTGCCAGCGATCCGGAAGAGGACCTGGTCGTCGTCACTGACGGATTCCAGCTCCGTCATCCACACGCCGTCGGGGAACCGGTCGGCGGCGGAGCGTGCCGCTTCGATGGCGAGACGGGTCTTCCCGGTACCGCCGACGCCGGTGAGGGTCACCAGCCGCGAGCCTTCGAGGAGGTCCAAGACCCCCTGTATCTCGGTGGTCCTCCCCACGAACGACGTCAACTGCTCGGGGAGCCTCACGGCCGGAGCCACCAGACTCCTCATGGGCCGGTCGATGACCGGGAGGTCGGAGTGACGCAGCTCGTACACTCGCTCGCGTCGCTGGATGTCCTTCAGATCATGAAGTCCGAGGTCCACCACTGACATCGAACCGTCGAGCTCACCGCCCACCAGTTCGACCGTGGCTGCCGACACCAGGATCTGGCCGCCGTTCCCCAGTGACATGATCCGCGCAGCGCGCCCCACATGTGGCCCGAAGTAGTTGCCGTCACGCTCATCGGCGGTGCCGGTGTGGATGCCCATGCGAACGGTGAGCCCCGGCCCTTTCCACTGCGTGCGGCTGAGCTCCAGTTGGGAGGAGGTCGCGGCTTCGACCGCCAGCGTCGCGGTTGGGAAGGCGGCGCTGAACGAGTCGCCGCCGGTAGCGAAGAGATACCCGTCTTGCCGATCAATCGCATCTCGGAGGATGCGGTCGTGGACGCCCAGGTCGGCAGCCATCGATTCACGATCCGTCTCCCAGAGCCGGGTCGATCCTGCAACGTCGGTGAATAGAAAAGTAACTGTCCCCGAGGGAGCGGCGCGCATAGCTCGATTATGGTTGCAAAGTGCAGGCCCCGGCGTGCTCAGCATCCAATTAGATTGGCCTTCGCCGGTAGCCCTCTATTTGGTTTAACCAAACCTCCACCCGGTGCGTGGGACACCAGCGCATAATGCGCGGTCGCCTGCGACGCAGCGGACCGATTTGACAGCGCGCTAACCGGCATTATGCCGGTGATCTTGTCAAGGAAGGGAGGGTGGCGACGGGCGAGACTCATGTGTGGTTGTCCTGGTGGAGTTGTTCGAGGAGCCCGCTGAAGAGGGCTGCTCGTTGGG
>JBHJOQ010000118.1:0-18924 GCA_050329555.1 Acidimicrobiia bacterium | reverse complement strand
CCCCGTAGACGATCAGATTCTCCGGGTCTTCGGCGACGTCGGGGTCGAGGTTGTTGAGCAGGCAGCGGAGCACCCCCTCCTGGAGCCACCCTTTGGTGTTGAGGTCAGACCCGTGCGGGGCGTGGAGGGGAAAGGTCAGGTCGAGCATCAAGACTGCAAGCCTAGATCGATTGCGGCAAGCCCGTTCTGTGTGCGTCAGCTATCAAATATGAGATGTCGCGCCTTAGGAACGGGATTTACTGGCGGAGGAGGCCGTCGAGGCGCTTGTTGGCGATGGCGCCGCCGATTAGGCCCATGGCGAGGAGGAAGGTGATGTGGCCGAGCATGCTCCAGTCGAGGATGCCGAGGCTGAGGCCGCGGAGCAGCTCGGTGCCGTGATACAGGGGTGAGATCCGGGCGATCTGCTGCATGATCGGTGGGTAGACGTCAAGGGGGTAGAAGGTCGCCGAGAACAGGAACAACGGCATCGTGACCAGCGAGACGAGATCGAAGTCCTGCCACGACCGCATGTAGGTGCAGGCGGTGAGGCCAACCGCGCCGAAAGCGAAGCCGACCAGGACCGCCGCCGGGATGGTGAGGATGGCGACCCACGATCCGGTGACGCCCATGAACACCATGACGACGAGAAACGCAATCGAATAGACGGCGCCGCGGAGCAACGCCCACCCTATCTCGCCGATGGCAATGTCGAGGGGCCGCATCGGGGTGGTGAGAATGCCCTCGTAGGTGTTACCGAACTTGAGCTTGAAAAAGATGTTGAAAGTGGTCTCCATGACAGCCCCGTTCATCGCCGATGCCGCCATCAGCGCCGGGGCGACGAAGGCGGTGTAGCTGACCAGGGTTCCGCCGGGCCCGTTGACTTCGCCGACGAGGGCACCGAGGCCGACTCCCAACGAGAATAGATAGAAGACGGGCTCGAAGAAGCCGGTGAAGATTATCTTCCACAGCCGCCGATAGACCAGATAGTTGCGCTCCCAGATCCGCTGCGCCCGGAACGGTGTGATCCGGCCGACCGGCGTGATCCGGGCGGGTGCCGAGACGCTCACTTCTTCAACCTCTTGTCGAGCCATCGGGAGGCCAGGTAGAGGCTGACCCCGGTGAGCACCACCAGGTAGGCGAGGTGCACCCAGACCGGTATCGAAGTGATCACGGTGGTGTCGGCCCCGGGCAGGGCGAACTTGCGGACCAGCTCGACACCGTGGAACAGGGGGGTCGCGTATGCAATTGGCTGGAGGAAATCGGGTAGCTGGCTGATCGGGAAGAAGGTCCCCGAAAATAGGAAGAGGGGAATGATCCCGAATCGGAACAGCGTGGACAGACTGGTGTCATCTTCTCTGGTCACCGTGAAGGCGGTGACCGAAGTGGTGAAGGCAAGGCCGGTGAGGACTCCGGGCGGGACGGCTTTCATGGCTGGGATGAACTCCATCGCGTCGAGCATGGTGGCGATCGTCCCGAAGACGACGAGTATGAATGTGAGCCTGACGATCGACCACAGGAAGCGCCCCACCACGATGTCAGCGGGACTGATCGGGGTGGCGATCGCTCCTTCGAAGCTTTTCCGCCACTTGATCCCTGCCATCACCGGGAATGCCCCGTCCGACGCCCCGTTCTGCATTGCTGATGCGGCCATCAACCCGGTCGCCACGAAGGCGATATAGCTGATGTTGAGGTCGCCGTCACCGGCGTCGACCAGTGAGCCGAGCCCCAGGCCCATGGCGGTGAGGAAGAGCAGCGGGTTGACAAAAGAGCTGATCGCGGTCCCCCGCCAGGTGCGCTTGTAGCCGAGCAACTCCGATTCGACGACCCTGATCGGTCCGCGTAAGGCGGTCATCAGTCGATCAGCCTTCGCCCGGTCAGCTTGAGGAACACGTCTTCGAGCGTGGACCGTCGTACCAGCACCTGCTCGGGGTGGACCCCCCGCCGATCGATCTCATGTTGGGTGGCCTCGGCGTCATCGGTGTAGAGGAGCATCCTGTCGGCCAGCACCTCGGTCCGTTGCGCCACCCCGTCGAGTTTGAGGATGTGCTCGTCTTGGGTGCCGGCCTCGAATCGCAGCTCGACAACCTCACGCGGGGCATGGGTCTGGATCAGTTTCCGCGGCGAGTCCTCTGCGACGATTGCACCGCGATCCATTACTACCAGCCTGTCGCAGAGCTGTTCAGCTTCGTCCATATAGTGGGTGGTGATGATCAGGGTGGCGCCTCCCTGCTTCAGCCGGTAGAGGCGGTCCCAGAGGGCGTGGCGCGCCTGGGGGTCGAGTCCCGTCGTCGGTTCGTCGAGAATGACCAGGTCGGGGTCGTTGATCAGGGCCCGGGCAATGGTCAGCCTTCGCTTCATCCCTCCGGACAACGCCTCCACTTTGGCGTCGGCGCGGTCGGAGAGCTGGGCGAAGTCGAGAAGCTCCTCGATCCGCTCTCTGATCCGGGCCCGGCTCATATCGTGGTAGCGCCCGTAGATGTAGAGGTTCTCCGCAACGGTCAGCTCGAGGTCGAGATTGTCTTCCTGGGGGACGACCCCGAGCCGCTGGCGGATGGCGCGACCCTGGGTGGTCGGGTCGAGCCCGAACACGGTCAGCTTCCCTTCGGTGATCGGGCTGACCGTCGTGATCATCTTCATGGTCGAGGTCTTCCCTGCGCCGTTGGGGCCGAGGAACCCGAAGGCCTCGCCTTTGATGATGTCGAAATCGATGGAATCTACTGCGACGAAGTCTTCGAACTTCTTGGTGAGGCCCCGCGCCTCGACTAATGCTTCTGTCATTCGACCTGTCAGGTTACCGGCTCTCGGGTACAGAAAATCCGCGATTATCCGTCGGGTGTAGCGCCTCCGACCGAGCGGGACATCAGATCCATCTGACCAGGCGTTGGCTGTCCTTGCGGCCCCCGAACTTCGCCGGTGCAGCGTCGTCGGCCGGGTAGCCGAGCGCGACCGCATAGCGGGCGACCTGTCCCTCCTCGAGGTCGACGACCGCGCCAACGACATCCTGTTTGTGCAATGTGATCGGGCAGCTGGCCACGCCAATCGCCTTGGCGGCCAGCATGATGTTCTGGGCGACCCTACCGATATCGAACTCGTAGCCCTCTGGCTCTTGGACCAGCACGATGGCTGCGGTGGCATTGCGCAGGGGGTCGGTGAAGCTGCCGCACTCGGCAAGCCGGTCGAGTTGGCCACGATCGGTGTAGACCAGGAATGCCCACCTCTGGGTGTTCTTCGAGCTCCCGGTCCAGCGGGCAGCCTCGAGGATCTTCTCGAGGTCCTTCTTCGACACCGGTTCGTCGGTGTACTGGCGGATGGCGCGGAGTTTGAGGATGAAGTCGTAGGTGTCGGACATGGACTCCAGCCTAAGGGGTTTCGCTGATGGCCGGAGAGTCGGTTGTCGAGTTACAGAGCGCGGGTTACCAGAGGTTGGTGCCCGGGCCGCCCTTGAAAGGACCGGCGATCTCCGAGGTGATCCAACCCCCGTAGAACTCGCTTGCCTGGGATCTCACAGCTTCGCCGTCAACGATGCATTCGACCTTCGACGGGTAGAAGGCGATCCAATCCTTGATCTCCTCGAACCCGGGCGAAGGGGTCGGATAGCTCCAGGCGGCCCGGCTGATCGTCTTCCCGGCGATGGAATCCCAGTAAACCGCCCGCCCCTTGAACTCACAGAAGGTGGTGTTCGGGTTGGCGCGGAGCAGGTTCATCTCGACTTCGGACGGCGGAAGGTAGAAGACCGGCGGGTGTGATGTCTCCAGAACGCGCGCAGACCGGGTGGTATCCGCGAGGACGACCTCCCCGGATCGCACGACAATCCGCCTGGAGTCCTCCTCTATCCGGGGAGGCCTCGGATAGCCCCATACCGATTCCACGGTACGGGCCGGGTGGTCTCTCATCTCAGCTCAGTCCCGGTCTTCGGGGATGTGGAGCTCGGTGAGTCCGTCGTCTCTGGTCACAACCTGTTGCTCGGAGTCCCTCAGGTCGGCCACCTCGAGATCGTGCATCCGTTGCACCCCGAAGGCGACCCCCGCCCAGGTGATGGCAATGAAGAGCACCGATCCGATGCCGAATATCAGCGCCTCACTCATGAGTTCTCCCCGACGAGGATGAGGGCGCCAAGGGAGTGGATTGCCGGTACCCAGAGGCCGACGAACAGACCGAGCTCGCGGTCGATGAAAAACCAGAGGGTCACCGAGAGGACAAACGAGAGGAAGGCGGCCAGGAGGAACACCAGCTTGGTCCGGTGGAACGGGCTGAGTGATGAGAGCCGACTTCGGGGCATGGTGGAGGTGGACAAGATGAGCTCCTTTGTGTTTCTTTGAGTTCGGAGCCGGTGGCTGCTGTGGATTACACCGGCCGGCAAGAAACGTACATCCGGATGAGGAGTTGCGCCGAATCAAGGCTGATGACTCCCCCAGCGTCAACAATGTGGGCCATTTCGCTCGACGCGATGGTCGAGAGGATCACCGGTTCTGAGAGCGTGCTGGAAGCCTTGAAACAGCTGCCGAACCTGACGCTGGCTGCCAGATCGGCTGAACCCGATCGGGCTTTCCGAACGCTTCGCGGCCTCGCCGATCGTCACACCCACGACCCCATCGCCGGCTACCTGGCCGTCTACGCCATGGCGGAGGTCGCCTCTTCAAGCGTGGACACCGAGCTGTTCGGATACCTGACCGGCGACGACTCCGGCATGCGCCAGCACGCCGCCTGGGCTCTGAGCCGGCGACGGCCCTATCCGGCTGCGTTCGGACCGCTCGTGAAGCTCGCCGATGAAGGCGGATTCCCCCGGATGGTTGCCGAGTTGGCCATCGAGAATTGGCTCGCAGAGACCCCGGAGCTCGTGTGGCGGGTGGGCTCTCAGATGCGGGAAAGGGTCGCCGCTCTGGCTCCACAGCCTCGGCCCCGCCAGAGATCGCATGCAGTGTTCCCCGGTATGCGGATCGCTCAGGTGCTGATGCAGGGGCGGGTCGATGCCGGATTGACCGCAGCGGGCTCTGGTGATGGCGGTGGCCTGGTCACGCTCCAGGTGGGACTGGCCGCCCAATTGGCTGACAACAAGGGAGTTTCGGACTCGTACCTGATCACCCGTCGGATACCTGGAGAAGGGTCCTTGTTCGGCGACGCTCGGGAGAAGATCGGCACGAAGGGAACTCTCGCTCGTCTCGACTTCGGGCCGCCTCAGTACCTTCCGACAGCGGAGATGTGGGCTTACCGCGCCGATCTGGAACGAGGGCTGCGCGAGTTTCTCCTCGCGGAAGGCCCATTCGATGCTCTCCATCTCCGGTTCGCTGATGTGGGCACTTTCGCCGCGTCACGGGTCGCCGATGAGCTCGGCATCCCGATCTTCTTCACTCTCGCCCCCGACCCTCACGTGGTGATAGCCAGGGCCGAAGAAGAGGGACGTCTCGACCGCTCCAACTTCGCCGTGGCGGATCTCGAGAGCCATTTCGTGTTCCGGGCATGGCTCCTCGATTGGATGCTGAACAACGCCACCAAGCTGGCATTGCTTCCTCGCCACAACACCCGTGCGCAGCTCGAAAGACTTCTCGGCGTCGACATCGACGATCAGGTGGGCCGGTTCGTCGAGATTCCCGAAGGAGTCGACTTCGACCAGGCGGAAAGAGCAATGGGCGTCACGGGTGCCGGAATCGACAAAAGAGACGACGCGATCGTCGAGCTCGCCAGTCGCATTGGTCAGCTTCCGAAGTCCAGACGCGGTCTTCCCCTTATGGTCACGGTGGGGCGGCTCAACCGGGTAAAGGGTATGCATCGAGTAGTCGAGGCATTGCGGAACGACGCCCGACTAAGTCGGGCTTTCAACCTTGTTGTGGTCGGTGGGAATCTCGACAGTCCTACTCCCGAGGAGACATCGACCCTGGCCTCGATATCCACTGCGCTCGGCGGCATCGGGGCCGCCGAGGCCGGCCTCGTCTTGTTGGGCAACCAGTCGCATCGAGCTGTATCCGAGATACTGGCTACTGCCGTCTCCGGTCTGGGTTCCCATTTCAGCCCGGGGGGGATCTATGTATGTGGAAGCGACAAGGAGGAATTCGGGCTCGCCATCCTCGAGGCCATGGCCGCAGGGCTCCCTATAGTTGCTCCGGTCGTCGGGGGGCCGGCGACTTACATCCAACACGAATTCACCGGTTACCTCGCCGACACCACCGACCTGGCCGATTTGCGCTCCGGGATGGCCTGGGCCGCCGATCACCGGCTGTCCGACGTGAGATCCGAGGCGGCGCGGACGACGGTCAGAGACGAGTACAGCCTGGGAGCTATGGCCGATGCGCTCGTCGATCTGTACCAGACGGCATACCAACCTCAGACCGCAGGATGAGCACAGTGCTTCTCATCAGCCCGGATTTCGCCTCGCACTACTACCCCTTGAGCGCGATCGGCAAGGAGTTGTTGCTCCGCGGTCATCGGGTCGTGTTCGGGATCGGGCCAGGGCTCGCGCCAAGAGCGCTCTCTGATGGTTTCGAGACGATAGAGGTGAGGCTGGGAGCCGGGAACAACCCCGGGCTGATGCGCACCGAGGATCAGACGGCGACCGAAGAGTCGCAATTGCTGGATTTCTATGAGGCAAGCAGACACGGATTGATATCCACCCTCACTCACCAGGCCCGGCATCGGCTGGACGATCTGCTCTGGGAGCCGCTACGGGTGTCAGCTTCGATCGAGAGGGCTGTCGAGCTGGGCCCGGACGTCGTCGTCGTCGACCACCTCGCGTACGGGGCGACCGCAGCCCTCCGCGGGCTCGGCGTTGATTTCATCTCGTTTCACCCGGGCCATCCGTCGGCGATATCGGCCGGGATGCCTTACGGGATGCCGAAGCGGATACCCGCCCGTTTCGCTGTCGACCAGGATCGGCTCGCGGAACTGAGTGATCTCTGTGCCCGGGTCGCGGGTGAATTCACCCGGCGCTACAACCATGTGGTCGGCCAGCTCGACCCCACGGTTCCCGAAGTCGATGATGCCTTTACCGCCTCGGGCCGGCTGACCCTGGTCAACTATCCGTCGATCCTCGGATCGGGATACGACCTTCCGGTAGGGACCCGATTCATCGGATCAGCGCCGCGCCAGGAAGCGATACCAGAGGAATTGGCCTCCCGTCTTGCCGAACGCAGCTCGAAGCCAAGGATCTACGTATCTTTGGGCAGCTTCTTCTCGGCTCGCTCCGACCTCCTTCACAAGATCGTAACCGCGTTCCGGGACGAATCGGTGGAGCTGGTCCTGGCCTCCGGTGTCACCCCAATCGCCGACCTCGGACCGATACCGTCGGATTGGGTGGTTGCTCCGGCTTTCCCCCAACCCCCGGTCCTCGAGTACTGCGATCTGGTGGTGACCCACGGTGGGAACAACACCGTCACCGAGGCGCTCACCGCTGGAGTCCCGCTTCTGATCGGCCCCCTTTCCACCGATCAGTTCGCGGGCGCGGCCGACATCGAAGACTTCGGGTTTGGTTCCGTCTTCGACCCGAATCGGGACACGGCGGCGACGGTCGCCAATCTCACGCATCACGTGCTTGGTGGCGAAACACCAATGAGAGCGGAGGCGCTTGGGGAGTGGCTGCGCTCCAACTCCGGCCCCGAGATAGCCGCCGACCTCATCGAGGGGCTGGCCGGCCGAAAGACCCCGGGGACTCTCGCCGCCGCTGCCGGGCAAGTCAGTTAGATCGACCGCGCACCGGTATCGTCCGGGGTGTGTCGGGTGATGTGATACTCGCAGGCTCCCGGTGGGACATCGGGCCCTCTGCCTTCAGCCAGCCAAGCCGGATCCTCGTCGCCGAATCGGCCGGCGACGTCGAGACATGCCTGCGTGGAGCAGAGCTCGAGGCGAAGGCAGGCAACTGGGCCGTCGGTTTCGTCTCATACGACGCCGCCCCCGGAGTCGACCCCAACCTCAGGGTGCCCCCGGGTGGAAGTGGGCCCCTCGCCTGGTTTGGCGTCTACGACACCGCCTTACCCTGGGCACCGAAGGCGTCGCGACCGCAACTGGTGACCGATTGGGAGCCGTCCCTGACCTCGGACGAGCACGCCGCGAAGGTAGATGCGATCAAGGCGGCTATCGAGCGCGGAGACACCTATCAGGTGAATCTGACGATGGCGATGACTTCGACATTGGGGGGTAGTGCGTCCGGCCTGTTCACCCAGATGGTCCGGTCCCAGCCGAAGAGTTATGCAGCTCTGGTCGACCTCGGTGGCACCCAGGTGGTCTCGGTTTCCCCGGAGCTGTTCTTCAGCGTCGAAGCCGGCGTGGTCACGATGCGCCCGATGAAAGGGACCGCCCCGAGAGGCCGATCCATCTTCGACGACGACGAGCAGGGGAGAGAGCTGGAGTGGTCGGAGAAGGAGCGGGCCGGCAACGTGATGATCGTCGACTTGCTCCGCAATGATCTGGGCCGGGTCTCCCGCACCGGCTCCGTAGAAGTGCCGGTGCTGTTCCACTCCGAGCGTTATCCCACCGTATGGCAGCTCACCTCGACGGTCCAGGGTGAGCTGACCGAGGGCATCGGTCTGTTCGAGCTCTTCGAGGCGACCTTCCCTTCGGGATCGGTGACCGGGGCGCCCAAGGTCTCCACGATGCGGATCATCTCCGGGTTGGAGCCGACACCGCGCGGCGTCTATTGCGGTGCAATCGGCTACATCCGCCCCGGTGGTGGGTCGTACGAGTTCTCGGTGGCGATCCGCACCGGGGTGGTCCGCGGCGACCGGCTCAGCTACCACGTTGGCGGAGGGATCACCGTCGACTCCGACGCCGGCGTCGAATACGAGGAGTGTCTGTGGAAGGCACTGGTGGTCACCGCCGAAAACAAAACTCCGGATCTCATCGAGAGCATGCGCTACGAGCCGGGGGAGGGGATACCGCTCATCGACCGCCACATGCAGCGTCTGTTCGATTCGGCGCGGTACTGGGACATCAAGTTCGATCCGGTCGCGGTCGGCGACGCTCTCTCGGCAGTGGAGAGCAGCAGCCGCCCGATCAAGGTCCGCCTCATCCTCTACCGCAATGGCGACGTCGAGGTCGAGATGGAGGAGATCGCCGAATTCGACGAACCGGTATCCCTGACTCTGGCTACCACGAGGGTCGATCCGTCCGAGCCACACTGGTACCACAAGACCCTCGACCGCTCTCGCTACCCCGACCCGGAGGAAGGCGAGGTGGTGATGGTCAACCTGGAGGGCCACGTCACCGAGACCAACATCTCCAACCTGATGGTCCGCCTCGGTGACCGCTGGGTCACCCCTCAGCTCGAGTCGGGCTGTCTCCCCGGCGTCTACCGGGAGATGCTCCTCGACGACGAGGAAGTGGAGGAGGACGCGGTAACCATCGAAGACCTGAAGCGGGCCGACGAGATAGCCGTGACCAATGCCGTCCGTGGTTGGCGGAAGGCAGTCCTGGTCCACCCCTAATATCGGGTTCGATCGTCCGCTTCCCATCGAGGAGTTCTTCAATGCCAACCCCACACATCAGCGCCGAAAAGGGCGAATTCGCCCCGTCGATCCTGCTGCCGGGCGACCCCTTACGCGCCCAGCACATCGCCGAGGACTTCCTCGAAGATGTCAAACAGGTGACTGCCGTCCGCAACATGTTCGGTTACACCGGGTCGTTCGACGGGATTCCGGTGTCGGTGATGGGCACGGGGATGGGCATACCCTCCGCTTCGATCTACGCCAGCGAACTGGTCACCGAATACGGCGTCGAGCGGCTGATCCGAGTTGGGTCCTGTGGGGCAGTCACCGAGAGTGTCAAGGTGCGGGACGTGATCCTCGCCATCGGCGCCTGTACCGACTCCGGGGTGAACCGGGTCCGCTACGGCAACTACGACTTCGCTGCCACCGCCGACTACTGGCTGCTCAAGGCCGCCGAAGAAGCCGCCAGGGCGAAAGGTATCGACGTCAAGGTGGGCAACGTCCACTCCGCCGACCTCTTCTACAACCCCGATCCCGCAGCCTTCGACCGGATGGAGAAGATGGGCGTGCTCGCCGTGGAGATGGAGGCCGCCGGCCTCTACGGAGTCGCTGCGGAGAAGGGCGGTCGCGCCCTCACCATTTGCACCGTCTCCGACCACATCCGCACCGGCGAAGCCACCTCCTCCGACGAACGCCAGCAAACCTTCACTGAGATGGTCGAGATCGCCCTCGAAGCCATAAAACTCGACGTCAACCGCTCCTGAGGGGTTGCACAGCGCAAAGGGGTTCGGTTTACGAACCCTGGTGCACTGTACACCGAGCGTGGCTGCGATCATGTAGTCGTTGACTTGTTTGACTTCGATCTCGCCGTCGTCTCGCTCCTGCCATACCTCGCCGTTGCGGACGATCGGTCCGACACGGCGAAGCCATTCCTGGTGACGAACTCGTCGCCGAAGGCGTCGAGTTGCCCGTTGATTGTGGTGAGCCAGGTCTGAACGAGTGGGGGCAGACCATCGGCTCGTCTACTCCACCGCTGATGCCCGTCGGCATTGGGGCAGGACGTGGCATACCAGAGACGGCCGAACTGCGTCGCCAGCGTTGTGCTTCCGCGGGCTGGTGAGTTCGCCCGGCGGTCTGAGTAACCCTGGGTTTGGACGGGCAGCGGCAGGTGGGCGCTTCCGCGGGCTGATGAGTTCGCCTGGCGGTCTGAGAAACCCTGGGTTTGGACGGGCAGCGGCAGTCAACCAGGTTTCGGGCACCGCTAATCCACCAGATACTGCACCCGGGTCATCGTCCCCTTGATCGGGGCGATCACCGTCTCGGCCATCGCCACATGCTCCGGATGGCTGAGATACGCCCGCCAATCCTCCTCGGAGGCGAAGTCGGCGACCAGCGCCAGGTCTGGATTGCCGTCGCCCAGCCCGAGGTCGGTCCCGAACTCATAGCGGAGGATCCCCGGGACCTTGCCCGGCATCGTCCCCAGGCCTTCGAGGGCGGCATCTATCTGATCCGGGGTGGCCCCGTCTTGGAACTGCATCAACAGGATGTGTCGGAATGTGCTCATGGGCGCAGTCAACCAGAAAGCGCGGTGGCGGTGCGAGCGGGCATCGCGGATATCATCACATCGGTATGGATTTGAGAGCACCCCAGCCCGAAGATGCGGAGGCCCTGGGGGTGGTGCACGTACGGGCCTGGCAGGCGGCTTATCGGGGAGGCCTGATGCCTGACGACTACCTCGACTCGTTGTCAGCCGAGGAGCGGGCAGAGAGGTGGCGCCCCGCGCTGGAGCAACCGCCTGGCACGCGACGGGCCCGGCTCGTGGTCGAAGACGGATCGGGAACGGTGATCGGGTTCATCCTGGTCGGTCCGGAAGACGGCGACGACGATAATCCCACCGGGGAGCTGTTCGCCATCAACGTCGACCCGGACCACTGGGGCACAGGAGCCGGTCGCTTGCTTCACGATGCCGGAGTTGAGGCCCTGTCCGAGGCGGGCTTCGACCGTGCGGTGTTGTGGGTCCATCCCGACAACGCTCGTGCGCGGGCCTTCTATGAATCGCTGGGCTGGCAGAGCGACGACGTCACCCGGCAGGCTGAGGTCATGGGAGTCGAGGTTCCGGAAGTCCGTTACTCGATCTCACTCTGAGCTTGTCCCCGGAATGCGGTCGGGTTGGCAAACTTCCCCTAATCCTGTAAGGTGCATAACCGCAATAGACCACTACGGACGACCCGGAGCCTCCATCGCAGTCTCACAGACCGCCGACATTTTGCGACGTCGCGCCTTCATCGACGCGATGCCTCTTGTCGTGTCCGCGATTCCGTATGCCATGGTTGTCGGTTTGGCGATCACCGAGTCGGGGATCGGGAACCTCATCGGGTGGTCCGGGGCGCCGTTGATCCTCGCTGGCGCCGCCCATCTCACCCTGGTCACGCTGCTCGGCACCGGCACTGCAGTTGTCGCTGCCGTGAGCGCCGCTCTGGTGATCAACGCCCGGCACATGATGTATTCGGCCGCCCTGGCCCCCGCTTTCCAGAAGCAGCCGAGGTGGTTCCGCTGGCTTGGCCCGTATGCACTCCTCGACCAGATGTTTGCCCTTGTCGCCCTGCGGAAGGACGACGACCCGGATGACTTCCGAACCTACTACCTGGCGGCAGCCGCGGTCTTCATCGTCTTCTGGAACGCCATCGTCGCCCTCGGCATCCTCGTCGGCCCGGTGGTACCCGAGACATGGCAACTCGGGTTCGTCGTCCCGGTGATGTTCGTGGGGATCGTGGTCATGTCGATCGACCGCTACCCCAAAGCGGTGGCCGCTGTGGCCGGCGCCGGAGTCTCGTATGTCTTCTCCGGCCTGCCTAACCGCTCTGGCCTGCTCGTCGGTGCCCTGGTAGGGATAATCGCCGGTGTCTTCGCCGATCGGAGGAGCGGCAGATGACAGCTTTCCTCGCCATCCTCGCCGTGGGCGTCGGCACTTATCTGAGCCGGTCGATCTTCATCCTCGCCCTGGCGGATCGCACTATCCCCGAGCGGGTGGTCCGTGCATTGGAATTCGTCGGCCCTGCCGTCCTCTCCGCCCTCGTCGTCGCACTGCTGATCGACGACTCCGGAACGGTGGCGATAGTTGTCCCCGAAGCTGCCGCCCTCGCCGCCGGCGGCCTGGCCGGATGGAAGTGGAGGAACCTGATCTACGTGGTCGCCGCCGCAATGACGGTCTTCTGGGTGATGCGGGTGTGGTTCTAGAAAGTCGGGTGTGACACGAGAAAGGGAGGCCCAAAGACCTCCCTCTCAACTCCGCCCGCTACTCGGCTAAGTGCTTGATCTAGCCGAAGATTCTGTCGATGTATCCAGCCTGGTTGAGCACGATCAGCGCAGACAGGATCCACATCACCGGATGGATCTCCCGCACCTTGCCGGACACACCCATGATCAGGGTGTGGGCGAGGATGCCGAGGCTGATCCCGAATGTGATCGAGTAGGTGAACGGCATGCCGATGATCGCCAGGAATGCCGGGATCGCCTTGCGGTAGTCGGACCAGTCGACCTTGGCAGCCCCCGTCATCATCATCGCCCCGATGATGATCAATGCCGCCGATGTGGCGACCGTCGGAATTGCCTGTGCTAGTGGTGACAGGAAGATCGACACGAAGAACAACACGGCGACCGTCACCGCAGTGAGTCCCGTCTTTCCGCCTTCTTCGATACCTGCTGCCGACTCGATGTAGGTGGTGGTGCTCGATGTTCCGAGCGCAGCACCGACCGAGGTGGCGATGCCGTCGGTGGTGAAAGCTGCCCGGGGGGCTTCGATGTCGCCGTCTTCGTTCAGCATTCCGGCCTTCTCGGTGAGCCCGATCAGGGTTCCGGCAGTGTCGAAGAAGTCGACGAAGAGGAAGGTGAACACGACGCTGACCACACCGAGGGCGAGGGCAGCACCGATGTCCATGGCGAACACCAGATCGCTGGGATTGGTGAACCCGACCAGCCCACCGCCAAACCCGAGGAACGACTCGAGGCCGTCGCCACCATAGTTGTAGGCATCGAGATCGAAGACGATTGCAACGATTGTCGTTGCGATGATTCCGATGAGAATCGCGCCTTTGACCTTGTTGACCAGCAACGCCGCGGTAAGGACAACGCCGCCAAGCGCTACCCAGGGAAGGACGCTGGTGAAGTCGCCGACCTGGACGAAGGTCACCGCGTTGTCACCGATCCAGCCCGCACCGACAAACCCGATGATCGCCAGGAACGCACCGATACCTGCTGTGATCGCATGCTTGAGATGGAGCGGGATCGCATTGAGGATCAGCTCGCGCAAACCCGTGAACGCGATGATCGCAAACAGGATTCCGGATACGAACACTGCACCGAGTGCGGTCTGCCAGGGAATGCCCAGGGTCAGGACCACCGTGAAGGTGAAGTAGGCATTGAGCCCCATCCCCGGCGCCAGGGCAAAGGGCAACTTGGCCCAGAGCCCCATGATCAGGGTTCCGATTCCCGCAGCGAGTGCGGTAACCGTGAGTAGTTGCGGGAAGGCGCCGTCGAAATCGATGGCGTTCGACAGGATCGCCGGGTTGACGAAGATGATGTAGGCCATCGCCAGGAATGTGGTTATCCCGGCCCGGATCTCGGTTCCGACCGTAGATCCGCGTTCGCTGATCATGAAGAAGCGATCGAGCCCGCTGGCCCCGCTCGCCTCAGGTGGCGATTTGGTTGTCGCCATTGCTTGCTTCCTCCCTATAGGTGGCGTCACGAAATTAACTGGTGGAAGCGGTCGATGTCGGACAGATCAGGGTTTTTGTTCCACCAACAAGCTCACTTCACATCCGAAGCAGGTCCCGGGGGGGGGGATCGGTGATGGGCGGAGGAGGCGGCGGGCCGCCAACGTTTCAGACCGCGTCGGTGGCGCTAGCCAGGTCGAGGAGCGAGTCGACGAGGCGTTCGGCTGCTACCGCAAAGGGCGCGATCACAACGTCGACTCTCTCCTCTTGGAGGCGTAGAGCCTCCCGTGGATCGTGGGCGGTGAATGCGGTCTTGCCCTCATAGCCGGCGGCACGAAGGCCATGCAAGAGCGCCAGGTTGACGTCCATGCCCCGCACGGTGCTGACCACCCACTCGGCTTTGTCGAGTGGAACCGATTGGAGGAACTCGGGATCTTCGGCATCTCCGTAAATGACGTCGAGCCCTTGTCTGGTGCAGCGTTCGAGAGCTTCGGGATCCACGTCGACGATGAGCACCCGCTGCCCTGCAGAGATGAGGCCGTCGGCGATTAGCGCGCCATGGCGCCCGCCCCCGTACACGATGACGTGGACATCACCCTCGCTCAATTGATGATGCGTCTCGCCGGGGTGCAAATGTTTGCGTTCGAATACGGATAGGTACGGTGACAACCGGTCGAAGATCTGTTGCGAGTAGAGGATCATGTATGTGGAGAGCCCGATGGTGATCAAACCGACCATCGTGACCAGGCCGAGGACGGACTCGTCGAGATGTCCGACACGCACTCCCAAAGCAACAAAGATCAGAGAGAACTCCGATATCTGAGCGACGGTCAAGCCCGCCAGGAACGAAGTCCGTTTGCGATATCGCATCGCCCCCATGATCACGAGCACGATCAATGGGTTCCCGATTAGGACGAACAGGGACAGGATGATGCCTTCCCGGAGCTGGCCACCAATGTGCTCGAGCTGGAGCTCGGCGCCGAGAGCGATGAAAAAGAACAGGAGCAAGAAGTCTCTCAGGCTGACGAGGCGGGATGCAATTGCCTCCCGGTAGGGGGTAGATGCCAATGAGAAACCGGCGAGGAAGGCACCGACCTCCACCGAGAACCCAAGCACCTCTCCCAGCGCGGCAAGAGCCAGCGCCCAAGCAATGCCGAAAAGCACCAACAGTTCCCGATTGCGGGCGACCCTGCCTACCAACCAAGGCAATACCCATTTCATCAGGGCCAGCAGGACCGCTACAAAGGCGACGCCCCGGGCAAGCACGAGCACCAACTGCACCCCCACCCCACCGCCACCTGCATCACCAAGGGCCGTGACTGCGATGAGAGCGATGACAACGACCATGTCCTGGACGATGAGGAATCCGACGGCGATTCGTCCGTGAAGATCGTCCAGTTCACGCTTGTCTGAGAGGAGTTTGACGATGATGATCGTTGACGAAAACGTCAGCGCAACGGCCACATAAGCAGCCGACACCACATCGAGGCCCAACGCCAGGCCAAGACCGAATCCGACCAAGGAGGTGAAGGCGACCTGACCCAAACCGGTGGCCAGAGCGACAGGGCCGGTCGTCTTGACCAGCTTGGGGTCGAGCTTCAGCCCGACCAGGAACAGGAGAACGGCGATACCCAGGCTCGCCAGCAGTTCCATCTCGGTGCCCGCAGCCACCCATTCCAGACCGGCGGGTCCGACGAGAATGCCAACAGCGATGAAAGCGACGATGAGAGGCTGACGCAACGCCACTGCGATCGTCCCGAAGACGGCGCTGAGGGCGATGATCGCTGCCATTTGTACAAACTGACTCTCCATGCGAGTAGCACTGTACTGTCGGGCACATGCCGCCCCACCGGGCCGTACGTTGCAGCCCGCCCGACCGTTACCGCGTTCGGGTGCCTTTTGGCCTCTCGTCTCCCCATCGAGATCGAGCCGGATAGGCAGGCATCAACCTGATCGGCCGTGGTAACAGCCTGCGTTTGGCGGATTTCGCCTATCAACTCAGGCCGGTATCCTGCCGACAAATGACATATGTGTGACCGAGATTCTTCATGACTGAGACCTCGCGCCTGCTCAAGAAGTTGAATCCGCTCAGCATGGATGCCTCGATGCATCCTCACCTCAGCGGCCTGTTGTCCGAACTCACGTTCACCGCCGACGGCACACCCGATCTCGATTCGTGGCGGATGTTCCTTACCGCGATCGACCGGAGCTTCCGCCAGATCGACAACTCAGGCGACACCCAGAGCCAGCTGGCGATTGGCTGGTCGGCGTTCGAGAACCTGTTTCAGATGTCGCCGATTCCGCTGATGCAGCAGGACTACACCGAGCTCGAAGCATGGATGGACGAGCTGCGTGATCAGGGTGTTCCCGGTATCAGGCAATACCTGGGCGAAGACATCGATGCGATTCGGGCGGTTGTGCACAAGATCGAGATGGTGGCTGCCAACCCGGCGGCGGTTGAAGCAGTTGGAATTCCCGCAGACGATCTGGTGGGCCCCATCGACCCTCGGATCGTCAACCCTGGATCCGAGCCGGGGTGGCTCTCACAATTCGAGGCTGTTTGGAACCGGATTCCGGTATCGAGGGCTGCCTTTCGAGCTGCCACGGCTTCCGGGGAGCATTTCGACGCGGAGTCGATTCTCTCCGCGCCGCTGGTCGACGGTGTTCCTGACTTTTCGCGTGCCGTGCTCACCCTCATCGACGTCACGGATCATCGAAACGAGGAACGGCGGATGCTCGATCTGATGGAGGCCAAGAACTCGTTCCTGGCGTCGGTGAGCCACGAGATCAGGACCCCGCTGACGGCGATCGTGGGTTTCGCCCAACTGCTCGGCGATGAGGAGGCAGGACTCGGGGATGATGACCGACGCTTGATGGTCTCCTCGATTGCCCAACAGGCCGAGGAGGTCTCGAACCTTGTCGAAGACCTGCTCGTCGTGGCCCGGAATGAATTGGCGCAGATCGAGATTGCAGAGGTCAGGGTTGATCTGGTCGACCAGCTCAACCAGACCCTCGAAGCCGGCGGCTCGTTCACCACCGAGGTGCAGATCTCCACTCACGGTCACATTCATGAAGTACGTGGAGACCCGGCCCGGATCCGTCAGATCCTGAGGAACCTGCTGACCAACGCGGAGCGTTACGGAGGGCCGGAGGTGCGGGTCCGGATCAGCGCCGACGAAGAGACGGTGGTGGTCGCGGTGACCGACAACGGCCCCGGCATTCCCGCCGGCCAATGGGAGAAGATCTTCGAGCCCTACCAGCGTGCTCATGAGTCGGGCAACCAGCCGGAGTCCGTGGGCATCGGCCTCGCCATCTCCCGCCAGCTCGCCGAGCGCATGGGCGGCACCCTCGACTACCGCTACGAAAACGGTCTCAGCATCTTCAGTCTGACCCTCCGCGCCGCCACCGCCTGAAACCTCCTCCGACCGCGGACTGCATTTTCGCCGCGCGCGCCGTGACGTTGGTAGTTCCGGCACGAGGCGACCGACGAAGAATTCGTTTTCTTCCGCACAAGGAGAGCGGTGAGGCGAATGTTCTCTACCGGCGTTACGACGGCCACTACGGCTCGTCGAACCGAAAATGGCCACCTGACGCGTGCTGCCCGGCGGGTCATCGGAACCAGAAGGAGATCCACAGATTACCGATATCGCGATGCCCTCCCGGCTGGGAGACGGCCCAACTCTCGGTTCCCGGTCTACAGGAGCCGGTCTATCGTCGGGGGGAACGTGGAAGGTCGCAGGATTGAAATTCGGATGCTGGGCCGATTCGAGGTTTGGGTCGAAGGCCGCCTGCTTCCCGAGACATCGTGGCGCCGTCGCCGGGCCGCCGATCTCGTCAAACTGTTGGCACTAGCTCCAAGTCAACGTCTCACGCGAGAACAAGTGATGGACGCGTTCTGGCCCGATCTGGATCCAATCAGGGCTGCCGCCAACCTGAGAAAAGCGGGGTATCACGCCCGGGAGGCTCTTGGGGTGCCTGAGGGCGTGGTCCACGAGAGGGAGATCGTGGTGCTCGGACGAGGTTTCGACATTGTGACCGATGTAAGCGATTTTGTTCGTGCCGCGCAGTCCGCCCTGGCCGATGACGACCGCGGGGCGTCCCGGAATGCGGCGTCTCTTTATAGCGGCGAGCTTCTCCCCGACGATCGATACGCTACGTGGTGCTCGCGGGAGAGAGACCGCCTGGCCAGTCTCCATATTCGGGTTCTCGAGCACGGCGAGCTGTGGGGTCGGATCGTGGAGGTGGAGCCCAGCCACGAACGAGCCCATCAGAAGATCATTGCCGGACATCTCGAGAAAGGCGATCGCGTCGCCGCCCTGAGGCAGTTCGAACAGCTGAGGGTCGCCCTTCGGGAAGAGCTTGGGGTGCTCCCGGACATGGTGAGCACGGCCTTGTACGAGGAAGCCCTGTCGCTGGACACACCCGATACTCCCACTCCGGCGGAACGTGCGCGCGCACTGCTGGCATGGGGCGTCGTCCATTGGGAGCGCCGCGACATCGAGGAGGCAGAACGGACGGCGAACGGCGCCCGAGCGTTGGCTATCGATGCAGGCCTCGGTCGGGAGCTAGCCGAAGCGAGCGAGTTGCTCGGTCTGATCGCCTACGCACAGGGGAAATGGCGCGAGGTGTTCGCCCACCAATTCATCGAGAGCATTCGTCCGACCCCGACGATGACCGAGTTCCTCTTCGATGCGCACATGTGCATGAGTGAGTTCGCTTTGTCGGAGGTTGACGGCCTGCGCGATGTAGGTGAGCTGGCCGAGACGATCCTGGCTGCCTCTCGTGAGGTGGGTTCACAGCAAGGGGCTGCGCGGCCGAGTGCG
>JBHJOQ010000134.1:0-3689 GCA_050329555.1 Acidimicrobiia bacterium | reverse complement strand
ACCTCGTCAGCCCTTGCGGCTACCGCGCCCTCGAGGGCGGCTCCAGGCCCGCAGCCGATGTCGAGGACCCGGTCACCGGGTCCGACCCCGGCAAACTCGACGAGGGCGTTGTTGTTCTTGGGCTTACCCTGGATCAGCGAATACGCCCAGGCCTTGAGACCCGACCACTGTTCGATCTCGGCCGTTTCGGTCACCTGTTGTTCAGTGCCTCGATCAGCTTGGGCAGGACCTTGTGGACGTCGCCGACAATCCCGAGGTCGGCCACGGAGAAGATCGGTGCGTCGGGGTCTTTGTTGATGGCGATGATCGTCTTCGAGTCCTTCATCCCTACCAGGTGCTGCATCGCCCCGGAGACACCTGCCGCGATGTAAATGTCGGGTTTGACCGTCTTCCCGGTCTGGCCCACCTGCTTGGCGTAGGGAACCCATCCGGAGTCGACGATGGCGCGGGTGGCGCCGGTCGCGGCTCCGAGTTTCTTGCCGAGCTGTTCGATGAGGTCGTATGCCTCTGCCGAGCCGAGGCCGCGCCCTCCGGAGATGACGATCGGCGCTTCGCCGAGCTGGGGGCCTTCGCGTTCTTCGACATGAGACTCGACGACCTTCGCCGACGAGGCACCGGCGTCGGGCAGGTCGAGGACCTCCACATCGGGAGCGCCGCCGTCACCCGGTTCTGCGGGGAACGACTTCGGCCGCACCAGCACGATCGCAGGGGCGCCGGGAGCCGTTGCGACCGCGATCTGGGCCCCACCGAAGATCTCGTGCTCGGTTTCGACACCGTCGCCAACGAGCCTGACTTCGGAAGTGTTGGAGAGGACCCCGACCCCGAGACGCGCGGCCAGGCGTCCGGCGACATCGCGGTCGGTGTAAGCCTGTCCGAGCAGGATGAGATCCGGCATGTCGGACTCGACCCTGCCGGCCAGGGCCGCTGCCACCGGGGCAGATGGAAGCGAATCGCCGGGAGCGGCGTGGAGGACCTTGGACGCCCCGTACTTGCCCAGCGTGGCGAAGGCTTCGTCGCCTCCCGTCCCGAGATAGACGGCGGTGACGTCGCCCATGCTCCTGGCTTTGGTCAACAGTTCGAGGCCGAGAGTCGAAGGAGCCCCGTCGTCCTCCTGGATGAACACCCATACCGAAGACATCAAATCACCCTCCTCTCTTCGAGAAGAGCGATGATCTCGAGGTGGGCCTCGCCCTCGTCTTCGATCTTCTTGCCGCCGGATCGCTCCGGGGCGTCCTTGATGCTGGCGACCGTCTGGGTCGTTACGGGGCTGACGCCGAGGTCGGCGAGAGACTTGTTCTCGACCGTCTTCTTCTTGGCGTCCATGATCCCCTTGAAGGTGGGATAGCGTGGCTCGACCACACCGGCGGTCACCGCAACAACTGCGGGCAGCGATGCCTCGACCACGTCGTACCCCGAAGCGGTCTGACGGTGGATGGTTACCTTCCCATCACCGACTTCGACGTGGGTGGCGAAAGTGAGCGTCGGCGCATCCAACAGCTCAGAGATCATCTGCGGCACGACTCCCGCGTAGCCGTCGGTGGACTCGGTCCCGGCGATCACCAGGTCGAAGCCTTCCTCCTTGATCGCAGCGGCGAGGACCCGGGCCGTGGTGAGGGCGTCGGAGCCGCGCAGGTCGCTGTCGTCGATGAGGACTGCCTTGTCGGCACCCATTGCCAGAGCCTGGCGGACACCCTGATTGTTGCCCGCCGGTCCCATGCTGACGAGAGTCACGGTCCCGTCATTGGCCTGGGCTAGCTGAAGACCCATCTCCACCCCGTACCGATCGGTGTCATCTAGCACCTGCTCGGAGGGCCGCACCAGCCAGTTGGTGCCTTCCTCGAGCTTGTAGGGAGTGGCGGGGTCGGGGATCTGCTTGACGCAGACGACGACCTTCATTGCGAATAACTCCTTGTAATCACTTGGGCGACGATGGTAACGCCTCCGCAAACCCTTGAGTAATCGCTCAAAAAGGGGAAACCATCGCTTCCTGAGGCTCTAGATATCACATTTGATACGTGGAGCATTAGGAACGCGGTTTTATTCGATCCGCTCCAGCACCAGGGGCCGGGGCTCCTCGGGCTCGTCTTCGATGGTCCAGGCCCCGGCGAGTCTGGCGCGGTGGGAGTCCCACAGATGCTGTTTCGAATAGTGGACGGTGGCCAGGGCGTCCCCGGTCTCGACGCGGTCACCCAACTTTTTGTGCAGCGTGATCCCCACGCCTGGGTCGATCACGTCGTCGGAGCGTTCCCTGCCGGCCCCGAGCCGGGTTGCCGTGATGCCCACGGTCAGCGCGTTGCACCCAGTCACGTATCCGGCCCGATCGGCGTTCACTGTGGCGTTCTCAGGTGCCCGGGGCAGACGGGATG
Organism: Acidimicrobiia bacterium; assembly: GCA_050329555.1. Lineage (GTDB taxonomy): Bacteria > Actinomycetota > Acidimicrobiia > Spongiisociales > ZC4RG35 > MA-ANB-1. The sequence continues at coordinate 1,323 of JBHJOQ010000134.1, read as the reverse complement.
GGTCGTCCACGACTGACGGATCGCCGTCCTGGGCGGCGACGACCTCTTTGAGTTTCTCCAAAGCCTCTCCCGATTCGATCTTCAACTGAAGGAGGTCCCGCCCTCCGTCGATGCCGGCGAGTTCAAGCATCACCTCACCAAGTGCCATGGTCAGCTCGATGATGTCGTCCGGCCCTTCGCCGCGGAGGGTCGCGATCGACTCGGCAATCTCGTTGGCATTGCCGACTTCGTTGCCGAGGGGTTGGGACATATCGGTGATGAGAGCGACCGTCCGGACTCCGTTGGCGTTGCCGATCCCGACCATGGTCCGGGCGAGGGTCCGGGAATCCTCGAGGTTTTTCATGAAGGCACCGCTTCCGGTTTTCACATCGAGCACCAGGCCGTCGAGGCCCTCGGCGAGTTTCTTCGACATGATCGATGAGGAGATCAGTGGGATCGATGAGACGGTCCCGCTGGCGTCTCGCAGCGCGTACAGCTTGCGATCGGCAGGGACGAGAGTTTCCGACTGCCCGGCGAGGACAAGTCCCGTGGCGCGGAGGATCTCACCGAAACGACCGGGGTCGAGGCCTGTGGAGAAACCGGGGATCGTCTCCAGCTTGTCCAGGGTTCCGCCGGTGTGACCCAGTCCCCGTCCTGACATCATTGGGACCACCACCCCGCAGGAAGCGACGAGGGGGGCGAGGGGAATGGAGATCTTGTCGCCGACGCCACCGGTCGAGTGCTTGTCGACCTTGGCGGCCGGGAGGTCATCGAAGTCGAGGGTCTCGCCGGAGTCGAGCATCGCTCGGGTCCAGTTAGCGAGCTCGTCACCGTCGAGTCCGTTGATGTAGATGGCCATGGTCATCGCCGACATTTGATAGTCGGTGACCGTTCCATCGGTGTATGCGGAGATGAGCCACTCGATGGAGTCGGCGGTCAGGGTGCCGCCGTCGCGTTTCGTCTCAATCAGCTCAACCGCTGTGTATGCCATCAGGTATCAAGATACCTACAACGCACCGGGCATCAGTCCTGGAAGCTGAACTCCACTTCCAGGCTCACCCATACCGATGCGCTGCCGGGGTGAATCGGTGTCGAGGAATCCGCCGCCTGGAGGCGCGCCATGTTCATCGGCGCCGGCGGCCGCCCGACGGTCTCGGCGATCGATGTCACCGGCCCCAGCTTCCTCCCGGCGAGGCCGGCGAGTTGTTCCGCTTTGATGCGGGCGTCTTTCCAGGCTGCTTCCCGGGCCGCGCTCATCAGGCCGGCGTCGTCTTCGATGCTGAACGAGATCCCGTCGACCCGTACCGCGTCACCGGCGGCCGTAGTCGCCTGATCTATGACGTT
>JBHJOQ010000087.1:0-12610 GCA_050329555.1 Acidimicrobiia bacterium | reverse complement strand
CCGTTGAGGATCTGGTCGGCGGTCTTGTGCCAGACGAAGGGTCTCGGGTTTTCGTTCCATTGGGCGATCCAGTCGTTGAGATCGGTGGTGAGTTCGGTGACGGATCGGTGGGCGGAGCGTTGCAGTTTCTTACGGGTGAGTTCAGCGAACCAACGTTCCACCAGGTTGAGCCATGATGAGCTGGTTGGGGTGAAATGGAACGTGAACCGGGGGTGGCGGAGCAGCCATGTGTGGATGGCGGGGGTCTTGTGCGTCGAGGAGTTGTCCAACACGACGTGGACATCGAGGTCTTCGGGCACGGCGGCGTCGATGGCTTCGAGGAACGAGCGGAACTCGACAGCACGATGCCGGGGTCGGGTTTGGTGAACGACGGTGCCGGTGGCGAGGTTCAACGCCGCGAACAGGTCGGTGACACCGTGACGTTTGTAGTCGTGGGTGCGACGCTCGACTTGCCCGGGCCGCATCGGCAGGCTGGGCTGGGTCCGGTCCAACGCCTGGATACTGGTCTTCTCGTCGACGCAGAACACCACCGCCTTCTCCGGCGGGTTCATATACAGTCCCACCACGTCACGAACCTTGTCCACGAAATGGGGGTCTTCGGACAGTTTGAACGTATCGGCCTGCCATGGCTTCAACCCGAACGCCTGCCAGATCCGACCAACCGACGACGCCGACATCCCCACCTTCTTGGCTAGATCCCTCGTCGACCAATGGGTGGCATCGGTGGGCTTTTCCTCCAAGGTACGCACGATCACTGCTTCCACATCGGCGTCGCTGATCTTGCGTGGAGCACCAGGGCGAGGCTCATCACTCAAACCATCAAGACCACGTTCGATGAACCGTTTACGCCACTTCACCACCGTGGCCTGATTCACCCCAACCCGCTCCGCCACCGCGTTGTTGGTCAACCCCTCAGCCGCCAACAACACGATCCGGGACCGCTGCGCGATCGAATGGGGGGACTTCGGACGGCGAGACCACCGTTCGAGCACTACACGCTCCTCATCAGTGACACTCAACGGCTGACGGGGACGACCACGTTCTCTCATCCACCCAGTATGCACCACCACACCCATAACGCGAGTGATTTCTGGCGCAGGACACTAGGATCCGCCTAAGCGAGCACCGAGACAATCACGCCGAAGATCGCAGTAAGGCCTGTCATCGCCCCGACCGTGGTCACTGTGTAAGTCCGAATCTGCTGGTCGAGCTTCGCTTCGAGCCGGTCGAGCCGCCCTTCGAGCCGATCGATATCGAGTCGGGTCGCCAGGTTCTGTGTGCTCTGGGTTGGCAGGCTCGTCATCAGGGTGTCAGCGTTCTCATGTCCAAGAATTTCCTCAAGCCGAGCATACAGCGAATGGCGGGCTGATTCGGGCGAAGTCATTACGCGACTATGCGCCGCCTCACGACAGATTGCAACCCCTTTTCGAGCCAACTATCGATTCTCGAGGCATTTAGAAGGTTTACCTTCCGTTCACTTTGGCTTCCCTGGGTGGTTAATCGGGATTCGTATGTTGCTGCTCAGCCTGAGTTCATCTCGGGTTCATGAAGCTATAAGGAGCATCAAAAGTATGAAACTGCGATCCCGAGGATTGATGGCGCTGATTGCCATTCTTTCCCTAGTTGTGGCTGCCTGTGGGGGCGACAGCGAAGAGACCACGGCAACCGGAGCAACCGGATCCGACACGACGACAACCGAGGCGATGGGTGATCGCGGTGGTGAGTTGACCGGTGACGTGAGAATCGATGGCTCGAGCACTGTCGGGCCGTTGTCCGAAGTTGCCGCAGAGCTCTATATGGCTCAGCAGCCGGGGGTTCGGGTCACGGTTGCCATTTCCGGAACCGGCGGCGGGTTCCAGAAGTTCTGCATCGGTGAGACCGACGCGAACGACTCTTCCCGCCTGATCTCGGACGAGGAAGCTGCGCTCTGCGAGAGTAATGACATCGGCTATGACTTCGTGCAGTTGGCAAACGACGCCCTGTCGCTTGTGGTAAGCGCAGACCTTCCGGTCGAGTGCATGACGGTCGCCCAGGTTTCTCAGATCTGGGCCGCCGGGTCCACGGTGCAGACCTGGGGAGACATCGACGGTCTCGACCTTTCCGACGACGTCGCCAGCCAGCCACTGACCCCTTACGGTCCCGGCTCGGACTCGGGCACTTTCGACTACTTCACCGAGGAAATCAACGGTGAAGTGGGCAATATTCGAAATGACTACATCGACATCGGAGAAGACGACCTTGCGGCGGTGAGGGCGATCGAAGGCGATCCGTATGCGATGGGTTACATCCCGTTCTCCTACTTTCAAGAGGCCGGCGACGCGGTGAAGGCCCTTGGAATCGATGATGGGAATGGTTGCGTCGAAGCCACCCCGGAGAACGTCTCGAACCTGACCTACACCCCGCTGGGTCGTGGCCTGTTCATCTACTTCAGCGATACGGCGTTGGCCCGTCCCGAGGTACTGGACTTTGCCGAGTTCTACATCGAAAACGCAGAAGAGATTGCAGAATTGGCCGAGTTCGTGCCGATGACAGCCGATCAAATCGAAGACCAGCGGGTCAAGCTCGCGGCGCTCATCGGCGGCTGATCGATGTTAGAAGCCCCGAAGACTGCCTCCGGCGCCGGCGCCAAGGTGCGCCGGTCGCTGGAGGCATCCAGCCCTCGATACGGTGAGAAGGCGATAAAGGCCTTCCTCTTCTCCTGTGCGGCGATCTCAGTGGCCGTCACTGCGGCCATCGTGATCTCTCTCTTCGTTCCCACCTTCTCGTTCTTCCAGGAGGTCTCGATCGTTGAGTTCTTCACCGGCACCTTGTGGGCGCCTGCGTTTGCCAACGCCGCCTTTGGTGTCCTGCCGATCGTTGTCGGCACTGCCATGGTGGTAGTGATTTCGCTAGGCGTGGCTATCCCCATCGGCTTGCTTTCTTCGATCTATCTCTCCGAATACGCACCTGCAGGAGTTCGACGGGTCATCAAGCCGGCCCTCGAGGTTCTTGCCGGGATCCCGACCGTCGCAATCGGGCTCTTCGCTTTCTGGTTCATGCGACCCCTGGCGGAGGCCTTGCTGCCGTTCCTGCCATGGCAAGGGCCCTTTTCGATCGGGGTTGCCGCAGTTGCTGTCGGACTCCTGATCGTTCCGGTTATCACTTCCGTCTCAGACGATGCGATGCGCGCCGTTCCCATGGCACTCCGGGAGGGTGCCTTTGCACTCGGGGCGAGCAAATTTGAGGTGTCGACGAAGATCGTATTTCCCGCCGCGATCTCAGGAATCGTTGCCGCGGTGGTCCTGGCCGGTTCCCGGGCCGTCGGGGAGACCATGGTTGTACTGATCGCTGCCGGCGCCGGCAATCCGAGATTGACCTTCGACCCGACCAAAGGGGTGCAAACGATGACGGCTTTCATCGCAGGTCGAGCGACCGGCGACATCGCAACCGGAACCATCGTCTACGACACGATCTTCGCGGTCGGCACGCTGCTGTTCATCTCGACTCTCGTGCTCAACATGATTGCGATCCGGTTCGTGCGTCGCTTCCGTGAGGTGTACGAATAGTGACCGCCGGATCCATCGAACCAGGAACAAAGCGGGTTGCTCTTGCGACGTCGGGGGCAAGAGCGGCAACACTTGCCGCCCTCCATTCCTCATCCCAGCGCGACAAAGTGGTCCACACCGTTTTCATCTCGATGATGCTTATGGCTCTCGGGTTGGCCCTGCTTGGACTTGCCGCATTGATCGTCTACATGGCAGTCGAAGGCGGTCCACGACTGCAGTGGGAACTCCTCACCGGTGTGCCTTCGACCATCAGCCCGGAAACTGCCGGCTTCCGCACCGCAATTCTCGGGACGTTGTACGTGATCGGTGGGGTTGTCCTGTTGATAGTCCCTCTCGGGGTGGGTGCGGCGATCTACCTGGAGGAGTATGCCGACAATACCAAATGGTGGAATCGGCTGATCGAGTTGAACATTCAGAACCTCGCCGGAGTGCCTTCGATCGTCTTCGGAATTCTCGGTCTTGCTTTCATCGTTCGTGGGCCTATCAGCCTCGGTTTCGTTGCCGCCGCCGGCTCACTCACTCTTGCTCTGCTGGTATTGCCGACCGTCATCCTCGCGGGCCGCGAAGCGATTCGCGCCGTGCCCTCCTCGATCACGGATGGCTCCCTCGCTCTCGGAGCAACCCGGTGGCAGACGATAAAAGGCCAGGTGCTGCCAGCAGCGGTTCCCGGGATTCTCACCGGGATCATCCTCGCCGTGGCTCGGGCGGTAGGTGAAGCTGCTCCACTCCTTCTCGTGGGTGCAGTTACCTTCGTCACGTTCAACCCGAAGTTCTTCGCTGATGGTTACTCGACGCTGCCGGTGATGATCTTCCAGTACGCCAACCGTCCCCAAGAGGAGTTTCGCATCCTTGCCGCAGCCGGTGTGATAGTCATGCTGGTCATCGTCTTGCTCATGAATTCGCTTGCGGTCTGGCTGCGAGACCGTTTCGAGAGGAGATGGTGATGAGGGAAGGATCGCGCTTCCTGACTGGTGCACACGCCCAGTTCTTGATTGGAGAAACCGATGAGGGATATCAGTATCGTGGAGCCTGAAACCGAGATGAAAGCCGACATTGAAGCGCCGACCAATTCGAGACCGGGGGTGGAAGTGACGGCTCGCATGGGTGACACGGACGCCACCGCCGGGAACGCCGTTATCGACGTGCGAGACCTCTCCGTCAATTACGGCGACTTTCTTGCAGTGAACAAAGTGACGCTTCCTATATATGAGCGACAGATATCGGCCCTCATCGGCCCTTCGGGGTGCGGGAAGTCGACGGTCCTCCGCTGCTTCAACCGGATGAACGATCTGATCCCGAGTGCCAGGGTCCATGGCGTCATCGAGTACCACGGCGTCGACCTCTACGGTGACAAGGTGGACCCAGTCGAGGTGCGGCGCCGGATCGGCATGGTTTTCCAAAAGCCGAACCCGTTTCCGAAATCGATCTATGACAACATCGCCTTCGGTCCGACGGTTCTCGGGTACAAAGGCAATATGGACGACCTCGTCGAAGAGGCTTTGCACAAGGCGGCGCTCTGGGACGAGGTCAAAGACAAGCTCGACGAGTCGGGTATGGCTATTTCGGGAGGTCAGCAGCAGAGGTTGTGTATCGCCCGGGCCGTTGCCACCAGCCCCGATGTCCTTCTCATGGATGAGCCGTGTTCGGCATTGGACCCCATCTCAACTCTGAAGATCGAGGAGCTTATGCTGGAGCTCAAGAAGGAGTACTCCATCATCATCGTTACCCACAACATGCAGCAGGCGGCGCGGGTGAGTGATCACACAGCGTTCTTCAACGTTCAGGTAGGCGAGGAAGGTCAGCGGACCGGGTACCTGGTGGAGTTCAGCCCCACCGACGAACTGTTCACTTCTCCGAAGGAGAAGGACACCGAGGACTACATCACAGGGCGGTTCGGATGACTGACCACAATGCTCAGTTCCACGAGGAGCTCGACAATCTCGAACAGCGGCTGCTCGACATCATCGACACTGCTGAGGGAATGGTCGGCCGGGCCGTGGAGAGTGTCGTCACCGGAAACATCGACCTCGCCAATGAGGTTATCGAAGCCGACCACGCCATCGACCAGGAGAACTTTCAGATCCACCAGGACTGGACGACCCTGATGGCGCGGTATCAGCCGCTCGGGCCCGACCTGCGCCGGATGGCGGTGTTGCTCCACCTCAACATCACGTTCGAGCGGATGGGCGACCAGTGCGTCAATATCGCCAAGATCACCGGTCTGAACGCCGGACTTCCATCATCACAGCGGATCTGCGATCTGGTCACCGAGATGGGTGACCTGGTCCGGCCAATGATCAGGACTGCCATTGAGGCGTTTATCCGTAAGGACCTCGATGAGGCAAGGCTGCTCCCTGCAATGGACGAGCCCGTAGACCGGATCAACGCCAACATGTACCGGGAGGCGGTTGAGGTATCAGACGACAAGGCGATGCTGGAATGGGCGACCAAGATGATCCTCGTTTCTCGTGCTTTAGAGCGGATTGGAGACCAGGCGGTCGACTTCGCCGAACAGACGGCATACTTGATCACCGGTGATCGACTTGCGTTCGACGAAGCAGGTCTCATCAGGTCACTGAATGACCCACCCGGTTGATTATCGGCCCCATCGGGTTCTCATCGTCGAAGATGAATCGGGGCTCGTCGATTCGATCAAGTATGCGCTGGAGGCCGAACAATTCGAGACTGTGACTGCCGAAGATGGGCGGGCCGGCCTGGAGGCCGCCCGGACCCACCGCCCCGACCTGGTCCTCCTCGACCTGATGCTGCCGGGCATGTCCGGTCTCGACGTTTGCCGTCAGATTCGAAGTTTTTCCGACGTCCCGATCATCATGCTCACCGCCAAGGACTCCGAGGCAGACAAGGTCACCGGTCTCGAACTTGGTGCCGATGATTATCTGACCAAGCCGTTTTCGATGCGCGAGCTCCTGGCCAGGGTGCGGGCACAGATAAGGCGGAGCGATCGGACGGGTGTCCTTGCCGAAGCCAACGAGGTGCTCCGCGGCGGGTCCATCGAACTCGACATCGACGCTCATATCGTCCGAGTCGAAGGAGACGAAGTGGAGCTCCGCCCCAAAGAGTTCGAGCTCCTCGAGGCGTTGATGCGGCGAAAGAACCGTCTGGCAGCGCGGCACACGCTGATCGACGAAGTCTGGGGGCCGTCCTATTTCGGGGACACCAAGACCCTCGATGTACACATCAAGAGGCTGAGGCAGAAGGTTGAACTGCGGTCCGGTGAGCCCCGTCACATAGTCACGGTGCGGGGACTCGGCTATAAATTCGTTGATGAATAGGTCGTCGCAGCCCGGTCGCACCAGGCTCTCGACCCGTCTCCTCGTCTACTACGCCCTCACTTACCTGGTGCTTATCGGTGCCCTCGGATGGCTGGTGGACCGCCAGATCAGGGGAGCCCTCGTCGACGACCTCGTGGCGAATGTGGAAAGCACGGCGCGGGTCGCCGGAATGGTCATGCCCGACGACGAAGCCCTCCTCGGGGTGTGGGTCGGTGATGTCTCCACAGTATCGGGGCTCCGGGTTACCGTCATCCGGTCGGACGGGGTGGTGGCAGCAGACTCTCACTCCATTCCCGCGGCCATGGAGAACCACGGGGATCGCCCGGAAGTGGTGGCGGCATTGTCAGGTCAGGTCGGGCGTGACACCAGAGTCAGCGACAGCACCAACTTCGCCCAGCACTACCTGGCGTTACCTCCAAGCGACGGGCTGATATTGAGAGTGTCGGAGTCGGAGCGCTCCGTGTCGGAGCGGTTGGCCCCTTTCCGCTTGGGTATTCTCGCCATGTTCTTCTCCGTGGGTATCGTCGGCGTGGCAGTTGCTGCCTACCTTGCACGGCGCCTGACCCACCCGATCGTCGAAATCCGCGACACGACTCTGGAAATCGCCGCCGGCGACTTCGAGAAGAGACCAAGTCGGTCCCCGCTCCGGGAGCTCGATGAGCTGGGGCTCTCTATTTCCCGATTGGCGGAGGAGCTGAGGGAGCGACTCGTCCAGTCGGAGGTTGCAGCAGAAACCCTCGAGGTGGTGCTCGGTGCGTTGCCCCAGGGCACGGTCCTGGTCGGTGCCGATGAGGCGGTTGTCTATGCCAATCCGAGGGCAAGCGAGCTGCTCGGGGCCATCCCTGAGCAGCTCAACAACCTCACCCCGCATCCTTTCCAGACTCTGGTGCGAGAGTGCAGAGAAGCCATGGATCAAAAGGAGGTGACTGTCGACCATGGCTCACCGCCGCGTCGCCTTCGCGGTGTGGCCACGCCCTTCACCGGTGACCGTCGAATCCTGCTTGTCATCGTGGACGTCACGGACCAGGAGAGGGTCGCTTCGATCAGGAGAGACTTCGTGGCGAATGCGTCCCATGAGCTGAAGACACCTGTGGCGTCGATCATTGCCTCGTCGGAAGCGTTAACCATCGCTGTCGAAAGAGGAGACCAATCGGCGATCAAGTTCGCCCACAATCTCGAAGCTTCGGCACGTCAGCTCGATCGGATGGTGTCCGACCTCCTCGATCTCTCCCGCCTCGAGCGTGAGGTGCCCGAACTGGATTCGCTTCGTCTCGATCTGCTGGTCTCTGAGGAGGTGGGACGATTTCAAGAGCAGGCCGGGAACGCCGGAGTCGGCCTTACGGTCCAGGCCGAGGAGGCATCTGTGATGGGGAACTGGCGCGATGTGTCGATGGCCGTCAGGAACCTGCTCGACAACGCCGTCCGGTACACACCGGGAGGGGGATCAGTGGAGGTGACGGTCGCCGTAGACGACGAAGGCGCAATCGTCGAGGTCACCGACACCGGAGCGGGCATCCCTACCCGCGACCTCGACCGAGTGTTCGAGCGGTTCTACCGCGTGGATGCCGCCCGGTCCCGTCGCACCGGAGGCACCGGCCTCGGGCTCGCCATCGCCAAACACGTAGTGGAGAGACACGGCGGCACCATCTCCGCACGGTCCCAACTAGACGTAGGCTCCACCTTCACCATCCGACTCCCGGCGGTCTAAAACCGTTCTGTGTCGATTTTCAGCACCACGTCCTTGCGCGCATCGACACAGAAAGATCCGGGTGGGGTGGCCGCTTGATCTGTGTCGATTTCATGCACCACACGTTCACGCGGATCGACACAGAACGGTTTAGTAATGGGTCAATTATCTGGTGCCACTAATCTGGGGAGGCTTATGCCGCTTCTATCGCAGATCACCGAGCCTGCTGATCTCCGCTCGTTGAGTTACGAGCAACTCGGTGAGCTCTCCACCGAGATCCGTAGCTTCATCCTGGAGAAGGTCTCCGTCACCGGGGGCCACCTCAGCCCCAACCTCGGTGTTGTCGAACTCACGCTGGCGCTGCATCGCGTCTTTGATTCGCCCCGGGACCGGATGATCTGGGACGTGGGGCACCAGGCATACGTGCACAAACTGGTCACCGGCCGCCAGGACGAGTTCACCACCTTGCGCCACACCGGGGGCCTCTCGGGTTATCCGAGCCGGGAAGAGTCAGAGCATGACTTCGTTGAGAACAGCCACGCTTCGACGTCGCTGAGTTACGCACTCGGCCACGCACTCGCCGGGTACCCCGGATATACCATTGCGATCATCGGCGATGGAGCCCTCACCGGAGGTATGGCATATGAGGCGCTCAACCACATCGCGGTGACTCGCCCCGAGAACCTGGTCATCGTCGTCAACGACAACGGGCGGTCTTACGCCCCCACTGTCGGGGGCCTGGCGGCACTCGCCAACCTCGCCCACTACCGCTTCGACCCACGGTATGAGAAGGCAAAGAAGGCGCTCGGACGGGTGCTGCGAGGCGTCCCCCTTGTCGGAGAGACCGCCGACGAGCTCGCCAACAGAACCAAAGAGGCGATCAAGCAGATGATCGAGCCGTCGACTGTGTTCGACTCCCTGGGATTGAAATACACGGGTCAGATCGACGGGCACGACATCGAACTACTCGAGGAGACCTTTGAGAACGCCAAGGCGTACGACGAGCCGGTGGTGATCCACGTCGTCACCGAGAAGGGCAACGGCTACCAGCCCGCCATCGAAGACGATGTGGAGAAGCTGCACGGGGTCGGCTCATTCGACGTCGCGACCGGAAAGGCGCACAAGTCGGAGTTGAAGCTCACCGAAGTCGCCGGCCGTGCCCTGGCCCAGGCCGCTGTAGAGCGCCCCGACCTGATGGGGATCTCTGCGGCGATGATCTCGACCACCGGGATGAGGCAGATGTGGGAGCGGTTCCCCGACCGTGTCTTCGACACTGGCATCGCCGAACAGCACGCAGTCACCCTGGCTGCCGGCATGGCGATGGCGGGTAAGAAGCCGGTGGTGGGGATCTACTCGGCGTTTCTGCAGCGGGCGTTCGACCAGATCGTCGACGATGTAGCTCTGCACAACCTTCCCGTTGTCTTCTTGATCGATCGCGCAGGCATTACCGGCCCGGACGGCCCGTCACACCATGGTGTGTTCGACATCTCGTATCTAAGGATGATCCCCAACATGGTCATCGGCGCGCCGTCGAACGCCACCGAATTGTGCGCCATGGTGGAGACCGCAGTCGACCATGACGGTCCGATCGCCATCCGCTACCCGAAGGGCGGAGCATCTTCGGTCCCGTCGCTTCCGGTGGAAGCGATCGAGGTGGGAAAGGCCGAGTTGCTCAGCGAAGGAAGCGACGTTCTCTTCGTGGCCAGCGGCAGGATGGTGGAGATTGCCGAAAAGGCGGCTGGCGATCTCAGCCAGGGGGGAGTGAGCGTGGGGGTGGTCAACGCCCGCTGGGTCAAACCACTCGACCCCAGAATCGCCGAATGGGCGGCCGGTGCCCGCTATGTGGTGACTCTCGAAGACAACGTAGTGGCCGGCGGTTTCGGCTCGGCAGTACTCGAAGACTTCACCAGCAAGGGCCTGAACAAACACGTCACCTGTATTGGCGTCCCCGACCGGTTCCTCCCTTTCGGCGCCCCGGACGATGTCATGGAATGGGCAGGCATGGACGTGGATTCGGTCGTCGACCGGGTCAAAGCCATCCTCGCCAGCTGACAGGACACTAGGCCGACTGGGTGTACCGGCCGGGGATCGCGATCTTCCGCTCGTACCAGCGGAGCAACAGGCTCAGGCCCATCGTCAGGATCACATAGATGATCATCAGGATCAGAAACGACTCCCGGAACCGGAAGCTGGAACCGGAGTAGAGCCGGGCCATTTGGGTCAACTCGCGGACGGCGAGGACCGACACCAGCGACGTGTCTTTCATCAAGGAGATCAAGTCGTTGCCCAGGGCGGGAAGCATGTTTCGAACCGCCTGCGGTAGGACCACCCTCCGCATGATCTGGCGCTCGGTCAGCCCCAGTGCCCGGCCCGCCTCTGATTGGGACTCCTCGACCGACTGAATCCCGGCCCGGAACACCTCAGCGATGAACGCTGCATAGAACAGCGAGAGGGCTGCAGCACCACGGATTGCCATAGGTATCGAACGACTTGTCAGTCCAATGAGATCGGCGAAGTCGGGAGCGATGAAGAAGGCAACGGCGAAGATGAAGACGATCATCGGGATGCCACGGATGAACTCGATATAGACCGCGGCGGCATTGCGGATCACGGTCCGTTTGCTCACCCGGGCCAATCCGAGGAAAAGGCCAAGGATCGTGGCGACAACGAACGAGCCCACCGTCAGATAGAAGGTGAGCAGGATTCCCTCGCCAGCCCGCAGGGGGAGGGGGAAGATCCTGGTGAAAGCTTCGCGGTAGTTCGGGTCGAGGATCACCGCCACCACCATCACTGCGATGATCAAAACCATGACGACGAGCCACCAGGGAAAGTCGTGTCGGTCGAATTTGTATGCACCGCCCGGGGTGGGGGCCAGCTCGCCTGGTTTCAGTTCGGGTTCGATGCTCATCGGCTCATAAAGAAAGTGCACCGGACCCTAAAGGCCCGGTGCACTCCCTGTCGTCTCGAACGAGGTCGATCAGCCGACTTCTTCGATGTCGTCGTAACCGATGTCGAAGTCGGGGCCGAAGTACTTCCGTCCTAGCTCTTCGAGGGTCCCGTTCTCGGCAAGGACGGCGATCGCCTGATTGACCGGGTCAACCAGTTCCGAGCCCAGCGGGTAGATGAACCCGAGCGGGTCGGACTGGAGCGGTGTCTCGATGGTCTTGATCGACTCGGAGTTCTCTCCGATGTAGCCGAGACCTGCCGCATCGTCGATGATCACCGCGTCGACATCACCGGCGATGAGCGCCTGAATGGCAAGGGCGAACTGGTCGAATGCCTGAATCCGGTCCTCGCCGACGAGTTCGACAGCCAGCTCGAAGTTGGTGGTGCCAACCTGAGTGGCGATGGTTGCTTCGGTGTCGTCGATCAGATCCTGTGCCGTCGCATAACGATCGTCATCGAGGCCAACGATGAATTTCTGGGTCACCGTCATGTACGGGTTGGAGAAGTCAACGATTTCCTTGCGCTCGTCGGTGATCGAGATGCCGTCTGCCGCAGTGTCGATCTCGCCAGCAGCCACCTGGTCGATCACTACGGGCCAACCGGCTTCGACGAACTCAGGAACACAGTTGAGGAGCTCACAGATCGCTTCCCAGGCCTCGTAATCCCACCCAGTCCCTTCGGTTTCACCGATCGGGATGTAGTTGAATGGAATGTAAGCGTTCTCGACGCCGACGGTGACAGTGCGTCCCTCGAGGTCGGGGAGACCCGATCCCGCGGTGGTCGTCGTTTCCTCACCGGCAGCAGCCGTCGTGGTGGTGTCGCCGCCCGTGTCGTCGCCGCAGGCAGCGAGGACGAGGGCGAACACCGACATGATTGCTATGAGTCGTCTTGTCTTTGTCATTGGTTGGGGGTCCTCCTTTGGAACCGGTGCAAAAGAGTATCAACGGGTGGCCGCTTGTGGCGAACCGATTTGGCTTTCTTCGAATGGCGTCGGGTCTTCTGATTAGGGTCAGGGGACGTGTTGCGGGTGGCTCCGTCCATCCGTACGCCTGAATCACGGAGGAAGTGAGCCCGGCGATGGTCGGTCAGTTCATCTCGCTGTTCAAGGACTCGTCGCTCCTGACGATCATCGCCGTTCT
>JBHJOQ010000008.1:0-27286 GCA_050329555.1 Acidimicrobiia bacterium | reverse complement strand
ACCAACAACAGGCATCGTATAGATGTTGTGGGGGCAGGGCCCGGGGGGGTTCGGGCCGCTATTGGGCTCGCACAAGCCGGTCACAGCGTGGTACTGGTGGAGAGAAATGATCGCATCGGCGGCCAGCTACTCTTCGCGTCACGGGTGGGCGACTTTGATCGTTTCCTGGACTACGCCGAAGAACGGCTACGAGATTCGAGCATTGAGATGCTCCTCGCTACCGAGGCGGATATTCCGTTCCTCTACGAAATCAACGCGGACACCATCGTCGTAGCGTCGGGAGCGCGAGGTGCGCCTCGGTCTTACGACGTGGTCGGAGACGTTGAGACTCATGACCTCTTTTCGGCGCCGTTGTCGATGCCCGAAAAGTGGTCTGGGAAGGTGGTGATTGCAGGCGGCGATGCGGTGAGCTGCGCTGCGGCGGTACAGCTTGCTCACCCGGGTCTTGCCGTGGTGATCATCGAGCCCGGCGATGGGCTGGCCAACGATAGGGAGCCCCCGGGTCGGGCTCACCTGCTTCGTTTGCTATCAGCCAAGGAGGAGATTGAAGTCAGGCTCGAGACAACCGTTGAATCGGTTGGTCCTGGCTACGTTCAGTTGCAATCACGAGGTGACTACGAAGACCTTGAAGAGGTTTCTTATGTGGTCACGGGAGGAAGACAGGCGGACAATCGGCTTGCAGAGGAGCTTCGGGCAAGCGGACACCCCAGCGTATTGACGATCGGGGATGCGGTATATCCTCGTAACCTACACGCAGCCAGCCTCGACGCTTTTCGGGCTAGTGCGCTGATCGGGAGTGATCGAGCTGCGGTGGCGCTTTCTTGATATTGGCCCTTGTGGTGTATGGCCCATGCAAAGCGAAAATGCGCTGAGACCGTAGTTCGGCTTAGCCGCCTTGAATTCCTTGCACCCGCTCCGGTGCAGGGAAATCGGAGAAATAGGCGAGATCATTCATTGACCGCGGGAATGCCTGCTCCGTGCGCACTTCGACGACGAAAGGTCCTGGTCGATCCACAGCGGTCTGAATCGCGGTCTCGAGTTCGCCCGGTTCGTTGACTCGGGTACCCGGGACTCCTAGTGCGTTGGCGAGACCAACGACGTCGGGCACGATCCATTCACCTTGTGACGTTCGGTTTTCCGTCGCGATTGTGCGATCGGGGCCAAATATCGATGCCTGCATATCCCGGATGCTGAGATAGCCGCCGTTGTTCAGAACGAAGACTGTGATGTCGATCCCGTATTGCGCGGCAGTTGCCAATTCCTGACAGCTCATCAGGAGGTCACCATCGCCCACAACGGCGGCTACACGGCGTTCCCCGACACCGAGCTTGACACCGAGTGCTGCCGGCAGGCTCCATCCCATGGTGGAAAAGCCCCCGGCAGACAGAAAGCTCCTTGGCTCGAACACAGGAAACTCCTGGAAGAGGTGTCCCTGTGTGTGCCCGGAACTGGACGTAACTACTGCATCGCGGGGAAGGCCTCTTCGTAACGCCCCAAGAGCTGTGCTGAGACTTATGGGCGATGACTGCACTCGTTGGGCTTCCAGGCTCTTCTCCCACTCGGTGCGCCTGGCTTGGAGGGCACGGAATCTGCTTGAGTCCGAGTAATCGCGCGGCTCGGTCATTTCGGTAATGGCTTTGAGCAGAGCAGACAGAGACGATTTGGCGTCGCCGACAACTGCGACCTCCACAGGGTAGTTTCGCCCGATTTCGCTCGGATCCACGTCTATATGAACGATCCTTTGCGGTGGGACCGAGAAAACCTCACCGTGGACGAACGATCCGGATGCCCACTCCGTAAACCGGTAGCCGACTGCCACCAGCAGGTCAGCCTCCCTAATCGTGTCGGTACCTACCGGAGACCCCTTCGGCCCGGTGTAGAAAGCGTTCAGCTGATGATCCTCGGAGATGACCCCTTTAGACGTCAGTGTTGTGATGACCGGGATGCCAAGGTACTCGCAGATCGCAACCAGCTCTGACTCAGCACGGCTAATAGTGACACCGCCACCAGCAAGGAAGACAGGGCGCTCGGCCTCGAGGATTGCTTCGGCTGCTGCTCGGATGCTTTCAGGGGCTGGGTAGCTGGATGGGATGGCGGCCGTGACTTGCGGGCTCCTGGACCCGGGTGAGAGGTTGGCCGCCTGCACATCCATGGGGATCTGGAGATGCACCGGGCCCGGGCGACCAGAGATTGACATCATGTAGGCGCGGTGAAGTGCGTCTGGAAGCTGGTCGGGGCTGGTGATACTCCAGGAGCGTTTCACCACCGGTTTCACCATCGACGCGAAGTCTGACGCAGCATGAAAATTGATATCCTGAATCGCACCCTTGTCCCGAACATAAGTCTGGACGTCTCCTGTGATTGCGATAATTGGACTCGAGTCAGCCATGGCCGTTGCCAGGCCTACCAGTGAATTGACCGCTCCCGGACCGACAGAGGTTGATATGACCACGGGTTTACCCGTGATCCGGGCATAGCCGTCGGCCAGGAATGCCGCCGACTGCTCATGTCTGACCATCACGGTTGGGGTGTTCGCTCCATGAAGGGCGTCGTAGAGCGTCAGGTTGCCGTGACCCGGGATGCCGGCGACAAATGCGATCTCCTGGGCGTGGATGAATTCGGCGATGTATTCGCTCACGGTTGTCATTGGTCATCTCCAATTCGGGCAAACTAGTTGACTCTCTCCGAGGATAACGTCGGTTCTGCCTCGCGATCGAAGCACCTCGTTTGTCAGGAATCCGTGGGAGCATAGGTGAAACGATCTGGCGCAGGCCGTGCCTCGAGTTTCAGGCTACGCTCGTCGTCATTGCAGCCAGCGCCGTCGATGGTGGAGGCACCAGATGCTCGGAGACATTGATCACCCGCGAAAGCACGAAACACGCTGCCGGTTGCGGCAGTCCCCGAATGCGCCTGCTTGGTCGAGTCTGGTTCGCCCCCAAGACGAGGGTCATCCGGCGCGATGAAACTCGGTGTTCTCACAGCAATGTTCTTGGATCGATCCCTGCCCGATGCCCTCGACGCCATAACGTCGAGGGGGGTGGAGACGGTGGAGATACCGGTCGGCGGATATTTCCCAACTGATCATGTCTCGGCAGCCGAACTCGTGTCGGACCGTCAGGCGGTCCGGAAGCTTGTGAGTCTCCTCACCGGGGCCGGGGTCGAGGTATCCGCATTGGCTGTTCATGGCAACCCGCTTCATCCGGATGATTCCATCGCAGGTTCACATGCGACCGATGTCAGGGCAGCGATCAAATTAGCCGATGAGCTTGGCGCAGGGCGGGTCACCCTGCTCGCCGGCCTGCCCGGAGGCGCCCCGGGAGACAGCGTTCCTAATTGGATCACACAGCCGTTCCCGCCCGAGCTTCAAGGTGTGCTGGCATGGCAATGGGATTCCATCGCTACCCCCTTCTGGGAGAACATCGTCAAAGACGCTGAGCACTACGGTGTCGACCTGTGTTTTGAGATGGTGCCGGGTGATCTCGTCTGCAACCCGATGTCGCTGCTCAAGCTTCGGGATAGGATCGGACCGAGGGTTGCGGCGAATCTTGATCCATCCCACTTCTTCTTTCTTGGCGTTGACCCCGTTTCTGCGGTCACCGAGTTGGGCTCCGCCATCCGACACGTTCATGCTAAGGACGCTCGCGTCAATCAACTATCGACCGCCGGATTGATGGACCCGCGTCCTTACGGCGAGGTCAAGGCCAGGGGCTGGTCTTACCGGACGATCGGGTATGGTCACGATGAGGCTTTCTGGCGCGAATTCTTCGACGCCCTCCGACTGGGCGGATACGACGACGTCGTATCGATTGAGCATGAGGACGTTCTGTTCACGGCTTCGGAGGGGCTCGACAAGGCCATCGAGCTTCTTCGACGTGTCGTTCCATTCGAGCCGATGGGTGAAAGTTGGTGGGGGGCCTAGGTTGCCTCTGACCCAATTATTGACGGAGTTTCTACGGCCCTCGAGATCCTGACTAGGTCGGAGTGCTCGCGGCAACTCCGAGGCCGCCCGTTTACGTGTTTCCGCGGTGTTCCACAAGCTTACGCCACCGACGCCAGCGTGCGCCAAGCTCCGGGCGATCGATGACCAGCTCGAGCACGACGAACACGATGAGCACGACCCCGGTCGCCAATGTGAGTACGTAGAAGGGAGCGCCTTCAAGGCTCAGCCCGCTGATGATGAATCGCAGGGTGAGGGCTCCAATCGCGATTCCAATCACCGTCCCCCTTCCCCCGAACAGACTGACACCTCCGATGAGGGCAGCGGTCACGGCGGGTAGCAGCAGGGTCTCGAAGCTCGCCGGCCCGGCGCTTCCCGACTTGATCGATGTCATGGCACCGGCAAGCGCGCCCATGGCTCCGGAGAAAGCAAAGGCCAGAATCAGCGGCCGGATCACCGGAACCCCGGCAGCAGCACTCTCCTGTCGTCCGCCGCCAACGGCGAAGATCTCCCGGCCATACCTTGTGTAACCGAGGAACAGGGCGACGAGGACGAACACGGCGATGGCCGACAGGCTCGTCGGCGAGAAGATCCAGATCTGACGTCGCACGGTGTTGGCAACGGTCAAATCCTCCATAACCACTGTGTTCTCTCCGGAGATCATGAAAGCGAGTCCCCGCAGCGCTATCAGCGTTCCCAGGGTGAAGACGAGCGACTGTATCTTGAGGCGATAGACGAGGTAGCCCTGGATCGCTCCGTAGATCGATCCGATTGACACGACGAGCAGCACTGTGGGGATCAGACCGATGTCGTCGACAACCGAGACTGCGATGATTCCGGCGACTGCCGCCGTCGAGCCCACTGAGAGATCGAATTCTCCGGCAATAATCGTGATGCCGACAGCAAGCGCGGCGAGTCCGAGAAAAGCGAACCCCTCGAAGATGGTGAAGATGTTGTTTATCGTGAAAAATCGGTCGTCGCTGCCCGTGAACACCAACAACACGCCGATGAAGAGGGCGAGTCTGGCCCACACCATCGGCTCGATTCGGGTGGCGGCTCTCACGTCAGCTGTCTCCGATGTCGTAGGATGGTGAAGGTGCTCACGCTCACCAGAATGGCCAGCCCCACAAGGAACAAACGAACTCCGAAACCAAGGCCGCGCAGCACCATCAGATTCTGCAGCGCCGCGATGAACACTGCGCCGAGTGCGCTGCGCAACGCGGAAGCCTCACCACCTTGAATGGCTGCCCCACCGACAAGAATCGCCGCGATAGCATCGATGTCCACGCCGTCGAACTGATCGAGCCGACCCTGCTCGAATTGCGCCGCGGCGAAGATGCCAGCGATCACGGCGCCCAGTGAGGAGATTGCGAAGACGGTCAAAGCGACGCGACCGGGGCGGAGCCCGGCACCAACGCCAGCGAGGCGATTTGCCCCTACCAGCGTCGCCTCGCGTCCGAAGCGGGATCGGGTCAGAACCACTGCAGCGATGACGGCGATAAAGAGAAACGCCCAGGTCTGAGTGGGGATACCAAAGGGACGGGCGGTGCCGATCCAATGGGCTGCGTCGGTCCCGGTGCGTACCGTCTTGTTGTCGGTCAACCAGGCGCCGGCCCCGAAGAGGGTCGCCCCAACCGCCAAGGTCACGACGATCGGATTACCACCTAATGCAACGGCCCCACCCTGGGCTAAGCCGATGACCGCTCCTCCTATGAGGACCGTCAGGATGGCCGCCCAAACTGGCCAACTCCAGCTGAGGAGAGCGGCGAAGCTGATTGCTGCCGCGGCAGCGGTCTGAGCAACGGACAGCGAGAAGAAGCTGCCGGTAATCGTGATGAAGGTCATCGAAACGGCGATGATCCCGATCAGAGCTGAGGCGCGGACGATGCTCTGGAGATTGCGAAAGGTCAAGAACTCGGGGGTTGTGATCCATCCGAGCAGCAGGAGTCCGGCAATCGCGACGACGACCATCATCGGTGCGAGAACGTTACGCGCCGGGCGCTCGGCGTGGTCCACGACCGAAAGGGCGGGTGGGGCGGCCTTGGTCACGACGCCACCTCGATCGGATGCGTGATCTCCCGAGTGAGCAAATGTGAGTCGGTTGCGTCCCGCGGCCGGACGCTCACTTGTGTTCCCTTGAAGTAGGTTACGACGGTGTCGGCGAGACCGAGAACCTCTTGGGAATCGGAGGAGGCGATGACGATCGCCATCCCGCTCTGGGCGAGGGCTCGGAGATGCGCGTAGATCTCCGATCGAGCCCCGACGTCGACGCCACGTGTCGGCTCGTCGATCAGCAGCACCTTGGGATGTGAACCGGTCCACTTGCCGACCGCGACCTTCTGCTGGTTCCCGCCGCTGAGGTTGCCAGCCAGCGAAGTGAGTCGGGAGCGATCGATGGTGAACGTTCGTGCGATCTGCTCGGCCATCGCCCGTTCCAGACCAGGCCGAAGCCATCCGCGTGGTGAGACTGCCGGCAGGGAAGGTGCGGTTAGGTTCTCCGCGACCGTGCGCTGTAAGAACAAGCCGTCGCGCTTGCGATCCGACGAGCTGTATCCGATCCCGCTGCGGATGGCCGCGTTGGGAGAGTCCGGAGGTACCGTCCGACTGCCGACGACGACCTCCCCGGCGACTCGCGCCTCGTGTCCGGCGATTGCTTTGAGGACGTCGGACGCACCGCTGCCGAGCTGGCCGGCCAGACCGACCAGCTCCCCAGTGTGCACCTCAAGGTCCACGGGGGCGTTCAACGCCTCGGTGATTAACCCTCGGACCTGGAGCACAACATCGCCTTCAGAACCGGTCCGTGCCGGGAACAGGGACTCCAAGGCCCCGCCGAGCATCATCGCGATGAGGTCGTCCAAGGTTATCTCCACGGTTGCTTTCGGCGGGTGCGACTCTCCGTCGCGGAAGACAGTCACTCGATCTGCGAGCTCGAACACCTCGTCGAGCCGATGCGTGACATAGATGATCGCCCGGCCGTCTAGCCTGAGGGCTCGGACCACCTCCTTAACCCGTTCGATCTCCCGTGCGGCGAGAGCTGCGGTGGGTTCGTCGAAGATGAGGACTCGGGCGTCACGAGCGAGCAGCCGAGCCACCTCTGTGAGCTGCTGCTCTGCGACCGTGAGTCGTTCCACGCGGGTAAGGGGGTCGAGATCCCCCAGACCGACCTGTTGGAGGATGGGATGTGCTTCCCGTGCCAAAGCGCGAGGGGAGGCGCGCCAGCCGTGTCGAGTGTCGCCGAGAAACACGTTGTCGGCTACCGACAGCGTATGTACCAGTGAGAGTTCTTGCTGGACGACGGCGATGCCGGCATGTCCAGATCGCGTTGCGCCACCGAGTTCGACCGGCTTGCCGTTGAGATAGATCTCGCCCTCGTCGGGTGAGTACATTCCGGCGAGGATCTTCACGAGGGTGCTCTTCCCCGCGCCATTCTCACCGACGAGCGCCATCACCTCGCCCGCCTCAACTTCAAAATATGTGTTGTCCAGGGCGCGGATAGCACCGAATCTCTTACTGAGGCCAACTACCTGCAGGTAGGGGCGATCAGGCACAGCGGGCATGCTCCACAATTCTGACCGCCGAAGCGCGGGCGCCCTGCCTGGAATGGAGCGACGCCTGATGCTCATAAAGTGTCTCGACGACGAGTACAGGGCTCATGTCGCACCTCCTCACGGCGTTCAGCAAGCGGACGAGAGAGAACTCGCCCTCTACCGGCGGTAGTCATCGGCGTGTCCTTCCGGATCATCGTCGGCGGGGGCAGGGGAACGCCCCGCCCCCGCCGACGGATGAGATCAGTAGACGCAGAGCTCTTCGACGGTGAAACCTTCGACGGTCACAGATTCGAGCTCGTTTGTATCCGTGTAGAGCGGGCTGCGCACCGGCGGGTTAGGGATGAAGTTGTTGAACTCCGCCAGCGAGCCGTTGGTGAGGTACTCGTGCAGTGTCGCGATGCTGAACACCCCCTCCAGCCTTGCTGCCTGTAAGCCAGTTGCATACTCACGTCCATCCTCGAGGTACTCGAGGTTGCCATGGCAGGTGCCGCCCACGACCATCACATCGCCGGGACGGGCAGGATCCCCATCCTCGACCCCCGGAGTGAAGCCCTCTTCTTCAAGGGCCTGTACTACCCCCTCGGCGAGTGCCGAGTTGTGGACATACACAAGGTCGATGCCGGCGGACCGGTGGGCTGCGATCAGCTGCTTGGTGCCGTCGTAGCCCTCCTGGGGCCCGAAGCCGACGGCAAGCTCATCAAGGATTTGGATGCCAGCAGCTTCGAGGACAGGACGGGCTGCGGCCGAGCGATCGATACCCGCCTGGTAGCCGGCGACGAAGCCGATGATGATCGCGTTTCCTCCCTCGCTGTGCAGTGCGACACCATTATCCAACATCCAGTCGCGGGCCTCGACGACGAGTTGGGCGGCGACTTCACCGTTGAGCCGGTCGTCGACGCCGGCGTAGCCGACTACGTACTGCTCGGCCCCCGGGAATGGGAGCTGGTTGGTCTGGATGACCGCGACGTCCGTGGCGGCTAGGGCTTGCAGTGAAGCGACGCCTGCTTCGTTGTCCGACGGCCACCAGGCGTACGCGACGACATCCGGGTCGCCGGCCCCGAGCTGCTGTTGCACCTGAGTGTCCTGCTCGGCCTGATCGAAGTTGTTCTCGATAATGGTTAGCTCGTAGCCGAGCCGGGCCGCTTCATCCTGGGCGCCGCGAGCCCACTCGGCGATGTAGGTGTTGGTGGTCGTCGGGATGAACGCCACAATGGTGCCGCCTTCCTCGACCTGGGCCGTTGTTGTGGTCTCGGCGACTTCGCTTCCGCCACACGCCGCCAAGATCAGCAGCATGACCAACAATATGAAAGGGGCTCCTCCCCTTGTGCTTCTGCTTCTCATCGTTCCCTCCTTGCTAAGACCAGGCTCCTGCCCGGGCCCACATATCATATATCATTTTCAATAGCCACTGCATCACATACGGTCGGTAGCTTCAGAACCCCCACTCTTCACGTAATTCGGCGGCGTCGGGTTCAAGGATATATAATATGCATTGCTCGAGGTGGAGAACAGTAGGGAGGAATACCTCAACCAGTGAATCATCACCCCAGGCCAGTTCGAAAAGTCAGCATAGAGGTCACAAACAAAATGGCGGTCCGCTGTTGACACGGCATTCCGACCTCTATACGCTTCGGCAATCCTCAACAGAGGAAACAAGGAGGAGAAGAAAATGCGAATTGAAGAGCGAGGCATCGGCCTACCAAGGCGAGCCTGGCGGACGTTGATAGGAATGCTGCTGCTGGTATTGGTACTGGCGGCATGCGGTTCGGAAACGTCCGATACGACCACGACGGCTGAGCCGTCTGACGCGACGACAACAACAGCCGGTCCAACAGACACGACAGAACCAACAGAACCAGACGAGCCAATGACGGTTGGCGGCGGCGGGGAACTCGTCATCGCCACGAGCACTGAGCCTCAGTCTCTCGAAGCTATGGTGACTCTCGGAGAGGTCAACGCTCCGGGGTTGCGTAACGTGTTGGAGCAGCTGACCACCTACAATCCCATAACCGGTGAGTTGGGGCCGATGCTGGCGACGAGCTGGGAACAGATCGAACCGACGGTTTGGCGATTCCAGATCAGGGAAGGCGTCATGTTCCACGACGGCTCCCCACTCAACGCCGAGAGCGCCGCGTTCGCGGTGAACTGGGTGTGGGGGGAGGAACAGGCCTATGCCATCCGGGACTTCATGGGACCGCAGATCTCAGCTGAGGTTGTTGACGAGTACGTGATCGACGTGACCACCGAGGAGCCCGATCCTATCCTGCCCAACCGGCTCTATTTCTCCTCGATCTCCTCGATGGAGCAGATCCTCAACGACCCCGATTCCCACGCAACGAATCCGATCGGAACCGGCCCTTACTCGTTTGTCGTTTGGGACAGAGGCCAAGGTTGGACTGCTGAGGCGAACCCGGATTGGTGGGGTATCGACGCGCCGGACACGTATGGCGAGATCTTCTTCGACACCCTGCGCTTCGAATTCCGCCCGGAGAACCAGGTCAGAACGGCCATGGTTGAAGCTGGCGAGGCCAACATTGCAATGTTCGCCACGCCAGAACAATGTGCGGCGGGCGATGCGAACCCAGCGACGAAGTGCATCACGGCCCCCAGCCTTGAGACGCTGTTCATTCGTTTCGACCAGACTCATCCTGCACTTGGTGATATCAGAGTTCGTGAGGCGATCTTGCTGGCTATCGACAAGGAGTCGATAATCACGAATGTTCTGGGCCAGGACGGCACACCAGCCCATCAGATCGTTGGGCCTTCGGCCGTGGGTCACAACGCTGACCTGGAGCCGGTCCCGTTCGATCCGGATCGCGCTGCTGAACTGCTCGCCGAGGCTGAAGCCGATGGAGTACCCCTCGATCTGCCTCTGACGATCCACATCAGACAAGAGCTGATCCCGCGAATCACTGAGGTGGCGGAAGCCGTTGCTGGAATGCTCACAGAGGTCGGCCTGAACGTCGGAATCGATGTACAAGAGCACGCCACGTTTGGTGAGAGCTTCGGTATCGAGGGAGGGCCATTGGCCATTCCCCCCGACCGCGGTTACATAACCATCCACGCCCATGGAAACGAGATTCTCGACTATATGGCCTCATTGAACGGCTACTACAACTGCGAGAGCGCGGGAGCAACTTGGTGTGACCCGGAGTTCGATCTGCTCAGGGCGGAGGTGTCGGTTCTCACAGGAGAAGAGCGCGACCAGAGGTTGCAGGAGCTGGCGGCCTACGTGAATGAGGCGGTAGCGTACGGCTATATCGTCCATCTGAGTCTTGCCTACACGCTTGACGCGGATATCGATTGGGACCTGGGTCTCGATCATCGACTCGTAGCCGTCCAGATGCGGCGGTGAGAGGGCTCTCTTAGGAGATCCGACTAAATGGAACGGCAGATGGAGGTGCTTGGAGACGACCAGTGCTCGCCTCCGGGATCTCCATCTGCCGTCTGCCAATCGTTAGGCTGGCCCGGTCCGTCGGCGGGAATGCCGACCCAACTGCGCTAGCACCCCGTGGTGCCAGGGAGGAAACATTCTTAGGTTCATAGCACGCCGCGCGCTCCACTCTGTGCTTGTCGGATTCGTCGTGCTGTCGTTCGTCTTCCTCGCCGGGCGGATGATCGGCGACCCGGCACAGTTGATGCTCGGGGTTGAGGCCAAACCCGCGGATGTGGAAAACCTTCGCGAGATCATGGGGCTCAATGATCCGTTCATCGAGCAGTACGCGAGGTTCATCGGGGGGGCCGTGACCGGCGATTTCGGCAACTCGTTCTGGCAGAAAACTCCGGCTCTACCTATCGTGCTGGATCGTCTGCCCGCTACTTTCCTTTTAGCAGGGGCGGCGATGGCGGTGGCGATACCTTTCGCCCTCCTCAGTGGTGCATCGGCAGCCTTTTGGGCGCGATCGAAATGGGATGACCTGGTGAGGTCCTTCTCGCTCGGGGGGGTGTCGATCGTGGACTTCTGGTTTGGGTTGATGCTGATATTGGTAGTCGCGCTCGGCCTCGGCTGGCTTCCAACATCGGGATACGGTGGGTTGGAGTTCCTGGTTCTTCCGGCTTTGACCCTGGCGATCAAGCCATATGGAAGGGTGACCCAAATCGTGAGGTCCTCTGTTCTAGACGAACTGACCAAACCTTATGTTACGGCGGCAAGAGCAAAAGGAATCAGCGAGAAGCGTGTGGTTCTGGTTCATACCAGCAAGAACGCGGGGCTTCCGGTCGTTACTCTGATCGGCGACGAGTTGTCCTCCCTGCTCCACGGGGCTGTACTCGTCGAGTTTGTCTTCGGCTGGCCGGGAGTCGGCTTCATGCTGGTTCAAGCACTTGAGCGACGGGACCTTCCGTTGATCGAAGCCACGGTTTTCGTGATGGCGTTGATTGTGATCGTGGTCAATCTGGTTGTGGATCTGACCTACAGCGTCCTGAATCCAAAGATCGACCTCGAGGTGGAGAATTGATGGATCCGCGCGACCAAACGAAGACCGGGGCCTTGTCTGAGGATGCCACCGGAAAGGAATCCGTGTCCCGGCTGAACTGGCTTCGAACGCTCAAGAACGACCGGCTCGCAGGGTTCGCTTTCTTCTTTCTCGTCGCTCTCGTGTTAGTCGCGGTCTTTGCGGGCTTCTATCCGTACGATCCACTGGAACAGGAATTGGCGGCCCGCAATCTGCCCCCTTCACTCTCCACCGATACCCGGGGCGGATTTCCCCACCTTCTCGGCACCGATCAACTCGGTCGGGACCTCGTCAGTCGTCTCATCTCCGCCAGCCGGGTATCGGTGTCGGTCGGGTTGATCAGCGTGAGCGTGTCATTCACGATCGGGGTGACTCTCGGCACCGTCGCAGGGTTCGTTCGCGGATGGTTCGAGCAGTTGGTCATGCGCACTGTGGATGTGTTCCAGTCGATCCCGGGCCTGCTCATTGCACTATTTGTGCTGTTCGTCGTTGGGGGCGGTTTCCTCAACATCATCCTGATCTTTGCCTTGACCAGATGGGTCCTATTCGCGCGCGTCAGCCGAAGCCTGGCGCTCGGAATACGTGAAACGGAGTTTGTGGAAGCGGCCAGGTCCATAGGGTGTTCGACCAGCACCATCATCAGGCGTCACGTACTGCCCAACTTGATTTCTCCGCTCCTGGTGCTGGCAACTCTGGAGATTGCGGTGGTGATCTTGGCTGAGGCAGGGCTCAGTTTCCTCGGTTTCGGGATCAAGCCCCCGCAGGCGTCCTGGGGGCTGATGATCTCCTCGGGTAGGGAGTATCTCGCTTCTGCCTGGTGGCTGGTTACATTTCCCGGGCTCATGATCTTTCTGACCACCTTGTCGTTGAATCTGGTGGCGAGCTGGATTCGGGGGATAACGGACCCGCTGCACAAATGGCGCTGGCTGGATGGGCTCGAATGAACGAGATTGTCTCGGAACGAGGAGCGAAATTGCCGGAAGCAGGCGATTCTGCGTCCCCCTCCTCAGTCCGATCTGTGGTCCTTTCAGTACGCGAGCTCAACGTGGAGTTTCGCACCGCCGCAGGGCCACTCAGAGCAGTGAATGGGCTCAGCTACGATCTCCGAGCCGGGGAGGCGTTGGCGATCCTTGGTGAGTCGGGCTCCGGCAAAAGCGTCAGCGCTCTTGCGGTGATGGGACTTGTCCCGGTTCCGCCGGGTCGGGTTACGGGCGAGTTCGTCCGATTCGAAGGGATCGACCTGTTGACGGCCTCCAAGCGAGTGAAGCGGGAGGTTCGGGGCGCGGGGATCGCCATGACCTTCCAAGATGCTGTTACGTCACTGAATCCGGCCTTCACGTTGGGCTTCCAAATCGGTGAGTCGCTGCGAACACACAGAGGCATCTCTCATCGGGAGGCGCGCAAGGCTGCGATAGCTCTGCTGGATAGGGTCCGGATACCCGATGCGGCGCGGCGCGTCGATGAGTACCCCCATCAGTTTTCGGGCGGGATGCGCCAACGAGCAATGATTGCCATGGCGATTGCGTTGGACCCAACCGTGCTCATCGCCGATGAGCCCACGACAGCTCTCGATGTGACGGTGCAGGCACAGATCCTCGACCTACTCGCCGAGCTTCGTCGGGATCTTGGCATGGCCATGATCTTCGTAACACACGACCTCGGTGTGGTGGCCGAGATGGCCGATCGAGTCCTGGTGATGTACGCCGGACGCGCTGTCGAGGTGGCGCCGGTGGCAGAGTTCTTCGCCGGGCCCGCTCATCCATATAGCCGAGGCCTGATGGCGTCCACTCCGCGTGTCCGGGACGCAGAATCTCAACTCACTCCAATCCGGGGAACTCCACCCGTTTTGACGAACTTGCCCCCCTGGTGCGAGTTCGAGCCGCGTTGCGAGTACAGCGAAGAACGCTGCTCTACTGAAAAGCCGGCACTTCGTTCATTGTCGGAATCCAGGGTGAGCGCCTGCTTCTTTGCGGAAAGGTTCCTCGAATGATCAACGACGAGAATGAGCAAGTCGTGCAACCTCTCCTGCAAGTAGCGAATCTGGTCAAGTATTTCAACTCCGGCCGGAAGAAGTGGTTCGGCGGTCACCCGGCGCAAGTGAGAGCAGTCGACGATGTGTCGTTTTCGGTGCTGCCCGGGGAAACTCTCGGTTTGGTTGGGGAGTCGGGCTGTGGAAAGTCAACCCTTGCGCGCCTCCTCATTAGGTTGTTGGATCCGACGAGTGGCTCGGTGCAGTTCGAGGGTGTCGAGTTGGCATCGGCGCCGCGCAAAGAGATTCATAGGATGCGAAGTCGCATGCAGATGGTGTTCCAGGATCCGTACGCGTCTTTGAATCCTCGGATGAATGTCGCCGAGATTGTCGGAGAGCCGTGGCGCAATTATCCAGAATTGGCTCCAGCCGACCCCACCGAACGGCTTGGAGAATTGTTGACCGCAGTCGGCCTCGGCCACCGGGATCATCAGCGGTACCCGCACGAGTTTTCTGGCGGCCAACGCCAGCGGATCGGGATAGCTCGGGCCATTGCGCTCGATCCGAAATTCATTGTGTGTGATGAACCGGTCTCAGCCCTTGACGTATCTGTACAGGCGCAGGTCGTAAATCTGCTAATGGATCTCCAATCTCGTCTCGGACTGACTTATGTCGTGATAGCACACGACCTTTCCGTTGTTCGCCACATCGCCGATCGCGTTGCGGTCATGTACCTGGGAAAAATCGTGGAGATGGGTACTACCGACGAGGTGTACCGACGTCCCACCCATCCATACACTCAGATGCTCCTGGCCGCGATACCGATAGAACATCCCGACATGCGAACCTCGGAGCGTCCGCTGCAAGTTGGAGGTGAAGTGCCCAGCCCCACCGACCCGCCGTCAGGATGTCGCTTCCGGACTCGTTGCTGGAAAGCCCAGGAGATCTGTGCGGTTGAGGAGCCTGGTCTGGTACTCCGAGATGACGGCCTTGACCTCCACCTGAGCGCATGTCACTTCCCCGAAGCACTGGATGTCTTGAGCCAGCAGCGGTGACTCGGCCGACCGCGGTGATAGTCGGCGATCATTTCCACGGCGAAGTCTGACATGAAGGTTGGATGGCGGGCCAGAATCGGCCTCCTGCTCGCGTTCACGATGGCTGTCGGTACCGTCTTCTCGAATGCACTGTCGGTGCTGGCGCCCTATCTGACTTCTGACTTGCAGCTGTCGCGATCTCAATTCGGTATCGCGGCGAGCTTGGTTGGGCTGGCGGCTGCCTTGATTGCTCCTCGTTCCGGCCGATTTGTAGATGTGAAGGGGGGGATGTTCGCGTCGAAGCTGCTGTTTTCGATGTCAGCGGCCGCCATGATCACACTCGCGATTTCGTTTTCTGTTCATGGCTTGTTCGTCGCCGCGATTGTTGCCGGATCGGCTATGGCGCTGACGAACCCAACTACGAACCATGTGCTTGCTCTGAATTTCGACCTGGGCAAACGGGGATGGTTGATGGGAATCAAACAGGCCGGAGCGCAAGCGGGCGGAGTGGTCGCAGGCACTATCTTGCCGTTCGCTGCGCAATCTCTCGGCTGGCGCGGATCAGTGATCTCGCTCGCTGTCCTTGGACCAATCGGCTTTGTGCTTGCCCATCGTCTTCTGGCGCCAAACAACTCCGGGTTCGTTACCAGCACTGACTCACATCGGGTCGGGAAGTCACTTTCGCCCGATGAGCGTCGCGTTGTGCGACGCCTGACCGCTTTCGCCCTTCTCATGGCCGCCGGCGGTAGCTCTCTCGGCGCGTTCCTGCCCCTCTACACCTTCGAACAATTCGGAGTCTCCCAGGCCGTCGCTGGCCTCACCGTAGCCGTGATGGGGACGGTGGGAATCGTTGCAAGGATAGCTGCCGGTCCTATTGCCGAGCGATTCCGTCGGCCCTTTGCGCCCCTGGTGATCCTGGCATCTCTCACTCTCGTGTCGGTCGGGTTGCTGTGGGCATCGACAACAGGGGGCATCCAGCTTGTCTGGTTCGCCGCCGCGCTATTCGGAGTGGGCGGAACGGCCTGGAACACGGTGTCAATGCTTGCCGTTCTCAGGATCGGCGAGTTCGGAAATGTCGGGCAGATCTCGGGGCGCGTCATGAGCGGGGCGTATACGGGGGGTGTTTTTGGTCCGGTTGTGTTTGGTTACATTGTTGATACGTCAGATTCATATCGCCCTGCTTGGGCGGCCGCAATGGTCGCTATATCGTTGGCCATTGTCCCTTCCGTTTTGCTGCACAGGCAGAGTCGCTCGGATCAGCTGTCGAGCAAAGACCAATGAGAAAGCTCGAGCGCCGGGAAGATGTCGATCCTGGGGTATCTTGACCGCTGGTCGTTCCAATAGTGATCCGGTGCTTCGTTTTTGACACGGCATCGGCAGGCTAGTTACCTTCGAAGCACACCATCTCGGGGATGACGCCCCGCCTATGTTGATGTGAGGAGTAAATGCGATGAATGGAAGGTTCCGGGAGAATTTGCAGGAGGCGCCTTTCCTGCTGGGGAGCTGGGTCGGTTCGAGCGACCCAGGTGTGATGGAGGCCATGGCGGGTTCGGAACTCGATTTCATCGTGATAGATTCCGAGCACGGCCCTCTCGGCCCTGACACCGTTCAGCTCCTGACCATGGCGGCCGCGAGGTTCCCGACAGCCGTTCTCGTACGCGTAGGTGGGACTGAAACGATCAGGCTAATGCAGCCACTCGATGCCGGCGCAGACGGCATAATCGTTCCGCGGATTCAATCTGCCGGCGAGGTCGAATCGGTCGTCGAAGCAACCCGTTACCCACCGGACGGCTTGCGCGGATACGGCCCGCGGCGGGCCGGGGGATATGGTCGGGACGAAGCTGAGTACGTCACGACCGCCGATAAAAGGGTTGCGGTCATAGTTCAGATAGAGACAGCGGGTGCCATTGACGATTTAGAGGCCATCGCCAGGGTGCCCGGGTTGGACGGTCTCTTGGTTGGACGCAATGACCTGTCCGCCTCGATGGGACTTGCCAGGCAGCCGAACCATCCAGAGGTTCACGAAGTGATTGATCGAGTGGTCCAAGTCTGCGCCGACGCTGGCATAGCCGCCGGTATCGCTGGCCCGGCCGATCCTGAAGAAGCCCTGCGGTGGCGCGACCTCGGCATGCGGTTCTTTTCGGCCGGTGGCGATATAGGTTTCCTGGTTCAGTCGCTCGATCGATTTGTTGCCGATGTGCGCGCATGAGACAGTGGAGTTTCGCCGCGAAGGTCGATGATGTCGATCGCGAGATAGCCTTCCTGGAAGCCATAGGGGCAGAACTTCTCCTAGAAGACAACCTCGAGTTGGACGGACGTACCTTTCGATTGCCGCTGCTGCGCTGGGGAACAACATATGTGCATGTCTTCACCGCTGCTGTGTACGAGCATCTCTTACCTGAGGGGCTTCCGTTGGGAATTGCTCATGTCGTGTACGAGGTAGATGACTTCGAGGACTCCCGAAAGACGGCGCTGCAAGCCGGGGCAACGGAAATCGCACCGCCCGCCATGGGTATGTCCGCCAAGTTCGGTCGGCGAGATGTGGCGTTCTTTCGCTCGCCGGGCGGTATGTTGTTCGAGTTCATCAAGATCTACGAGCGTGGAGTCCCGTGACCAGGGAACCGGCGATTGGGGATTCATGCGTCTGACTTACAACACGGTCGTATATGGAAGTGAACCGATAGCTGTCGGGATCGCTCGTCTGGCCCGGTTTGGGTACGACGGTGTCGAACTCGCCGGCGAGCCGGAGCGATTTGACGCGATCGAGATAAGAGACCTGCTCGAGACCCACGGCCTTGAGGCAGCATCCATCAGCGGCATGTTCACGAGGGATCGAGACCTTGTTCACCAGGAGGCCGAGGTGAGAGCCAATGCCCGGGCCTATATGAGATCGTGTGTCGATCTTGCCCGCGCGGTCGGGGCCGGCGTGGTAGCGGTGAGCCCGACTGCCGTGATGCGCACCGAGCCCGGCCCCGATAGGAGCCAGGATTGGGCCTGGGCTGTCGACGGTCTTCGTCAGGTTGGCCATTATGCAGGCGAATACGGAGTCAGATTGGCGGTTGAGCCCTGGAACCGATACGAGAACTTCATGATCAACCGGGTCGAGCAGGCGATCGAACTTGTCGAGCTAGTCGATGTTCCGAGCGTCGGTTGCATGGCCGATACATTCCATATGAACATCGAGGAATCGGACCCGGTTGCAGCTCTCCGATCAGCCGGTGATCGGTTGTTTCATGTTCAAGTGGCGGACAACACCCGTCAGGCTCCCGGGCGAGGCCACATCGACTTCGAGCCGATTGTAGGTGTCCTGATCGAGCTCGGATATGACGGCTATGTTTCGTTCGAGTTGTTTCCCGCAGAGGCCGATCCGCTGGCTGCGGTTGAACGCGGTAGCGCTGGAGACTTCTTCGATCTGTACACCGACGAGTCGATCCGGAATTTCAAGCGAATCCTGAGCAAGCTCACTAGTTGACCGCGCTGCGATTCGGAGCCGTCCCGGTTTCAGGTGGCTCCCTCCTCCGAACCAATGCCCGATCAGTTGCGACGCGTCCCGGCAGAGACCTAAGATGCCCAGGTCCGTCAGTGTACTGACAGTGCGTATATGAAACAGTCGAGGAGGCGCAGTTGATCCAGGAATTAGAAAAGGCCCGAGCTTTCAAGGAGCGTCTCAAGGCTGGTGAGCTGGTTCTTGGCGGCCAGATGGCGCTCGCTGATCCAACCGTCGTCGAGATCTTCGGGAAAGCGGGGTTCGACTGGCTAGTGATTGACGCCGAACATGCTGCCCAGACTCCTCAGACTATCAAGGCGATGCTTCAGGCCGGGGTGCACACCGGCGCGGTAGTCTTGGCGCGCCCTCTCAAACTCGATCCGGACGTGATCCGTCACTATCTGGATCTGGGCTCCCCCGGAGTGCTCTGTCCATTCATCGAGACCGAAGAGGACGCGCAGCTTCTGGTCAGCTCTTGCAGGTACCCACCCGACGGCATCCGAGGGTTCGGGCCTCGCCGGGCCGCCGTTTACGGCTTTGAAGTTGCCGACTATATGGATAAGGCGAACGAGACGATGTTGTGCATTCCGATAATCGAATCGGCGAAGGCGGTCGAGAACATCGACGCGATTGTGTCGGTTGACGGCATCGACGGTGTCTCGATTGGCCCGATGGACCTTTCGATCGACCTCGGGGTCTTTCAACAATTCAAGGATGAGCGCTATTTGGAGGCGGTTGCGACCGTCCGCGCAGCATGTAAGCGGCACGGCAAAGCGATGGGAACCGGCACCTACAGTCTCGAGCATGCCATCGAGAGCCGGGACGCCGGCGACACCCTGTTGCTGGTGGGTGGCGATGACCTAGCCTTGCAACAGGGAGCGGCTTCGACAATAGCGGCTCTGAGGGGGAACGCAGGATGAGCGAGAGGGTGAACGTCCTCTACCTTCCTAGTCCCAGATCCGACGATACCGCTTTCTTTGGAGATGCTGTCGTGGCCATAGTTGGAGAAAGGCACAACCTCCGCATCTTTGATCACGGAGAAGATCTTGCCCCGCAGTTCAAAGGCATAGACGTCGTGGTCGATCTCGGTGGCTCCGTGGGAACTAGAGAGATGCTCGATGCAGCCGATGGAGTTCGCCTCTGGCAGATTCTCGGCATGGGCATAGACCACTTCGACCTGGAATATTGGCGCAAACGAGGCATGCCGGTGGCCAACTGTCCGGGACCACTCAGTGCGATCGCCCTCGCCGAGAGTGCGATGATGATGATCCTGATGCTGTCTCGACGTTATGCCGAATCGCGGACGAACGTCGAGAGGGCCGTTATGTATGGGCCGGTCGGTTTCGAGTTGGTCGATCGGTCGTTGTTGCTTGTCGGGTTTGGCGCAAGTGCCAGAGAACTCAGTATTCGCGCCTCCGCTTTCGATATGCGAGTAAGGGGGGTAGATATGGTCGTTCCAGACGACCCCAGCCTGTTTGGTGCTGAATCCGTAGTAACTCCGGACCGGCTCGACGACCTCATTCCGGAAGCCGATTTCGTTTCCCTTCACCTGCCGCTGAATGAAGAAACCAAGCACACCCTGAATGCCCATAGGTTGTCGTTGATGAAGCCGGCCTCCCATGTCGTCAACGTTGCCAGAGGGGCATTGGTTGACGAGCCGGCTCTGGTTGCGGCACTGGCCGAAGGGCGGCTGGCGGGTGCTGGCCTCGATGTCTTTGGAGAGGAGCCACTTCCATTGAACTCGCCGCTATTCGAGATGCCGAATGTAGTACTGACCCCACACATCGCGGGTGCTACAGACGGGACTGGTCGGCGGCGAGCGGAAGCGGCAGCCGAAAACTGCGATCGCATCGCTCAGGGTCTAGAGCCGCTGTACAGAGTCGACTGACGGTAGCGGTGAAGTGTCAAGAGTGAGGCCCCGCCGTGTCCTGATCGCGCTCGAGAATCCAATGACGGAGTTCGAGCCTTCACTGAAACGCCTCAAAGAATCCGGGCTCGAGATGGTCGAAGGGTACGATCTCGGCGAGGAGGTCTTGGAAGACCGCCTCGTGGACGCACTAGACGGAATCTGGGGGGTTCTGGCAGGTGGGCAGGGATTCACGAGATCGGTCCTCGCAAGGAGTGGCGATCTTGGAGTGATTGCTCGGCTCGGCGTTGGTTTTGATCAAATCGACGTTGCTGCCGCGACCGAGAACTCGATCGCGGTGACCATCACGCCAACTGGCAACGCAGCAGCTGTCGCCGACTTTGCCGTGGGTCTGATGCTGGCGGTTCTTCGCCAGATCCCGGCAGGGCACGAACATGTCCTGGCCGGCGGATGGCGAGGGCAGGATTGTACTCGAGACCTGAGTGGTGCCACCGTAGGCATCCTCGGTCTTGGTCGGATCGGCAGGAAAGTTGCCCGACGCCTCGTCGGCTTCGATTGCAAAGTGCTAGCCGTCGATCCGATGCTCGAAGCGGGTTCGACTGTCGACGGTGTGGTCGAAGTTGTGGAAATGGGACGCCTGTTGGACGAGGTCGATGTCCTAACCCTTCATTTACCTCTGACAGATGAGACGCGCGGCGTGATCGGCCCCTCAGAACTGGCGAGGTTGAAGCAAGGAGCGGTGGTGATCAATACAGCCCGGGGTCCCTTGATCGACGAGGTTTCGCTGGTCGAGCAGCTCGAATCCGGCCACTTGGGGGGTGTCGGACTCGATGTCTTCGAGGTGGAACCGCTGCCCCTGGACAGTCCGATTCGCACGCTGCCAAACGTTGTCCTCAGTGGCCACGTTGCGGCACAAACCTCTGGAGCGATGGCCGGCATGATGAGCGAGGCAGTCGACAACGTCGTTACCATAGACAAGGGTCAGGTCCCCCCCTCCTGTGTCAATCCGGAAGCCTTCAAAGGCGCTGAGGAAAGAGAGAAGCGATGACCACGATTGGAGTAGCGGTGATCGGGATGGGCTTGATGGGTGGGCTTCACAGCCGAGCCTTGATCGACGCACCCACGCGCTTTCCTGAGATCGACGCCAGACCGCGATTGGTCGTTTGCGCCGACGAAAACCAGGAGAGGGCCGAGGAGGCGAAGTCCAGGTTTGGCTTCGAGCGAAGCACGAGTGACTGGCAGGAAGCGGCGTTGGCCGAAGACGTCGACATAGTGTTCATCTGTACTCCAAACCAATCGCATTTGGAGATTGCAGCTGCCGCGTCGGCTGCCGGCAAGCACGTCTTCTGTGAGAAACCTGTTGGAAGGGCGCCCGAAGACACTCGCGCAATTGCCGACGCGGTGCGATCCTCCGGTGTTCTCGGCTTCGCTGGCTATGTCTACAGGATGCCTCCACTTGTGCGTTTCGCTCGCGAACTGATTCACGCCGGCCAGATCGGCGAGGTGACGCATTATCGCGGCCGTTTTCACGTCGGGTATGCCCGAAGCCCGAGTGTTGTGCACTCATGGCGGTTCGACAAGGAGCAGGCCGGCTTTGGCGCCTTGGGCGACTTGATGAGTCACGTCGCCGATTTGATGCACTACCTGACAGGTCCGATGGACTCACTTGTCAGCCGATTGCATACCTTCGTCACAGAGCGGCCTGTAGCTGATGAGGCTGGTTCTCACTTCAGCGTCGCCGACTCCTCAGGCAGAACCGAGCCGGTTACGAACGATGACACTGTTGGGATTCTCGGCACATCGGCGTCGGGAGCACAGGTCACCTTGGAGGCTTGCCGATTCATAACAGGTCCTCAATGTGAGCTCGCGTTCGATGTCCACGGAACCAACGGCGCATTGTCATGGAACTTCGAAAGGATGAACGAGCTACGCATTTATGAAGATCGACCGAACGGTTCAGGTGGATGGCGGCTGGTGCAGTCGGGTCCTGAACATCCCGGCCACGCCCGGTTCTATCCGGGCTCCGCGGTCGGGCTCGGGTTTGAGGACCTGGCGACGCTTCAGGCTGCGGGGATGCTTGTCGCCCTCGGCGGCGGCGACATAGGAGACGTTGCGACATTGGCCGATGCTGTCGCGGTCGCAGCGGTTCAGGAAGCTTGCGACAGATCGGTGAAATCCGGCGCGTGGGAGGTTGTCAAAGATGAATGACACAGGTTCCCGACCCCTCAGGTGGGGGCTCCTAGGAACGGGCAGGATCAACGATCGCCTCATCGAGGCGGTTCGTGGCCCTTCCCGTTCGAACATCTCCGTCGTTGCCAGCCGGGATATCGAACGGGCGCGTGTCTACGCCGGTGAAAGGGCAATTGACAACCCTGTCGGCTCCTACGATGAGCTGATCGACCGATCCGATGTCGACATCGTCTACATATCGCTCCCGAATGCCTTGCACTATGAATGGGCGAAGAAGGCGGTCGAGGCGGGCAAGCACGTCCTCTGCGAGAAGCCGCTGGCTGTCGATGCTGCGCATGTGGCTTCCCTGGCGGCCTCCGCTGAGGAGAACGATGTGGTGCTCCAAGAGGCGTCGATGATGAGATTCCACCGTCAAACGAGCGCGGTTCGTGAGATTGTTGGAGAAGGAAAGATTGGCGACGTTCGGTCTTGCCTTGCCAACTTCGCCTTTACCCTCGAGCGCGAGGAAGATGTGCGCTGGGCGGCGGAGTTAGGAGGGGGGTCACTATGGGATCTCGGCTGCTATCCGGTCACCCTTTTTCACTTCGTTCTCGGGATTGCACCCAAGGAAGTCTTCGCCTGGTCGGCAGACGTTCAGGGCGGTGTCGATCGAACCTTTGCTGCAATGCTTCGATACTCAAACGAGCTCTTCGGCCAATTCGTGACCAGCTTTGCGAGTTCGCCTGGTTGGGGTGCTGAGTTCATCGGGACGAAAGGCAGGGTCCGACTGTCACATCCTTACCTGAACCGAGTGGGTGTCGACACAACGGTGACTGTGTCAACGAGACCGACCGGGGATGCGCGCGGTACGTTCGGCGACGCTATGGATGGCATCGAGGACGAAATCCTCCGCTTCGGCAATGTGAATGCCTATTTCGAAGAAGTCCAAGCAATGGAAGCGATGGTATTGGGCGAGCAGCCGATTCTGTTCCCTCTATCGGAGGTCGAGACCAACATTGCCACGCTGCAGGCGCTTCGAGAGTCGGCGTCGCAGGGGGGGCCGGTTCCGGTGCCAGGGCGGGGATGAACGGTTTCTTGGCGCCGGTCCAGTCGGTCGCGCTTTGGCCATGAGCCCTTGCTCGGTTTCCACGTGCGAAATCAGGGGAGAGCTTTCGAGTGGTGGGGGCGCCAATGGCTGAGAAGGTGCTGTTGACCGACCATGCATGGAGCGGCGTCGAAATCGAGCAACGGGTTCTCGAAGAGGCGGGTCTTGAGCTGGTGGAAGCTCCGGCGGGAGCAGACGAAGAAATGCTACTCGAGCTTGGTGGTGACGTCTCAGCGATAATGACGAACTGGGCCCCGGTCAGTCGGAAGATGATCGAAGAGGCTTCCCGCCTCCGCGCGGTGGTCCGGATGGGCGTCGGTCTTGACAACATCGATCTTCAAGCGGCCTCCGACCGGGGTTGTGTCGTATCAAACGTCCCCGACTACTGCGTGGAAGAGGTTTCGGATCATGTTGTCGGCTTTATTCACTCCTGGGCGCGGGGGATTGCTGCTTACGACCGTGAAGTTCGAGGGGGGGAGTGGTCACCTGGAAAGCGACAGTTGCGTCGGGTATCAGAGCTGACTGTTGGGATGGTGGGGCTGGGAAGGATCGGTCGGCGTTCGGTCTCGAAGCTGGGTGCGCTTGGCTGTCGGGTTTTGGGACTGGAACGTCCGGGTTCGCCTTCGTTTGATGGTATCGAGTTAGTATCTCGCAGCCGAATGCTTTCTCTCAGTGACGTGGTCGTCCTCCATGTTCCTCTCAACGAAGCTACCTACCATCTGGTCGACGATCGCTTTCTGGCAGCCATGCGGCCCGACGCCCTCTTGGTCAACGTCAGTCGCGGCGGCGTGGTTGACACGGACGCCTTGATTGCTGGATTGCGGGTTGGGAGACCGGCGTGGGCAGCCCTCGATGTCCTGGAATCTGAGCCTGAAGTCCCGCCTGAGCTTCGTGAATTGGACAATGTGACCCTCACGCCCCACGTTGCCTTTTCATCCGATGTCTCTGTCCGTGAACTTCGCGAGAGGGCATCGCTCGAGGTTGTCCACATACTGAGTGGAGATCGGCCGACGAACCGCGTCGAACTGCCCCCACCGCGCCAGTGAGAGATTCCGGGCATGAGGAACCAGTGCGAGATCAACTCCCCGCACCCGAGATCGCACAGTTTCGAGATCAGCTAGTCGAGTTGGGTCGTGTGCACCCAGATGAGCTGATAGAACCGCTCTCTGGCGGCGTATCGGGAATTGTGGTCCTGGCGCATCATTCCCCGGAGCCGTTCGTTGCCAAGACGGCGCGTCCGCGCCTGGCGGTCGAGGATGACTGGTTCGCGGACACGTCTCGTACCTATCGTGAGGCACAGATTCTGAGCCTTCTCGACGGGTCGCTCGGAGGTATTCGGGTTCCGCGCGTGGTCTTTTTTGATGAGCCGTCAAACATCCTGGCGATCGAGGCCTTCGTGCCGGTTCCGCCAACATGGAAAGACCAGTTGTTGGAGTCGAAATTCGATTCGTCGATTGTCGAGGCCGTTGCCGGCGCCGTGGCGGCGCTTCATCGCCTTGCTCCGCCACCCACCCTCGACCGCACCCTGGGCGCCGAGTTGTTCGATGATCTTCGCCTTGATCCGTACTATCGATGGGTGGCGCAGGCGCACCCTGGATTGGCACCCTCACTCAACGAACTGATCGATTCCACGCTCTCGGTCGACGCCCCGACCCTGGTTCATGGTGACGTGAGCCCAAAGAACGTGCTGGTCACCGAACAGGGTCCCGTACTTCTCGACTTCGAGGTGATCCATGTTGGGGATCCTGCCTTTGACCTTGGGATGCTCATGGCGCACCTGACGTTAAAGGCCCTATTCCACGGAGGGTCCCCCACCGGAGAGAGCCTTTCGGACGCGGTACTCGACTTCTGGGCCCATTATCAGGACCATGGCGGGCCGGCAGACGAAGGGCGGGTGGCGCGTCATCTCGGCGGGGTGATGCTTGCCCGCATCCTGGGGAAGTCGAAAGTGAGCTACCTGACGTCAATTCAGTCGGAATCCGCCGTTCGACTAGGCACGGCCTTCGTCGCCGGGCTCATCGCGCTCGGTGATGCCCCACGCTCGATTCGGTTGGAGCTGGAATGCCTATAGAACAGGTGACAGCCCGCATGGTCCTTGACTCGAGGGGGCGTCCGACTGTCGAAGCTGAGGTCGAGATCACAAATGGCGCGACCTTCATCGCTTCGGCACCCTCTGGAGCGTCTACAGGATCGCACGAGGCGATGGAACTGCGTGATGGAGACCCGACTCGATGGGCAGGGCAGAGTGTTGAAAGAGCACTCACCGGGATCCGTTCGGTGATTGGCCCCGCACTAATCGGCATGGATCCCACAGAGCAACGTCGCCTCGATCTGCAGCTCGTTGAACTCGATGGTACGCCGGACCGGAGCCGCTTAGGCGCAAATGCAATCCTTGCGGTTTCCGCAGCTTGCGCTCGCGCCGGCGCCGCGGCCTTGGAGATTCCGTTGTGGGAGCATTTGGC
Source organism: Acidimicrobiia bacterium (assembly GCA_050329555.1). Classification (GTDB taxonomy): domain Bacteria; phylum Actinomycetota; class Acidimicrobiia; order Spongiisociales; family ZC4RG35; genus MA-ANB-1. The sequence continues at coordinate 1,254 of JBHJOQ010000008.1, read as the reverse complement.
CGATGCGTCGGCGTGTACGCCATCACTGCCCCTCCCCATGATCAACGTCCTTAGTGGGAATCTTCATGCCGCTGGAGGCATGGATATCCAGGACGTGCTTGTGGTGCCGCATGGCGCGCCAAGCTACGAAGTCGCACTGGAGTGGGCTGCCGGCGTCTACCGGCGGGCCGGAGCGTTGCTGCGTGCGAAGGGTGAGCCCACACTTGTTGGTGACGAAGGCGGTTACGGCTTGGTGGGCGGGAACAGCAAGCAGGGGATTGACCTCGTTGTAGAGGCAATCGTTGGTGAAGGACTGGTACCGGGGGTCGACATGTCCATCGCGCTTGATGTCGCCGGCGCCCACCTGTTGGCCGACGACGGCCGCTACCGGCTCGATGGTGATGTTCTGGAAGGCAGTGAGTTCATCGAGCGGCTGGTCGGTTGGTGCCACCAAAGCCCGATATGTTCTATCGAAGATCCTCTCGGCGAAGATGCCTGGGACTTGTGGAGCGAATTCGTCTCCTCGACTCGACGGTTTGAGCTTCAGGTGCTCGGGGATGATCTGATCGTCACTCACCTCGATCGGCTGCAACGGGCCATCGATACGGGTGCCGCCAATGCAGTTCTGGTCAAGGCCAACCAGGTCGGCACGATCAGCGAAGCGCTGGAGGTTGCAGGTAGGGCCGCTGCCCATGGCTTTCGAGCGGTTGTCTCCGCTCGGTCCGGGGAAACCGAAGACGATTGGCTGGCTGACCTGGCAATCGCCAGCGGAGCAGGCCAGATCAAGGTCGGATCTCTGGTTCGGTCAGAGCGACTCGCCAAATACAATCGCCTGCTTCGGGTGGGGGAGCGGGCAAGCGACCTTCGCTACGCAGGTGGAGGGCCAACCCTTCCCCTGCCGGAACTCGCCCATTGTGGCTGATTCGGATTGCGCAAGATCGTCGGATTGCGATGATCCGAATCGTTCACTTGTCGAGCAATTTGCATACGTTGACGTGCTCGCGCAAGGAGGATCGAGGTGAGGCTGGCCCTTGACCCGTACATGCTGCGGCATGTACCCCTGAACGACTTGCCCGGGATAGTGGCTGATCTCGGCTACGAATACATCGAGATGTCGCCGCGTGAGGACTTCATCCCGTTCTTCAAGCATCCGCGGGCGGACAAGGCAACCATCGAGGGATTCACCAAGGCTCTGGACGTAGCCGGGGTGAAGGTGTCCTCGATTCTCCCGCTCTTCCGTTGGTCCGGGCCCGGTGAGGATACCCGGCAGGCCGC